>NZ_SDMK01000002.1:600000-900000 GCF_004123295.1 Silvibacterium dinghuense | reverse complement strand
TGGGATTTTCCCAGGGGGAACATGTTCGAACGCTATACAGAAAAAGCACGGCGCGTCATCTTCTTCGCGCGGTATGAGGCAAGCCAGTTCGGGTCCCCATACATCGAAACCGAGCACCTGCTGCTCGGGCTTCTGCGTGAGGACAAGGCGCTGACCAACCGCTTCCTTCGCTCTCACGCCTCGGTGGAATCCATTCGCAAGCAGATCGAGGGCCACACCACCATCCGTGAGAAGGTGTCTACCTCGGTCGATCTGCCGCTCTCCAATGAATGCAAGCGCGTGCTGGCCTATGCGGCCGAAGAGGCCGAGAGGCTCTCGCACAAGCACATTGGGACCGAACATCTCTTACTGGGCCTGCTGCGCGAAGAGAAGTGCTTCGCGGCAGAGATTCTGCACGAGCGCGGCCTGAAGCTGATTGCCATCCGCGAAGAGCTGGCCCGTACTACGCAGGAGAAGCCGCAACAGCAGCAGCGCAGCCGCGACCAGAGCCTGCTGGCGGAGTTTTCGCGTGATCTGACCCAGGCGGCGATGGACAACCAGCTCGATCCCTTGGTCGGCCGCGACCAGGAAGTCGAACGCGTCGTTCAGATCCTGTGCCGCCGCACCAAGAACAATCCGGTGCTGATCGGCGAGCCGGGCGTCGGCAAGACGGCCATTGTGGAAGGTCTCGCGCAGCGCATTGCCGACGGCGACGTGCCGAGTTTCCTCGCGGAGAAGCGCGTACTGGCGCTCGATCTTTCGCTGATCGTCGCCGGCACCAAGTACCGCGGCCAGTTCGAAGAACGCCTCAAAACCATCATGAAGGAGCTGATGGAGAATCAGAACTCCATCATCTTTATCGACGAGCTGCATACGCTGGTGGGCGCGGGTTCGGCCGAGGGCTCGCTCGACGCCGCCAACATTCTCAAGCCGGCTCTCTCTCGCGGCGAGATTCAGTGCATCGGCGCAACCACGCCGGCCGAATATCGCAAGTCGATTGAGAAGGACCGCTCGCTCGAGCGCCGTTTCCAGGCCGTCAAGGTGCCGCCTCCGAACGAAGAGGACGCGGTCAAGATCATCATGGGCATCAAGGACCGCTACGAGAAGTTCCACGCGGTCAGCTATACCGATGACTCCATCGAGTTCGCGGTCTCGCACTCGAACCGTTACATTCCGGATCGCTTTCTGCCGGACAAGGCGATCGACCTGATCGACGAGGCGGGTGCGCGCGTGAAGCTGCGCCAGACCTCCCTGCCGGAGGAGATTACCGAGGTCCAGAAGCGGATCAAGTTCATCGTTCACCGGATGGAGAACGCCATCGCGAACCACGAGTTCGAGAAGGCGCGCTTCTACTCCGACGAGGAACGCAAGGAGCGCGAGAATCTGCGCGCGCTGCGCGACAAGTATCACCTCGACGACTCGACCGCGGGCATCGTCTCGCGCGAGGATATCGAGGACGTGGTGAGCCGCTGGACGGGTGTGCCCATCACCTCGATCAAGGAAGAAGAGACGCAGAAGCTGCTGCGCGTCGAGGAAGAGCTGCACAAGCGCGTCATCTCGCAGGAGAAGGCCATCTCGGCTCTGGCTCGCGCGATTCGCCGCTCGCGCGCCGGACTCAAATCGCCGCACCGGCCGATCGGTTCGTTCCTGTTCCTCGGACCGACGGGCGTCGGCAAGACGGAGATGGCGCGCACGCTGGCCCAGTTCCTCTTCGGCTCGGAGAAGTCGCTCATCCGCTTCGATATGTCGGAGTTCATGGAGAAGCATTCGGTCTCGAAGCTGATCGGTTCGCCTCCGGGCTACGTGGGCTACGAGGAGGGCGGACAGCTCACGGAACGCGTGAAGCGCTCGCCGTACTCGGTGGTCCTGCTCGACGAAATCGAGAAGGCGCATCCGGATGTCTTCAACATCCTGCTGCAGGTTTTTGAAGATGGTCAGCTGACGGACGGCCTGGGCAACACGGTCGACTTCAAGAACACGATCATCATCATGACCTCGAACATCGGTGCGCGCCACCTGCAGCGTAAGCAGGGTCTCGGCTTCCAGAGCGAGCGCGAAGAGCTGGTGATGGAGAAGATCGAAGAGCTGGTCAAGAACGAGGTGAAGCGTACCTTCAACCCCGAGTTCCTGAACCGTATCGACGAGATCATCCTCTTCCAGTCGCTGACCGATGCCGACCTGATTCAGATCATCGAGCTGCTGCTGGCGCAGCTCAATGCCAATCTGGTGCAGAAGGCGATCACCATCTCGGTGACGGAGGATGCGAAGAAGTGGATTCTCGACAAGACGATGATCGACCGCAGCTATGGAGCGCGTCCGCTGCGCCGCGCTCTGCAGCGCTACGTGGAAGATCCGCTCTCGGAGGCGCTCATCGCGGGCGGCATCACCGAGCGTCCAGCCTTCCTCGAGGTCTATCTCGAGAACAACCAGCTCTACTATCGTCCGATCGGCAAGGAAGGCGCAGAGAAGACGGAAGGCATCCTGCTCTTTAGCTAAAGAACCATAAGCAAAAAAGCCGAAGGCCCTGTTCGCACTGGTGAACAGGGCCTTTGGCTTTCTGAGGAACTATGGCCTCGTGGGATGGCCATGGGGCGGGGATATTTCGCATTCTCCCCTCAAGTCCGCATCTGGCCAGAGGGGAGAAGGCGTTAGGTTGTATCCCTATAGAGATGGTCTGAAAGTAAAGAACGTACCCTTATCGTTGTCATCCCGACCGGAGCCTCCTTCTTACTTTGTCATTCCGACCGGAGCGAAGCGGAGTGGAGGAACCTGCGGTTTTGCCGGTACAGGTAGAACCGCAGGTTTCTCCGCTGCGCAGGACGATGAAGCTGTCCTGCTCCGGTCGAAATGACACCATTTTTCTATTGCTCTATGTGGATACGACCTAGTGGGTTACGAGGCTGGTTTTTGCGGCAGGAAAGCTGCCTGGACTGGTCGCCATCTGGGACTCCAGCAGCTTGGCGTAGCGGCGCATGGCGTCTCCGAACATGGCTGCCGCCTGCGCAAAGGCCTCAGGCGAAAGATTCAGGGTTACTGGTCCCACGCTGACATGGATGGAGTTGCAGTCGCATACCCGCACGCGGCCCAGGCCGGGCAAGTCCGCCAGAATCACGTTGAAGTCGTTCATCTCTACTCCTGCTTTTCGGTTCGCGGTGGAAGACACGCCGCGCCCGCGCGCGACCTGGGGTGGACCTGCGTTTAAACGCCGCGCTTGGCGTAGTACTCGGCGACCTGGTTGCTGTTGAATTCGAAGGGCACATGCGCTGTTCCCGGGATGGACAACACCACGCCACGATCCGGCGTGGAAGGATTCTGGTACTGAAGAAAAGACGGCATCGTGAGCCGCGGCGCGCGCAGCGATGTCTGCACGACGTCCATCTGCAGGCCACGCTCGGAGAGCGAGACGACCTCGCCGGGACGGAGCACCATGGAGCCGATGGTCTGGCGGCGGCCATTGACGGTCACGTGTCCGTGCGAAACCAGCTGGCGGGCGGCAGAAATGCTGCGCGCAAAGCCGAGGCGGAAGACGACGTTGTCGAGGCGGCGTTCGAGCAGGCCGATGAGGCTCTCGATCCAGTTGGCCGTATTCAGGCTGCGCGCCTTGCGTACGAAGCGGCGGAGCTGCTCCTCACGCAGGCCATAGTGGAAGAGCAGCTTCTGCTTTTCCATGAGCTGCAGCGCAAACTGGCTCTTGCTGCGTTTCTTGAGGCGGCCGTGCTGTCCCGGGGGGGAGTTCCGCTTTTCCAGTGCTCCGGGCTTGCCCAGCCCCGGGAGCTCGATTCCCAGCGCACGCTGGATCTTGAATTTTTTCCGATCGCTCATCCGAGCTTCTCCTGCGCGAACGACACCGCGGGAGCGCCCGAAGGGCACCGCCAGCCGTTATCGTCGATCTCTCAGGGCAACCGCGGCGCTTCGCCAAAAGACTGCCGCGGCCGTCCCGACCTAAAATAAGACTAAAATGGTCCGCGTTTGGTTGCAAGAGGGAAAGAGAAGATTTTTCGCGGCTGCGCGCCGCGCGACCCGCCTTCGGCCTGTGCTCCCGCCGGTCGCGATTCAGGTTTGTTTTTCGAACAGAGAAGCACTCATGTCTCAACGGCGAGACATGGGGCACCCGGTGATGAGGCTCTGGTTGGGATTCGTGTGAGACCCACCCATGACAAAAGCTGTCATGGGTGGGGCACCCTTGGGTGTTTCCTGCTATTCTCCGGCCTTTTCGAGTGTGGCCGCGGCACGCTGGATGGCCTCGGTCAACACGGCCAGCTGCGCCTGGGCCTGCTCGGCCTTCTTCGCGTCGAGCGCCTCGTTTACGCCGGGGATGACGACGGCCGCGTAGCCGGTGTATTCGCCGGGCGCGTAGACGGTGTGCTTGAACCACGGGCGGTTGGGCAGGCCGGCGGCAGAGAGGAAGTCGCCTTCAGTGGCGCGGAGGCTGGTGTTGAGAGCAGCGTCGTTACCGGAGGGGTGATCCTGCTTTGCCTTGATCGCCTTAGCCGCTGCGAGAAACTGCTTCGTCGCGTCTTCGGCGGCGGAGGTGTCGAGAGTGAGACCCTCAGTCTGCGCCTTCTTCTTCGCGGCGCCGATGTATTCCTCGATCTCACGGGCGTAGGTCACGTAGTCGTAAGGCAGCACGTCGGCGTCGGCCATATGCAGCACTTCGAGACCGAAGACACGCGCCATTTCCTGTTCGTAGACGAAGGTGGGGTCGGCGTTCATGGTGAACCAGGCGTAGTTATCAAAGACCGAGTGGTAGACGCCGTAGGGACCGCCCGAGCCGATATCGGACGAAGGCACGCCAAGGTGCTGGATGAACGGTGTGAAGTCGGAGCCTGAGCCAAGATCTCCGATCTCGACATCGTTGTCGAGATGCGCGGATTCCTTCGAGGCATGTTCCTGCACGCCGAGCGCCGGGCGCTGGTCCTGCTGCTTCTTCCACTGGTCGTAGACGCTGCCTCCCTTGGGGCTCGGTACTTCTTTCGTGACCTGGCGAATGAATTCCTTAAGCGAGGGCACGGCGCTGGCATCGAAGTTGGGGCCGGAAACGCCGACGTCGGTGTTGAAGTAGGCGACGGCGTGCGCGAGTTCGTCTGCGTGGCCTTCGGCCCACTCGGTCGAGCCGATGAGGCCTTCCTCCTCTGCATCCCAGCTGGCGAAGACGATGGTGCGCCTGGGCCTCCATCCCTGCTTCAGCAGCTCGCCGATGCCATGCACCGATTCGAGCATGGCGGCGGTGCCACTGTTTGGGTCGACGGCGCCGTAGACCCAGGCGTCGCGATGGTTGCCGGCGACGACCCAGTCGTTCGGCGCCTCGGTGCCGGGAATCTTGCCGATGACGTCCCAGATGGTGCGGTACTGGTAGTCCTGCTTGAGGACGAGGTGGACCTTGACCGCGCCCGCACCGCCGAGGTGATAGGTGAAGGGCAACGCGCCCTGCCATCCGTGGGGCACGGTTGCACCTTTCATGGCCTCGAGGATGGGCGCCGCATCATGGTAGGAGATGGGGATCGACGGGATGGTCGGCTGGCTGGTGGCCTGCGAGGGAGGAATGCGCTTCGACATGGGAAGGTCGGGCGTCGAAGCAATACCGGGCGTTGTCGGGTCGCCGGGGTACTTGAACATGTACTGGATGGAGCCGCGCTGCACGCCGGTGTCCGGGCGGTAGGGGCCGTTGGGATATTTGTCGCCGCGGAAGTAGCCGTCGTCGGCGGGGTCGGAGTAAATGACGAGGCCGGCGGCGTGCTTCTCCTGCGCGATGTAGGCCTTGACGCCGCGGAAATTCATGCCGTAGCGGACGATGACGATCTTGCCGGCAATATCGATGCCGGCATCGGCGAGCTTCTGGAAGTCTTCGGGACGGCCGTAATTGGCGTAGACCACGTCGGCGGTCACGTCGCCCGAGGCCGACGAGCCGTTGAAGGGCATGATCACGCGGGGATCGTCCTGGAAGGGATCGTGCGAGACGTGCTCAGGCGTGGGGCCGGACATGAGCGGCTTGCCGTCGGCGGTGGTGGCGGTGATTTTCGACTCGGCGGGCAGGTTCAGCCACACCTTGTAGGGGACGATCGTCGTCTCGAGACCCGCGGCCTTGAACTTTTTGGCGACGTACTGCGCAGTGGCGTAGTCCTCTTTGGAGGATGCGATATGCGGCACGGCGGTGAGCGTCTTCAACTCCTCGCCGGCGAGCTTTGCATCGGGTACAGCCAGGAAGGTCTGGTCGATCTTTGCCTGCGTGGAGAAATCCTTGTAGCCGAAGACGGAGTCAGGCGGGGTGAGGGCCGTTTGCGCGGTGAGCGCGATGGGAAGCAGAGCAGTGGTGGCGGCAATGAGGAGAGAGCGGCGAGCGGGCAGAGAACGGCGCAAGTGGGAACCTCGTTTGCGATGGAGATGAAAACCGGGTTACACGAGAGCATACCCGACTGCTTCGCGTAGAGCGATTCGCCTTCGGTCTTCGCTCCTGCTGATCGCGTTCGATATGTGCCGGCATTACGGATTTTCTTCTAGGATGGCCGGGTATGAAATTCTTCTGGTTGCGCTGTCTTTCTGCCTTGCTGCTCTCGAGTGGGTCCGTAGCTTTTGGCCTGCAGGATACTCCTCGGCCTCTCGATAGCCGGCTGATGGCAGCGCACTGGCCTGCGGAGTGGGTTACCTGTCCTGGGGCGCCGGCGCGCGATCCCGGGGTGTATGTCTTCCGCAGGCAGATCACGCTGGCCGCCGTCCCCGCGCATTACTGGGTGCATGTTTCGGGCGATAACCGCTATCTGCTGCATGTGAACGGGCAGTATGCGGCGGAAGGTCCGGCACGCGGCGACGTCTTTCACTGGCGCTTCGAAACCGTTGATCTGGCGCCGCTGCTGCATGCGGGAAAAAACACCCTGGCCGCGCTGGTGTGGAATTTCGGCACGGATGCGCCGGTGGCGCAGATGAGCTATCGCACCGGCTTCCTGATGCAGGGAGACACGGCTGCCGAGGATGCAGTGGATACGGGCTCGGCATGGCAGGTGCACGAAGAACAGGGCCGCGCCGAGACGAAGCTGAATTCCTCGGCGGGCTACTTTGGCGCTGGACCATCCGAGCGTATCGACGGCCGGGTGCTCGACTGGCGTTGGGATGCGGAGGAGTCGGCAGCAACATGGCAGACGGCGGAGCCGATCGGGCACGCGGCGACGCGAGAGGCTTTAGACGCGCCGACAGCCTGGGAGCTGGTTCCGGATGAGCTGCCTCCGATGGAGCATCGGCTGACGGACGCAGGCGTGGTGGTGCGTGTCGAGGGTGAACTGGCGGGAGCGAAGGCCTTCCCCGGCATGCCGGTGGTGATTCCTGCGCACACGCATGTGAAGCTGCTGCTCGATCATCGTGTGCTGCAGACGGCGTATCCCGAGCTCATCACGAGCGGAGGGCGAGACGCCGACATCCACATCACCTATGCCGAGGCGCTTTACGACGCGCAGGGCAACAAGGGCGATCGCAATGAGACCGCGGGCAGGCAGATTCAGGGCCTCACCGATGAATTTCTCCCCGATGGCGGCGAGCATCGCAGGTTTTCACCCTTGTGGTGGCGGACATGGCGGTATCTGCAGGTGGATGTGACGACGCAGGATCAGCCGCTGAAGCTCGACGCACTGCGGGCGTGGTTCACCGCGTATCCGTTTGAGGAGCGGGCGAAGATCGACGGCGATATTCCGCAGCTCGATGCGATCTTCGCAACCGGCTGGCGCACGGCGCGGCTCTGCGCGCATGAAACATACATGGATGCGCCGTACTGGGAGCAGTTGCAATATGTCGGCGACACGCGCATTCAGGCTCTGATCTCCTATGCGATGAGTGGGGACAGCCGGCTGGCGAAGCAGGCGATTGAGAACATTGACGACTCGCGGACACCGGAAGGCATCACGGAGAGCCGGTACCCTTCGGGCATGCCTCAGCTCATTCCTCCCTTTTCGCTGCTGTGGGTGGGAATGGTGCACGACTACTGGATGTACGTGGACGATGAGGCGCTGGTGAAGCAGATGCTTCCGCACACACGCACGGTGCTGGACTGGTTTACCGCGCGGCAGCGCCCCGACGGGCTGCTGGGCAAGATGCTGTGGTGGGAGTTCGGAGATTGGACCTCCGGCTATCCGTACGGCACGCCGCCACAGGATGCGGATGGGGGATCGACCTTCCTCACGCTGCAGTTTGTCGCAGCGCTGCAGGAGGCGCGGGAGCTGGAGCTGAAGTTCGGCAGCGCCGAGCGGGCGGCGCAGTATGAGGCGATGATCGAGCGGGCAAGGGAAGCGGTGAATCGCGAGAGCTTCGATGCGGCATCGGGGCTTTATGCGGATACGCCGGAGAAGAAGAGCTTCAGCACGGAAGCGAATGTGCTGGCTGTGCTGACGGACACGGCGCCGAAGGCATCGCTGGCCGAGGTGATCCGGCGCGTGCTGGCATCGCAGGAGAGAAATGCAGTCACGCTGGATGGCAAGCCTGTTCCGCCGATGTCCCAGATGAGTTTCTACTTCCGCTTCTATCTTGCGCGGGCCATGGTGCATGCCGGCGTGGGTGATCTCTATCTCGAGCAACTGGGGCCGTGGCGGCAGATGTTGAAGATGGGGCTGAGCACCTGGGCGGAGATGCCGGAGCCGACGCGCTCGGATTGTCATGCGTGGTCTGCGAGTCCGAATTTCGACCTGCTGACCGTGGTCGCAGGGATTGCGCCGGATGCGCCGGGCTTCCGGCGGGTGCGGATTGCACCGCATCTTGGCGGGCTGAGCCATCTCGAAGCAGCGATGCCGCATGGCGATGGGGAGATCCAGGTGGCTTATGTGCGGCATGGCCAGGGCTGGACGGCGAAGGTTACATTGCCGGCCGGACTGGAGGGCAGCCTGGTATGGAATGGGCAGGAGCATGCCCTGCATGCCGGTGAGCAGGAGCTGAGTCTGCCGGCCAATACGCCATAACTGGCCCATACTTGTACAATCAGGAAAGCGATTTTTATCGGCTGGAGGAACAAACCCGCAATGTATCCCGAGATCATGGTTATCCCGATGCGTGAAGAGCTCACGCGCGTAGGCATCAAAGAAGCGCGCACGCCGGCGGACGTCGACGCAGCGCTGGCACAGCCGGGCACGACGATGCTGGTGGTCAACTCGATCTGCGGCTGCGCTGCGGGTAAGATGCGCCCTGGCGTGCGTCTGGCTCTGCAGAACAGTGTCGTTCCCGATCAGTCGATCACGGTCTTTGCCGGTCAGGATCGCGAAGCCACCGAGCGCGCCCGCTCGTATTTCGACGGCAATCCGCCGACCTCGCCGGCTGTGGCCATTCTGCGCGACGGCAAGCTGGTGTACCTGATGCAGCGCTTCGTCATCGAGTCGAACACGGCGCCGGCCATTGCGGGCGAACTGGCTCGCGCCTTCAACGAATACTGCGCGAAGACCACGGCGTAAGCTTCTTCTTTCGAATCAAATAAAAACGGCTCCGCAAGCGCGGAGCCGTTTTGTGCTTGAGAGCCTGGTCTTGAGAAATTAGTTCTGCCCGCCGGTCTGGTATGTGGTGCGAACGATGGTGGCTTCGCCGGACGTCGTGGAAACAGGAACCACGGTCGCGGTGATGTTGACAGGTTGCGAGCTGGCAGTTTGCGTCGAGGCGCTCACCGGCGTTTCATCGCGGGTCGGCTCGAAGACCGCCG
This sequence comes from Silvibacterium dinghuense, assembly GCF_004123295.1. NCBI lineage: Bacteria > Pseudomonadati > Acidobacteriota > Terriglobia > Terriglobales > Acidobacteriaceae > Silvibacterium > Silvibacterium dinghuense. The sequence goes on along the minus strand of NZ_SDMK01000002.1, from coordinate 890,360 downwards.
ACTTGGGGTCAGGGTGGAAGCGCCCATCGCCCCAGTAGACCGCGACCAGAGTGCCGGTGACTACGGGATGCAGGAAAGCCAGCGGCAGCACGTATTTCTTGCTCTTGACGAGCGATTCGACAACGCCATCCACCGGCGTGCTGCGCCGGATCGAGCCCGGCACCTGCGGGATCACAAAGGTGCGCAGGTCCATCTCCGGATGCTTCTTTGCGTAACTGTTCAGTGAGCGCGCTGCCTGCTTCGGTGTCATCAGGCCGGCGTCGGCGATGAAGTTCCGATGGATGGCATGCGGGTAGTAAAAGTTGATGACGCCCTCGGAGAAGTTGGCGCAGTTGCGGAAAAAGAGGTTGAAGTGTGAAGTGTTATCCCGGTCGTTGAACTCGGCGATCAACGCGCCGTCCTGTTCCTCTGTCGTTTTTACCGCGAAGCCATACATCCGGCGGTCATAGGATTCGCCTACGAGCTGGGTCCAGTCGCCCTTGGGGATCTCATGCTTTGGGTCGTCCGGCACGATATCGGCAAGGTGATGGCGGCGGTAACGGTCGCGGAGACGGAGCACCATCTTCTGATCGGCGGATTCAGGAATCTGTTCGGGATCATCGACGGCGTAGAGGTAGGGAATCAGCGGTACGGCGAGCCAATCGTATCCGCCTACGGCGTGATACCGGCTGAGGACGACACCGGTCTCGCCCGGCTGGCAACGGCGAAGCCGGGTGGGCGTTTCGGCGCAGACGTCGCTGAGGTAGATCGCGGCGTGGCCGGTGGGATTAAAGAACCCGAACTCGCCGTAGGGTTCTTCGAGAAGCAAGGCAACATCTCCCGCTCTCGCCATGGAGGGGAGCAGGGCGACGGTGAAAAGAAATACAGCAAAGAGTTGTAGTTTTCGTATCATCAGCCTCGTTAAAACGTAAGACACTCGTTATGAGCAGCCTGGTAATACAGGAACGAAAACACTCCGGTCACTGCCGGATGTTCATACAAACCCGTATCGTCCGGAAAAGATGGCCTCATCCGGTGATTTTTTAGATGCAACATGGTTTGGCGGGAGGGAGAAGCCTTTGCTTCAGGGCGTTCGCAGCCGTTTGATAAGCTCGAAGCACATGTCGACAGACTTCCGGAAATACGCATCGGGGCAGACGCTGCTGGTGGACGCCGACGACACCCTCTGGGAAAACAATATCTATTTTGAGCGCTCGATTGCCGCATTTATCTCTTATGTGGATCACCATGAGTACTCCCGCGAAGAGGTTCGGGAGAAGCTCAACGAAGTGGAGCGCGAGAATACACGCCTGCACGGGTATGGGCTGACCAGTTTCCGGCAATCGCTGGTGACCTGTTTCGAGCGGCTCTCCGGCGAGTCCATCACCCCGGAAAAGCATGAGCGGATTGTGAGCTTCGTACAGTCGATTGCAGATCAGGAGATTGAGCTGCTACCGGGTGTCGCCGAGACGATTCCGGAGCTGGCCAGCCGCCACCGGCTGATTCTGATGACCAAAGGCGCAGAGGCCGAGCAGGCAGACAAACTGACACGCTCCGGGCTGGCGAGCTACTTTACCGGCGTCGAGATTCCGAAGGAAAAGAATGCGGCCGCCTACCATGCCGTGGTGGCGAAGTATGAGCTCGCGCCGCACTCGACCTGGATGATCGGAAACAGCCCGAAGTCGGACATCAATCCGGCGCTTTCCGCGGGACTGCATGCGATCTACATCCACCACCCTGGTACCTGGGTGCTGGAACAGGATGCGCTGACAAAGCCGGGCGCAGAGCAGAAGTTGTTGGATTTAAGGAATTTTGCGGAATTGCTCAAGCATTTCTGAACGGGTCACAAATCCACAGAATCTTTGCTATACTCTTCTCAGGACAGAAGTTCACCGGAATGCGGAAGTGGTGAAATTGGCAGACACACCATCTTGAGGGGGTGGCGCCGAGAGGCGTGGGGGTTCAAGTCCCCCCTTCCGCACCAAAGACATCTGACCGTCTAATTTGCACGAACTGCGGCAACGGGCGAGACCGGAACGCAGGCTCAGAAAAGCGATTCGATGACCTTCCTGTATTACCTTTTCATTGTGGTCCATGTGATTGTGTGCCTGTTCCTGATTGCAGTCATTCTGCTGCAGCAGGGCAAGAGCGCTGATCTGGCCGGTGCTTTCGGTGGACAGGGTTCGCAGACAGCCTTCGGTCCCCGCTCGGCGGCCAACCTGCTGACGCGCACCACGACCTGGGCCGCGGTCATCTTCATGGTTACCTCGATCGGTCTCACCATCCTGATGCAGAAGCATGCAGGGTCGGGCCACTCGGTGCTCGAGGGCACGCCGACGACGCAGAGTGCTCCGGCGAAGAAGTAACGGCATAGAGATTTCGTAGCAAAAGGCAGACCTCCGGGTCTGCCTTTTGCTTTTTGCGGCGATCTTTCGAGCCATTCCGGGCTATGATGTGGCGCATTTACCTCGAAGCACGGAGATCTCCTATGGAATGCAATGATGGCGTTGCGCAAGGACGGAATGAGGCTTTCCGAACCTCCCGGCGCAGTTTTCTGGGCACCGGGCTGGCGGGTGGCGTGGCATCGCTGATTGCGGGCCTGGCCGCGGAAGAGGCATTTGCACCCCGAGCTTCTGCACAGACACCGCTGACCCCTGACGAAGCACTGAAAGAGCTGATGGACGGCAATGCGCGGTTTGTCGAAGGGCGGCTGACGAGCTTCGAGCACGACCTGCAGATATTGAAGAGCCACACCGTGGACAAGCAGGAGCCTTTCGCCGCTCTGCTCTCCTGTGCGGACTCACGCGTTCCGGTGGAGCTGATCTTCGATCAGAGCATCGGGCATCTGTTTGTGACCCGTGTGGCGGGGAATATGGCGACGCCGGAGATCATCGGCAGCCTGGAGTACGGCGCGGCCGTGTTGGGGACAAAGGTGATCCTGGTTCTGGGACATGCGAGTTGCGGTGCCGTGAAGGCGACGATGCAGGGCAAAGCGGTGCCGGGACAGATCAGCTCGCTGTTTCCGCATATTCAGCCGGCAGTGGACAAGGCGGGACATGACCTCGAGATGGCGATTGCGGAGAATGCGAGGATTCAGGCCACGCTGCTGCGCGAAGCATCGCCAGTGCTGGCTGAAATGGTTCGTGAAGACCATCTGAAGATCGTGGCAGGCACCTATGACCTCGGCACGGGCCGGGTGACGCTGCTGGAGGGATAGGCGGCTCGCGTATCAGGCTTGCGTCTTGACCTGTTTTCCGGCCTGGACTAGCCTGCTCGTACACGGGAAAGGAGGATGATCCAGCCTATGAAAATTTCTGACAGTAGCAGTTGCATGACCCAACGTGAGGTGACTGAGGCTTAGAGCCGCCTTCGGCTCCTGAAGGGACCGCCGCCTGCGGGCAGCGGCCCAAGTCCTGGCGAACAGCAACCATCTCGCCGAGGCCCACCCTGTTAGCGCAGAAGGGATAGCGAGGGCGCCTCAGGTCAATCTCCACAGTTCACCGGTGATCAAGGCCCGCTTTGCCGAATCTGGCAGCGGGCCTTTCACATTTTGGCGGTCGCTAGGCTAAAGTGACGACCATGACAAAGGCCGCAAAGAAGCGTTTCAAGGCCACGCTGGTGGCAGAAAAATCGGGACTCGGCTGGACGGTCGCCTATCTGCCTGCGGGGTTCACCGACGACTGGGATGCCGGTGCGACGCCGAAGGTCCGTGGTGAGATCAATGGCTTCGCGTTCCGGACCTCGCTGTTCTCAAATGGCAAGGGCGCGCTCTATCTGTTGGTAAACAAGCGGATGCAGAAAGAGGCAAAGGTTGTGGCCGGGGCTCTGGCCGAGTTCACGCTGGAGCTCGACGAAGACGAGCGGACGGTGGTGGTTCCCGCGGAGATGAAGCGCGTGCTTCAGGGCGAGGCAGCGCTGCGGCGCTGGTGGGAGAAGCTGCCGTACAGCTTTCACAAGTATGTTGCAGATCAGGTAGCCGCTCCGAAGAGCGAAGCGGCGCGCAGGAGGCGTGCGGAGGACTTTGGGGAGATTCTGCTGAACATGATGGAGGGCGAGCGCGAGACGCCCCCGATTCTCGAAGCAGCATTTGTACGGACTCCGCTGGCGCGCGCGGGCTGGGAAAAGATGACCCCGGCACAGCGGCGCGGACACCTGTGGGGCATCTTCTACTACAAGTCGCCGGAGAGCCGGCAGAAACGCGCGCAGAAGGCCATTGACGAGGCCGTGCGGATCGCAAAGAAGGGTACAGGAGGCGAGGTGTAGGGGATAGGCGCTCTTATCCTTTGTTCTGCCGTACGGTTCTGCGCTCGATGTGCTTCGTGTAAACCGGGCCTTGCAGGATGCGCTGCACGTAGATGCCGGGGGTGTGGATGAGGTCTGGGTTGAGCTCGCCGGGTTCGACGAGCTCTTCCACTTCGGCGATGGTGATTTTTGCTGCCGTGGCCATCATCGGATTGAAATTGCGCGCGGTTTTGCGATAGACGAGGTTGCCGTGGCGGTCGCCTTTCCAGGCTTTGACGAGGGCGAAGTCGGCACGCAGCCAGCGTTCCAGCAGGTATGGTTTGCCGTCGAAGTCACGTGTCTCCTTGCCTTCGGCGACGAGAGTGCCGACCCCCGCCGGGGTATAGAAGGCGGGAATGCCGGCGCCGCCGGCGCGGATGCGCTCGGCAAGCGTACCTTGCGGGATGAGCGTTAGGTCAAGTTCGCCGGCGAGAACCTTCTGCTCGAGGCGCTTGTTTTCTCCGACGTAGCTGCCGGTATGGGCTACGATCATGCCTGCTTCGAGCATGCGGCCCATGCCATAGCCGTCTACTCCCATATTGTTGCTGATGGTCCGCAGACCGTGCAGATTGCGACCGACGTGGCAGCGGACCAGGGCGTCGATCAGGTTCTCCGGGATGCCGCAGAGTCCGAAGCCGCCGATCATCAATATGGAGTCATCGGGGATATCAGCAACCGCCTCGTCGGCTGAGGCAACAATCTTGTTCAAGAAAACAGTCTCCTTTTACCGGCGCAGCCGGAACGAGGCAGGATACGCGAATTTTTACTGGCTCGGCCAGCCTTTCAGCCATTTGTGCATCCAACGGCGCAGAGTTCCGGAGTATCTTTGCAGGAAAACTATTCGGAGTCAGCCGTAGACTGCGATAGGATGACAGCGACCAGCGGCGGATTGGCCGTATCCGGGCAAATTTTACAAAGAGGTTCATAGGGAAATGCTGAAGGGATTTCGGGATTTTATTCTCAGGGGCAATGTGATCGATCTGGCGGTCGCCGTGGTCGTCGGTGCGGCCTTCACCAACATCGTGAATTCACTGGTGAAGAATCTGCTTAACCCGCTGATTGCAGCCATCGTCAAGAAGCCGGACCTTTCCTTCCTGAAGCTGGATCTGAATGGCAGCAACATCACTTATGGGACCTTTCTGAACGATGTAATCTCGTTCGTCCTGATCGCGGCTGCCGTCTACTTCTTCTTCGTACTGCCCATCAACAAGCTCATGGCAAAGTTCTTCCCGGCCAAGGCTGCAGAACCGCCGCAGACGCGCCCCTGCCCGGAGTGCCTGGCGGATATTCCGGTGGCGGCGAGGCGCTGCAGCCACTGCGCGCAGCCTGTGGCTGCTGCCTAGTCACTCGTTACAGCGAAATCCCCCGGCATCGCCGGGGGATTTCTGTTTGCAGTCATAAGCCGGGGAACGGTTCGATTCCCACTGTTTCTATGAGAGCGGTTGAGTCCTCGATTCCTCCGCGACCTCTATCGCCCTCTGTGCCAGTGCCCGGAATGTGTCGCTCAACTCGGGTGGGCTGTGGACGATGATCCTGCGGTTCATCGCCAGCAGCAGGGCGGCGAACATCTCCAGCCGGTCGCGGCCACAGCGCAGGCGCGTGCCTCCATTTTCCGCCTCGGCGACTACCCGCATGGGGCCAAACATGCGCCCGGCCTCTTCGAGAGGCATGTCGATCCATACATCCACCTGGTATTCGGACTGCACGAAGGGCATGCGTTCCCGCAGGTAGCTGCGCGCGTCGAAGTCATCGGGACGGCGAAAGCCGACAGCGCTGACTTCCAGGTCCGTGACTCGATCGAGCCGGAATGTGCGCAGCGCTTTGCGCGAGAGGCAATGACCGATCAGGTACCAGCGTCCGTCGGTGTGGAGGACTGCATATGGCTCGATATGGCGGTTGGTGATCGCTTCCAGATGCGATTGATAGCCGAAGCGGATTCTCTTCGAGGTGCGGATGGCCGAGGCCGCGCGGATGAGACATTCGACCGAGGTGGGAACGACCCAGGGCCCCGGCTCGATGGCGATCACGTTCTCTACGGTGTGGATGCTGTCGCGGAGCGTGTCGGGCAATACGCGCCCCAGCTTCTCCAGTGCACTTCCCGTGGCTGGAGCGAAGGCCGAGAGGCCGATCTGGCGCAAGGCGCGCAGGCCCAGGGATAACGCAAAAGCTTCCTCATTGGTGAGCAGCAGCGGCGGCAGGCGGAAGCCGGGCTTCAGGCGATAGGAGCCGCCGACGCCGGGCGAGGAATCGACGGGGATGTGCAGGTCCTTGAGGCGAACGATGTAACGCTGCACGGTGCGCAGGTCGACTTCGAGACGCTCGGCCAGCTCGGCCCCGGTGACATGGTCGCGTGCCTGGAGGATCTCCAGCACCGTGAGCACGCGCATGATCGGGTCATACATACAATTTCAATTCTTCTTTGAATTTACGACAGGTTCTGTCGGGAATGGTGGATAGTCTTCGTTTGAGCCCACAAAAGGGCCAGGAATCACAAGGAGGAAGGGCATGGCGACGGAAACGATGGAAGTAAGCGCACTGACGGCTGAGGGAGTTCTGAAGCACTGGCAGGGACACAGAGGGCTGACGCGCCGGGTGATCGAGGCACTCCCGGAGGATGACCTGTTTTCGTTCTCAGTGGGGCGTATGCGGCCGTTTTCGGAGATGGCGTGGGAATTCATCCGCATGGCGGTGCCGATTGTGGATGGCGTGGCCACGGGTAAGTGGGAAGAGCTGAAGGCGGAGAAGCCCACGACCAAGAGCGAGCTGCTGCGGCTGTGGGATGAGCAGACCGCAGAGCTGGATGAGAAGTTCCCGAAGATTCCGCCGCATCGGTTCAGCGAAGTGGATGTGGCATTCGGCCAGTGGAAGAATGCAGGAATTGCGACGATTCAGTATGCGATCGACAACGAGATCCACCATCGCGGGCAGGGATATGTGTATCTGCGCGTGCTGGGGATTGAGCCTCCGCCATTTTGGGAGCGTCCGATGTAGTGGTGGGATGTTCCCCACCCAAGCAAAAGATGCTTGAGTGGGCCACCGTCGGGTTTGTGCCTGTGCGGGCAAACTTGCAGGTTCCCCCACTTCGCTCCGGTCGGAATGACAGTGTGTGGGGGCGGAGTTGGGGCGGTGCGGGTGATTCTCGTACACTCGTAGTTTGCTTCCTGAAGAACACAGCGATCGTCTGCGCGTGGTGCTGGTGGCCACGCGCAATCCTTTGAACATTGGCGCGGCGGCGCGCGCGATGAGCAACTTCGGCTTTCGCCGTCTGCGTGTGGTGCAGCCCTGGGAAGCCTCGTTCCGCGAGGCGAAGTCCGCAGTGGGCGCCTCCGAGCTGCTGCGCGAGGCCGAACTCTTCGATTCGCTCGATGATGCGATTGCCGACTGCTCGCTGGTGGTGGGGACGGCGGGATTGGGGCCTCGGCAGGTCGAGGTACCGGTGCGTCGGCTGGATGACGGCGCAGGGCTGATTCGTGAACATGTGCAGCATACGCCGGCGGCTATTCTTTTCGGATCGGAAAAGCGCGGGCTCTCGAATGACGACATCGACCGGTGCCACTGGCTGATGCATATTCCCACGCGGCCGGCGCATGAATCGATGAACCTGGGGCAGGCCGTAGCGGTGACGCTCTACGAACTGGCGCGGGAGGCGACCGCGCCACCGGTTGTACCCGAGCGCAAGCCGGCGAGCGGGGAAGAACTGGAGCGGCTGACGGCAATGCTGCTCGATTTGCTGGCGACCAGCGGCTACACGAAACCGCACACCGAAGAGGCGACGGCCGAGAAGACGCGGCGCATGATGCGGCGGCTGAATCCGATCTCGAAAGATGCCGAGACGCTGACCGGCATGCTGGCCAAGATCCGCTATAAAGCGGAGCGCGACTAGTTCATGCTGCCGCGTTGATCGACCAGCACCTTGTCGTAGCGGTCGATGCGGACGAGCCCGATGCGCGGGAACTCGAGATCGAGGATGGTGTAGATGGTCATCGTCAGCGCAGCCGCGTAAACCAGCGTATGCAGCCATGACCGTCTGCGCCTGTCTCCCATGCCGTAGCCGGCGACCAGCGAGGCGGCTACAGCGAGCACCAGCAGCAGAATGTAGATGGCGAGCGGCGGGTGGGTGTTGAGTGCGACCGAGCGCGTGGTGGTGATGTCGATCATGTCATTGAGCGACTGCGCGACGAGTGGCAGTGTGGAAGCCAATGGAGATTGCCTGGCAGCCGCAGTGGATTCGCCCCAGATCTTTGTCTGCAGAGCAGTGGTGGCCGCCGCGTCCTGCCGGGCGCGGGCTGGATTATCGTTGAGGTCGCGATAGAAGGCGATGCGGGCGTCGACATACGAGCGCATATCCTGGCGAATCGCGGGCTGAGCTTCGGCGGGCAGAAGGTCGATGCGCAGCCACGCGGTGCCGATGGCATTGGTCTCCGTGACAATGAGCTGGCGGCGGGCTTCGTAGCGTGAGTCAGCCCCGGAGAAGGCGAAGGCCAGCAGCAGTCCGAGGAGGCCGAAGATGGCGCCGTCGATGACGCCGAGGCCCGAGCTGGCTTCGTCTGCGGTATGCCGCATGCGCAGGCGACGGCCCGCTTCAAGGCAGGCGATGAGCAGGAGAACGAGTCCGAGAGTCACAGCCATAAAAGTAACCATTGAGAGCCTTTCTCCTGATGCTTCGTAGTCTCCAGAGAGTGTGCCGGTGCCGTTTTCTCTGAAAGAAAATGGCACTGGCGATCTTGCCATACTTTATCTCTTCAGGAGAACGGCTCTAATACCGCCAGCTGGTGAGGTCAGCGCCCGCAGGGGCGGTTTTCTCGATGCGATCGAGGATCTTGGGCAGGTACATGGTGTTGTAGTGCAGGCGTGAGAGGTAGTTGGGTTGCGTGGGATCGCCATTCCAGCAGTGCTCGGCGCGTGGGCCGTAGGTCACTTCGCCGTCGTATGGCGGGTTGCTGGTGGATTTCAGGAAGTCTTCCATGCGATAGACAGCATCGTTCAGGAAGTAGGTGTCGTCGCTGCCGACGTAGATGTGGATCTTGCCCTGGAGCTTCGGTCCGAGGGTGCTCCAGTTGGTTTCGAGGATGTGCTCGAGGTCGTAGTGCTGACGCCAGTATTCGGCGGTCTGGTGATCGATCTCGCCGGTCTCCTTGTTGAAGATGGGCTGCGGGTAGCCGTCCTTGCCGACGGGGCCGTAGATGGCCTGCCAGATATCGAACTGCTCGCCTGAGCGGCCGTGATCGCCGAGGGCGAGCTCGTATTCGTTGACCTGCTTCGTTGTGATGGTGGTGTGGCCGAGGTAGTCGCGCATGGCGGGCTGCTCGACGGTTTTATTCGCGCCGTAGAGATAGAAGGCGTTCTTGTCGTGGTAGAGATCGATATTGGTATAGGCGTGGAAGTCGATGGGGTCGGGGCAGGCGGCGAAGGCTCCGTTGTAGTGGTCGGGATAGAAGACCTGCACGGCGAGCGATTCCCATCCGCCGGTGGAACCACCGTAGACGAAGCGAGACCAGCCTGCGCCGAGGCCGCGGAACTGCTTCTCGATGGCCGGGATCAGCTCGGTCTCGATGGCATCTCCGTAGGGGCCGACGTTGGCCGAGTTCACGGCGTAGGAATCGTCATAGTACGGGTTCGCGTGCTGGATTTTGACGATGAGCACGCGCGGGAACTTGGGGCTGATCCACTGCTGGTAAAACTTGTACGCCTCTTCCTGCTGGATGCGGTTGTATCCGGCGATGTGAAAGCGGTCGGAGTAGTCGGGTTTCAGGTTCGGATCGGGCGGTTCGGTGCGGAAGTTGTCGAAACCGTCGACGAAGTGATCGTGAAAAATGATGAGCGGGAAGTGCGCGTCGGGATGCTCGTCGAAGCCCCAGGGCACGAGCACGATGGCGGAGAGATACATGGGCCGTCCCCAGAACTTTGTCAGCAGCGCGCTCTGGATTTTGATGTGCCGGATGTACTTCGTATCTTTGGGCTCGGGAATGGGCGGGATCTGCTGATCGAGCGTGAGGCTGAAGGGCTTTCGTAACCCTGCCAGCTCGTTGAGGGTGATGCGCTGCGGTTTGCTGTAGAGATTGCCGGGGGAGATGTTCCAGTGCTGGCCCTCACCCTGATCCATGTGGAGTTTTACGGTGGTGCCATCGGCGCGGTGGAAGGTCTCATACCGGTTGAGTACGGCTTGCACCATGTATTCACCGGGTGGCAGCGCGCCTGCGGGGCGAGGCCGCGATGCATCGGATGCGGGGACGTCTCTCAGGCTGCGGACCGGGTAGCCGAAGGCGCGCTCATCGACGAGGACGGGCTCGCCCGGTTTCCAGTGATCGACGGTTACGCCGAAGACCATTTGCGATTTTGGCGTGTCATCGATCTGGTTGCGCGGTTCCTCTGCCGTGTTGTTCGAGAGCAGCAGAAGCAGGCGTCCATCGAGAGGCTGGGCGCTCTGCGAGGCGGGGAAGGTCACCGAAAATCGGGCCGATTGCGCGTGTGTGAGAAAGGGCAGGCAGAGGGCGAAGACGGCAGCGAGCGAGGCAGGGCGAATCTTCAGCATGGCGGGAGTGTAAAGGCGGCGGTGCCCGATGGCGAAGCAGATTTTGTGGCGCGGCCGGGTTGAAGGAGAAGGGCGGCTGCTCCCAGGTCCGGAGCGTAAGCATTTAGGATAAGAGGAAGATTTTTTCCGGAGATCGCATTGTCCTCGACCGAAGTCCAGACCGAACGCATCGTCGCCCCCGCCCGCAACATTCTCGGCAGCCTGCGCCTGCCCGGCGACAAGAGTATCTCTCACCGTTACGCATTGTTGGGCGGCTTGGCCGCGGGCAAGTCGCGCTTTACGAACTTTTCGAGCGGCGCGGACTGCGCCAGCAGCCTGGCCTGCGTCGAGGCGCTCGGCGCGAAGGTGACGCGCACGGCGGAGGCGATTGAAGTGGAAGGTGTCGGCGGTGTGTTTACGCCGTCTTCGAACCCGCTCGACTGCGGAAACTCGGGATCGACCATGCGCATGCTCGCTGGACTTCTGGCTCCGCAGCAGGGCAGCTTCACGCTGATCGGTGATGCCTCGCTGACACGCCGTCCGATGGAGCGCGTGCGTAAGCCGCTCTCGCAGATGGGCGCGGAGATCGAGCTCACCGAAGGGCACGCGCCGGTGACGATCCACGGCAAGGCTCTCAAGGCAATGGACTACACCACGCCGGTGCCAAGCGCGCAGGTGAAGTCGGCGGTTCTGTTTGCCGGGCTGCAGGCGGAGGGCACGACGATTGTGCGTGAAGCCGTGCGCACGCGCGACCACAGCGAGCTGGCTCTGCGGGCCTTCGGGGCGCAGGTGGAGCGCACGCTTGAGTCCGTCTCGATTGTCGGCGGGCAGAAGCTGCAGGCGATCGAAGCGGCGGTGCCGGGGGATATGTCCTCGGCGGCATTCTTTCTGTGCGCGGCGGCGCTCTTTCCGCAGTCGAACCTGATCTTTGACGGCCTGGGCATGAACCCGACGCGTGCCACGCTGCTCGATGTGCTGACCGCTCTGGGCGCGCACATCGGTGTGTTGAACCTGGAAGACAAGCACGGCGAGCTGGTCGGCACGGTGCAGGTCAATGCGCCGGCGGACGGCCTCACAGGCACGACGATTTCGGGCGCGCTGGCGGCGCAGCTGATCGATGAGCTGCCGGTCATCTCGGCGATTGCGCCTTACACGAAGAACGGCATCCGCATTCGCGACGCGAAGGAGCTGCGCGTGAAGGAGTCGGACCGTATCGCTCTGGTTGCGAAGAATCTGCGTGCCATGGGGGCCGAGGTCGAGGAGTTCGAAGACGGTCTCGATGTGCCAGGCGGCCAGAAGCTGCGCGGCGCGGTGATCGACGCGGGCGGCGACCATCGCATTGCGATGGCCTTCTCGGTTGCGGCGCTGCGTGCCGAGGGTGAGACCGTCATCCGTGGCGCCGAATCGGCAGCGATCTCGTTCCCCGAGTTTTTCGATCTGCTGGATCGTGTCGCAGAAAGATAGCTGCTTCGCGCAGGGCGAATTGCCTTCGGCTGCTGCGCGCAGGGCGAATCGCCTTCGGCACGCGCTCCCGCTGGTCGCGTGATGGAAACTCTCGTGAGAGCTGGAGATTGCCTGCTGAGGTTCATGCCTGCCCACCCAAGCCAACTTCGGGCTTGGATGGGCCACTCGGCAGGATGACAATCGATCCGCAAAAGCAAAGGGTGCGCCTAGCGCACCCTTTCTGCATTATTAGAGCTGCGGTGAGACATTTGGAGCGGGTGCCGAAGGCGGATACCTGAGCGGTAAGTTCAGTGGATGAGGCCGATGTTGTCGGCGGGCCAGTAGATGAAGGCAGCTTTGCCGTAGATGAGCTCGCGATCGACGGGGCCGAAGTCGCGGCTGTCGCTCGAGATGGAACGATGATCGCCCATGACGAAGTACGCATCGCGGGGAATCACGATCTCAGGCATGGAGCGCTCGTCCTGATAGCGGAGCGGAACATAGGGTTCGCTGACGCGGTTGCCGTTCACGAATACGCGGCCGTCATCGATGCGCAGTGAGTCGCCGGGTAGAGCAATGACGCGCTTGATGTAGCTCTTCTGCGGATCGCGGGGATAGTGAAAAACCACGACGTCGCCGCGTGAGATGCTTTCAAAACGATAGGCGAACTTGTTGATGAAGAGGCGGTCCTGATCGCGCAGCTCGGGCTGCATGCTGGTGCCTTCCACGCGCACCGGCTGATAGAGAAACGTGATGATCAGGAATGAGGCGGCGACGGAGACCAGCACATCGCGAATCCAGAGGCGAAGATGCGAAGGAGTGGCGCGATTGGCCGCTGCGGCAGCGCCGTCTGCGCTTTGTTCCGGCGTCTGCGTCTCCTGATTCGACTCGCTCATTTCTGCCCTATGACTCCATCTTTATTTTACGACGTTTGTCGTGCATGTGGTGTGAATAGCCTAATCCTGAGGGCTGGGCTTGGGCAGAGGTTTGGGCTGGTTGGGAGACGGAACATATTGCACCCCGGTGCTCACCGGAGGCACGTAGACATTCTGCTTATCGAGAATGAGCGGCCTTTGCAGCGCCATTTCGAGCGGCTGCCCCACGGGCAGCACCACATCCTTGCCGCGGGTGAGGAGAGTGTAGGCCACGCCGCCAACACTGCCGGCGAGCGCGCCGTATCCGACGCCCGCACCCGTGTTCCCTCCGCCGACGGTGGCGAGGCCGCCGAGGCCTGCGGTAGTCATGGTGGTGTGCTCGACATTCTTAGCGTCCTGCACGTTGCCGGGATCCTGCTCAATGGTGTTTTCTTTGCCGTGGACCTTGGCCCCGTCGGCTCCTGGCACTGCGTTCACGCTTGCCGGAATCTGTACGACCGAGCCGTTGGGAAAGACCAGCGTGGTCAGATGCATGGTCACCTTGGCGCGGCCTTTTACTTTGCCGGGGCGCTCCACGCTATCGATAACTCCCTGTACATCCATGCCTGTCGGGATGATGACGCGGTCACCCACAATGACAGGAAAGGTGGAGGTCAGAAAGATCGGATCGCCGGGCTGCGCAGTCTTGGTGTCCACGGCGGCCTTGAGCGAGAGCAGAACTTTGGTGCCTGCCGGAACTACAACCTTGCCCTCGGTCTGCACCACGGGAGTCGGCGGTGTTGCCGCCTGCGCGGCAGGAGCAGCAGCCGGTGCCGTGGATGCCGGTGTGGCCTGATCCTGCGCGAGGGTGAACGCGCAACAAGTTGTTGATAGAACCGCGGAGATTGTCAGTCGCTGCCAGCGCATGTTCCTTCTATAGTTCTCCGGGGCTGGGGAAGGCAAGCGCATCCGTTCATTGAACGGACTTTCAAGCCGTCTTCTTTGTCTTTCTGGCAAAGCTATTTCTATTTGTTACTTCGAGCTCCAGGTGCCCACGATCTGTTTGGCCAGTTTCGCCATTAGGACCTCGGCCTGGTTATCCACTGTCCAGCTGGTGTCCTTGTTGCCCCAGGTAAACATCGAGATGACGACCGGTCCGGCTTTGGTGAAGACTACGCCGACGTCATTGCGCACCGCATCGAGCGCGCCGGTTTTATTGGCAATCTCCGACGGTGCTTCCGTTGCATCCTGCGCCTCGAGATAGCGGGGAATGCTGTCGCGATAAAATTGGTTGCTCAGCATGTGCATGGCTGCATTGCAGAGGGCGTGATCGTCAGCGGTTGCCGCTGTGTTTGTTCCTGGCGGATTGAGGTTGCAGGTGACGAAGCGCTCGAAGAGGGAAGCCATCTCTCTCGCAGTTGTTTTGCCGAGACCGAACTGCTTTTGGTCGGCAGGCATAGGTCCGTCGGCAGGGAGAAAAACCTTCTTGTAGAGCCAGGTGTTCTTGAGGCCGAGTGCGAGGATCTGGTCATCGATGTTTTTGAGGCCGAGATGATCGATGGCGAGGTTCGTGGCTGTGTTGTCGCTCATGATGATCATCATGGTGAGCGCGTCTTTGAGTGTCAGTGTCACCGGTGTATCGAAGAAGGTCAGCACGCCCGAACCTGCCACCTGGTCGCTGTGCTTCAATGTCAGCTTGTCTTCAAAGTGCGCCTTGCCATCACGAATCTCTTCGAGTGCGGTGTAGAGGATTGCCAGTTTGATCACCGATGCTGTCTGCACCGGCGTGTCCGCATCGATGGCGACCGTGCGCCCGGTGGCCAGGTCTTCCGCGAAGACTGCGACGTGGCCGTTATGGCTTGCAATCGCAGCATGCAGTGCGGCTTCGAGTGGAGCATCTTCGGCCATGGTGTGAGGCGCGGCTGCGTCCGGTTGCTGGGCGGCCAGGGTGCAGGGCAGAGAAGCACTGAGGAGGAGCAACAATAGGGTTGAAAGCTTCGCACACATGTCCGCTAATATAGAGCCTGTTATGGACTTTCGGGTGGCCGTCGTTGCTGGAGAAAATTGGCCGAGACGAGGCGGAGGACGAAGGCTTTGGCCATTCCAAGGCGA
Organism: Silvibacterium dinghuense; assembly: GCF_004123295.1. Taxonomy (NCBI): domain Bacteria; kingdom Pseudomonadati; phylum Acidobacteriota; class Terriglobia; order Terriglobales; family Acidobacteriaceae; genus Silvibacterium; species Silvibacterium dinghuense. The sequence continues at coordinate 875,180 of NZ_SDMK01000002.1, read as the reverse complement.
GGACGACAACGCAGTATGGGCCGATTTTCACCGCACCCCCCAATATTCGTTTTCAGGGGGCTGGGGCCAATTTTCCCGATCTCTTCGTCGCTCGCTGCTAGGAGATAACCCGATATCCGTCGCAACTCGCTCCTCGACCTCAGAAAAATTGGCGCCCAGCGATGGCCGCCGGAAAGTTCATAACAGGCTCTAGTCCGATGACGGCGCTACGCGAGCCCATCCCGGAGTCCGCAGCCGCAGGCCGCACGCGCTTTGCCGCGGCTCGCGCCTTGCTGGAGCAGGCGGTTACGGAGCAAGCCTTTCCGGGAGCGGCCTATGGCCTGCTTTATCAGGGCGAAGTGCTTGCGCTCGATGCGGTTGGCCGCTTTACCTATGAGCCGGATTCGCCGGCTGTCATGCACGATACGATCTACGATCTGGCCAGCGTCTCCAAGGTGATGGCTACGACGGCGATTGCGATGTGGCTCTATGACCGCCGGCGCCTGGATCTCGATCTTGCGCTGGGCGAGGTGCTGCCCGGTTTTGTCGTCGGTGGCCATCATGATCCGCGGCGTGTTCGTGTGACGTTGCGCCATCTGTTGGCGCATGCTTCCGGGCTGCCCGGATACGGCCGCCTCTTCGAGCAGAACGGGACTCCGTCTGCGATGATGCGGGCTGCGCTGGAGATGCCGCTCGAAGCCGAGCCCGGCACGCGCGTGGAGTATTCCGATATTGGATTTATGCTTCTTGGCAAGGCGCTGGAGGTGCTTGCTGGAGAAAGCCTGGACGCGCTCTTTGCGCGAGAGATTGCCGCACCGCTCGGGCTCGGAAGCGCGCGGTACAATCCTCCGCAGGATTGGCGTTCCTTGATTCCGCCGACGGAACTGGACACGTGGTATCGCCATCGCGCGATCCAGGGCGAGGTGCAGGATGAGAACTGCCACGCGCTGGGCGGAGTGAGCGGCCATGCCGGTCTGTTTGCGCATGTGCAGGATGTATTGCGATTTGCTGCCTGCATGCTTGCCGGGGGGCGAACCTCTCACGGGGGGCAGCTTTTTTCGGGTATGACTGTGGATCTTTTCTCTGCTCGCCAGCCGGAACCGCCTGGGACCTCGCGCGCGCTGGGCTGGGATACGCCGAGCCAGCCTTCGTCATCGGGAAATTATTTTGGTCCGCATTCTATCGGGCATCTCGGCTATGCGGGTACTTCGCTGTGGATTGACCGGGATCGCAGCCTGGCTGCGGTGCTGCTTACGAACCGCACATGGCCGAATCGGCAAACAAAAGCGATTCAGCAGGTTCGACCTCGCTTTCACGATGCGCTCCTCGAAGCCGTTTCCGCATCTGACTAACAGTTGTGGTTTAGCGGTGCATTTTGCACTGCCGGTTTAGACAAAGCCCCTTTTCCGATGCCAGAGATGCATTTTGGCGCTAGAATGGGGCAGCAAACGTACGTTCGCTGAAGGTGAAAATGGTCACCATGACGGAACCCCAGGCTGGCTTGAAGGTCCCCAACGCTTCGCCGGCGCATACTCAGCCGAAGCTTCATGATCTGGTTACCGAGAGACCGAACGAGGCCTCCCAGGGCTTTGATACGAAATCGGCTCTCGAGATTGCACGCATCATTAACCAGGAAGACGCCAAGGTGGCCGCAGCGGTCAAGAAGGCACTGCCTGAAGTTGCCCAGGTGATCGACGCCGTGGCCCGAAGTCTGCGGGACGGTGGCCGGCTCATCTACATTGGAGCCGGCTCGAGCGGCCGCATCGCTTCGCTCGATGCCTGCGAGTGCCCGCCCTATTTCTCGACTTCTCCGCAGACCGTGCAGTACATCATGGCCGGCGGTCCGAAGGCTCTTGCTTCGCCGGTAGAGGTGAACGAGGACTCCGAAGAATTGGGCCAGCGCGATATCGCCCGTCGTCGTCCCACGCGCAAGGATGTGGTGATCGGCCTGTCTTCGAGCGGCCGGACTCCTTATGTTGTTGCGGCCGTGGCCTATGCCCGCGCACGCGGCGCGAAGACGGCCTGCATCACCTGCAATGCGGATACGCCGCTGGCCCAGGCATCGGATATTGCCATCATTGCCGATGTCGGCCCCGAGGTGATCTCCGGCTCGACCCGCATGAAGGCCGCGACCGCGCAGAAGATGATCTGCAACATGATCACCACCGGCGCGATGACCCGCCTTGGCTATGTGTACGAGAACCTGATGGTCAACGTGCACATGCAGAACTCGAAGCTGGTAGAACGCGGCATCGGCATCCTGATGCGCGCCTGCGCCATTACGCGCGAGCGGGCAGTAGAAGTGATCAAGTCTGCCGGCCGCAGCGTGCCGGTGGCGCTTGTGATGCTCAAGGCCGGTGTCGATAAGCCGGAAGCGGTGCGGCGTCTGACGCATTCGAACGGGAATGTGCGGCAGGCAATCGAAGACAACTCCTCGGAACTTTGATACGGATATCCGATTCGCCGTTTGGCCTTATTCCAGATGGTCTTTTTTCCAGGCAGAACCCGCCGCGTGATCAGCGGCGGGTTCTGCCTTTCTGCTGGTTTCTGAGAAAGGTTGCGAGTCTATTCATGACCAAGCCGCCGGTTGCGAGCCTGCTCCTTGCACTCGTCTTCACCTTTGTGCCTGCTGCTTTCGCTCAGAACGCGCAGTCCTCGCCTGAACAGGCGACACAGGATCAGGCTGCTGCCGGCCAGACGACATTCCATGCCGAAACCTCTCTGGTCATCGTGCCCACGCTCGTCCGGGAGAAATCCGGCCATCCTGTCTACACGCTGACGGCGCAGGACTTTACGCTCACCGACAACGGTGCGCCGCAGACGGTCCATCTGGAAGAAGGCAATGACTCGCAGCCGATTGCGCTGGTGGTGGCGATCGAGACGGGCGGCTCCGGCGTGCTCAAGATGGATCTCTATCCGCAGCTTGAGCCGTTGATCGAAGGGCTGATCGGAGCTGTGCCGCATACGGTTGCGGTGGTCGGCTTTGACAGCCATGTTTATCTGTTGCAGCCGTTTACGCCTTCGTGGCAGGAAATCTCCGCGACGATGAACTCGCTGCAGCCGGGCGACAATGGCGCGGCCATCTTTGACGGGGTTTCGTATGCGGTCGATCTGCTGCGCAGCCAGTCGCCGCAGTATCGCCGGGTGATCCTGCTGCTTAGCGAGACCAACGATCACGGCAGCCAGGCCGGCCTCGTCGAAACGGTGCGTGCGATCAGCGATACGAACACCATCGTGTACAGCGTGGCCTTCTCTTCGCTCAAGAGCGATTTCAAGACACAGGCTCCGCGTATTGTGCAGGACGATCGTCCGGGACCGCCGCATGGCTGCATGGGCAAGTATCCGGACGAAGAGAAGAATCCGAATCGGCTGGTGCAGTTCTGGAATTGCCTTGGTCTGCTCGCGCCGCCGCTGAAGGCGGCGCAGCTCGTGGTCGCATTGGGCATCGATGGGCTGAAGCGCAATGTGCCGGAAAGCATTGCCGGTATGACCGGCGGCGAGTACTTCAAGTTCAGCAATGAGAAAAATCTGCAATCGGACCTGGCGACGATCTCGAACCATGTTCCGAACCGCTATGTGCTGACCTTCCGGCCGCAGTCTCCGGCACCGGGGCCGCACGCGATCGAGGTGAAGCTCAAGGATTATCCGAAGCTCGTTGTGACTGCGCGGCGCGCCTACTGGGTGGAGCCGCCCGGGCAGCCGTCGTCATCTCAGGAGCCGCCTGCGCCGCAGCCTTGAGTCCGGTTTATGTTCCTGCAGGCGGGGGCCTCAAGGTCGCCACCGCCGCGGTTCGTTCTCCACCGCACGAATCGATTTACACTCGACTGGAAGAGGGAAAAGCAGCCGGAAGGTGGTCCCCGTTCTGCTGGTCTTGGAGAATTATGGATAAATTTGTCATTCGCGGCGGCAATCCGCTGCTCGGTACGATCCGCGTCAGCGGTGCGAAGAACTCGGCTCTCCCCTGTATGGCTGCTGCCATCCTCACCGAAGAAGAGGTTGTGCTCGAGAATATTCCGCAGGTCCAGGATATTGAGACCGAGCGCAAGCTGCTGGTTTCCATGGGCGCCGAAGTCGAGCTTGGCTATGGCCGCGCTCAACATCGCACCAGCATCAGCTGCCGCCTGCTTTCCGACCCGGTGGCCAAGTACGAGATCGTCAAGACAATGCGCGCCTCCTCACTGGTGCTTGGGCCGCTGGTCGCCCGCACGGGTATGGCCCGCGTGGCGATGCCCGGCGGTTGTGCCATTGGCGGACGCCCGATCGACCTGCACATCAAGGGTCTGGAGACGATGGGCGCGAAGATCAGCTACGAGCACGGCTATATTGAGGCCCGTGCCGAGCGGCTCAAGGGCGCACACATTCACTTTGACAAGATCACAGTGACCGGCACCGAAGACCTGCTGATGGCCGCGGTGCTGGCCGAGGGCGAGACGGTGCTGGAGAACTGCGCCCGCGAGCCTGAGGTCACCGATCTGGCAGCGCTGCTGACGGCCATGGGCGCGAAGATCGAAGGCGCGGGCACGTCGGTCATCAAGGTGCAAGGCGTTGACAAGCTGCACGGCGCGAAGCATCGCATCAACCCGGACCGCATTGAAGCCGGAACCTTCCTGATTGCCGGGGCCATCTCGGGTGGCGATCTCTGCGTTTCAAGCTGCAACCCGGCGCATCTTGGCGCGGTGATCTCCAAGCTGGAAGAGTGCGGGGCGCGCATCGAGCTGATCGGCAAGGATTCGATCCGCGTGCGCAGCGAAGGCAATCTGAGGGCTGCGGATATGTCCACCGAGGAGTATCCCGGCTTCCCGACGGACATGCAGGCGCAGTACATGACGCTGGCGACGCAGGCCGAGGGCACTTCGGTCGTAGTTGAGAACATCTTCGAAAACCGCTACATGCACGTGCAGGAACTGATCCGCATGGGAGCGAACATCAAGGTCGACGGCCGCACGGCTACCATTCGCGGCAAGTCTCCGCTGTCCTCAGCCGCGGTGATGTGCTCCGATCTTCGCGCTTCCGCTTCGCTGGTGCTGGCGGCGCTGGTGGCAGATGGGGAATCGATCCTCGATCGCGTGTATCACATCGATCGCGGATACGAGCACATCGAGGAGAAGCTGCGCGGCGTCGGTGCGCAGATTCGCCGCATGGGCAATGTCTTCAACAGCAAGCGCGATGCGGTTGCTGTCTAGAACCGATCTGACTTTCGCAGGCCCGTTCTTCCATCGGAGGAACGGGCTTTTTCATCTCACCACGCTTTTCTTCGATGGAAATCCTCAGGGAGCAAGGATCAGCGAATCCTGCTCTCGCAATCCCGCATCCCAAGCGAATAAGAAGAAGTGCCGTAATCGATTTCCAGGTTGAAACGTTTTGAGGAGGACATATGCCGGAAGTATCTTCCGTCGCGGATGCGGTGTTGCGCGATCAATTGCTGGAACTGCTGCGCGGAGGCAGCGCGCATGCAGACTTCGACACCTGCGTGAGTGGTCTTGCCCCCGAGTTTTATACCCGCCGGCCTGAGGGCGCACCTCATCATGCATGGCAGTTGCTGGAGCATATCCGGTTTACGCTGCATGATCTGCTGATCTTCTGTACCGATCCGAAATATGTCGCTCCCAACTGGCCGGACGATTACTGGCCCGGTGAAGGCGTTGTTCCTACGGAAGAGGCGTGGCAGGACTCGGTGAAGGCGGTGAAGACGCTCCTGGCCGGGTTCGAGGCCATGGTTCGCGATCCGGAGAGGGATCTCGGCGCCAAGATTCCCTGGGGCGACGGGCAGACGTATTTGCGCGAGGTTTTGCTGGCAGCTGATCACAATAGCTACCACCTCGGCCAGCTGGCGCTGATCCGCAAGCAGCTCGGCGCCTGGCACGATTAGATTTCAGCTTCATTCCTGATCGGAAGCGGCCTTCCGGTGTCCAGAATCGGGCACTGGAATGGCCGCTTTATACTTTGCGTAACAATTCGTACGACGACCTGCATTTCCATTCCGCAACCGATCGAGGAAGAATTCCGATGGCGAAATCTGCTCCACTCTTTGCCGCGCTGCTTGGCGTGGCCCTGACTGCCTCCGCTCTCGCTGCTGACGACTCCACACCAGCCAAGGCTCCTGCTGTCACGGCGGACTCCAGCACGGACGGCACTGTGACCGTAGGCGGTCAGCGCATCGCTTACACCGCCGTCGCCGGCACTCTGACGGTCGGCGCAACCGAAGAAGAAGACGCACAGCTGGGCGCGGATGGAAATCCGCTGGCCGGCACGCAGGCCGCTCTCGATGCCGCCTCCGACAAGGACGCGAAGGAGAAGCCTCCGGTGGCGCGCATCTTCTATGTCGCCTATTTCAAGAAGGATGTTGCTCATCCTGAAGATCGCCCGGTCACCTTCCTCTACAACGGTGGTCCCGGCAGCTCGACGGTGTGGCTGCACATGGGATCGTTTGGGCCGAAGCATGTGGTGACAGCGACGGACCAGCATCTGCCCGCAGCTCCCTACAAACTGGTGGACAACGAATACAGTCTGCTCGACACCACAGACCTGGTGTTCATCGATATGCCGGGTACGGGCTTTGGCCGGCTGGTCGGTAAGGATAAGGAGAAGGCGTTCTGGGGCATCGATGAAGACGGCCATGCGTTTGCCCGCTTCATCGCCCGCTTTATCAGCAAGTACAACCGCTGGAATTCGCCGAAGTACCTGTTTGGTGAGAGCTACGGTACTACGCGCTCGGCCGTGGTCTCGAACATTCTCGAGAACGAGAAGGATATTGATCTCAACGGCGTCATCCTGCTCTCGCAGATCTTCAACTTCAATGCGGATATCGATGCTGCCCGCATGAACCCCGGCATCGATCTCCCCTTCGAAACCGGCCTGCCGACCTATGCTGCGACAGCCTGGTATCACCACAAGCTGCCGAGCCAGCCGGCTGCGCTTGAGCCCTTCCTCAAGGAAGTCGAAGACTATGCCTTTGGCGAGTACGCGCATGCCCTGGCGTTGGGTTCCGATCTGCCTGCGGCGGAAAAGCAGCAGGTAGCGGAGAAGCTGCATGAGTACACCGGACTTTCCGTGGCCTATCTGCTCAAGGCCGATCTGCGGGTGAGCGGCGGCGGCTTCACGAAGAACCTCCAGGACGATGATGACCTGACGACGGGCCGCCTTGATACACGCTTCTCCGGGCCTTCTCTGAATCCTCTGAGCGAAGAGTCGGAGTATGATCCGCAGAGCTCGGCGATCTCCTCGGCTTACGTTGCGCTCTTCAACGACTATGTGCGCCGCGATCTGAAGTATGGCGAGGGCCAGACCTATCTGCCTGAGGCCGACTTCGGCAGCCACGAGTGGGATATGAAGCACAACGGCAATCCGATCGGTGTGAATGTGAGCGGCGATCTGGCCACGGCGATGAAGACCAATCCGCGGCTTAAGGTCATGGTCAACGGCGGCTACTACGATCTGGCCACGCCGTTCTACGCGGCCTACTATGAGGACAAGCATCTGCCGATCCCGCAGGCACTTACTTCGAACATCGAGTTCGACTGGTATGAATCGGGCCACATGGTGTACGTGAACGATGCGTCTCTCGCCAAGCTGCACGATCGCGTGGCTGCCTTCATCCGCAGCACGGAAGTCGGAAACAAGTAACTGTCACAGGCACAAATGCCCGCTCCTTATTTCCGGGGCGGGCATTTCTCTTGAGCGGAAGCTGAAAACGGGCTTAGAGGACTTTGAGCACCAGTACGGTTTCATCGTCGAAGCGTTCGCGGCCGCCCTGGAATTTTCCAACTTCGGCGAGGATGGCATCGGCGATCTTGGAAGCAGTTTTCTGGTGGTTCTTCATGACCACAGTGCGCAGGCGCTCGTCGCCGAACATCTCGCCTGTCATATTCTGCGCATCGACAATGCCGTCGCTGAAGAAGATCAGCGAGTCGCCGGGCTGGGTTGCGAGCGAGAACTCTTCGTACTTCACGCCCGGAAACATGCCGAGAGGGAAGCCCTCGGCGTGGATCGTATCGACCTCGCCGCTGCGACAGAATAACGGTTGGACTGCGCCGGCATTGGCTATCTGCAGCGTGCGATTTTCGTCGTTCCAGAGCGCGTAGACCATGGCGACATACTGCGAAGCCACTTTCCGCTCCTGCAGCGCTTCATTGAGTGCTTCGAGCAGCTCGGAGGGCGAAAGATACTGGCTTGCTTCACTGCGCATGATGCCGCTGACCAGCGCAGCATAGAGCGCGGCCGGTGCGGCTTTGCCGCTTACATCGCCGAGCGCGATGGCGCTGCGGTTTGCATCGTAGGGCAGAAAGTCATAGAGATCGCCGCCGATGGTGCGGGCGGGGACGAAGCGGGCAGAGAACTCGGCATGCTCATGCTGCGGCTTGGCCGGCGGCAGCAGGCGCAGCTGCACCTCGCGCGCCATGGCCAGATCGCGCTCCAGCCGCTGCTCCTGCTGCATGACGCGCTGATAGAGCTGCGCATTTTCGATGGAGATCGCGATCTGCGCAGCGAGGGTCGAGAGCGCCCGCTCGTGGTCTTCGTTGAAGTAGTGGGTGCGGGTGTGCTCGATGTCCAGAACCCCGATCACCTTGCCCTTGTAGATCAGCGGCACCGCCATTTCTGAGCGGGTCTCGGGATTGATCATGTGGTACCGCTTGTCTTTGCGCACGTCCGAGACATGTACGAGATGCCTGCCTGCCATGGCCGCTCCGACCAGTCCGCGGTCGAGAGGAATCTTTTCTCCGGGATAGAAGCGCTCGCCGAAGCGCACCGCGTAGCGGTTCTCAAGCACTTTGTCGCTTTCGTTAACCAGCCACACGGAAAACATCTGGAAGTCAATGATGCGGCGGATCAGCTGTCCTACGCGCTCGAGCAGGGCATCGACGTCGAGGATAGAGGTGAGCTCGCGGCTGATTTCGTTCAGCACTTCGAGCGTCTGCGCCTGGCGGGCAACGCGTGTGTAGAGCCGCGCATTTTCGATGGCCTGGCCCACGCGCGAGGCCGTGAGCATCAGCAGCCGCTGGTGCTCCTGCGAGAAGTAATTCGGCTGCTCGGACTGAATATCGATGACGCCGATGAGGCGATTCTTGACGATCAGCGGTACGGCGAGCTCGGAGCGGACATCGGGATTTGCGTTGATGTAATTCGCGTACTGCGTGACGTCGTTGATCAGGATGGCGTGGCGTTCCTGCGCGACCTGCCCGACGACACCCTGGCCGGTTTTGATGCGCATGCGCTCGATCTCCGGCGTGTGACCGATCTGAAAGCGCATGCGGAGATCGTGCGTGCGGTCGTTCAGCAGCAGGATGGCGAAGATGCGGTAATCGATGACTGCGCGGACAAGGTCCGCGGTGCGGCGCAGCAGGGTCTGGAGGTCGAGCGTCGTGTTGAGCGCGTCGGCAAGACGGATCAGGAATTCTGTGGACATCGGCTCGACACGCACCTGGGTCTGTGCGGACGAGGCTGCGCTGGGGCGGTAATCGCCCTCGTAGGCCTCGTGGGGAGCAGATGTCGGTGCCGGTTCTTCGATCACAGGTTTCCTGTCATGCGCCCGGTGCTGCGCAGGTATCTTCGCCTGCTCTGTGGCAGAACCGCGAGGCCGGGGGGAAAACTCTCCAGACGAGCCATCATAAAGCATGGACACAGCATTCTGCGGAGGCAGGACGCTGCAGAGTCAATGCGCAGGCAGGGAAAATACGATGAGGACGCGGCAAGCGTCCTCATCGGTCTGGATACGCAATAGAAGCGGGCTGAAAGGGAACGCTCAGATTGCCTGGCTTGTGAGTGCCTGCACAATGGCCACGCTCGCGCTGGCGCCGATCCGGTTAGCGCCGGCTTCGAGCATGGTGCGCGCGTCGGCCAGCGTGCGGATGCCGCCGGAGGCCTTCACACCGCAGCGTGAGCCCGCCACACCGCGCAGCAGGGCTACATCCTGTGCTGTGGCTCCGGAGGTTGAGAAGCCGGTGCTGGTCTTGAGGAAATCCACACCGGCCGCGCAGGCAATCTCAGAGGCGAGAATCTTTTCTTCGGTGGTCAGCAGGCAGGTTTCGAGGATGACCTTCACGATGGCGCCGGCATCATGGCTGACTTCGACGACAGCTTCGATATCGCGTGCGACCCGTGTCGTCTCGCCGGACTTCAACAGTCCGATGCTCAGTACCATGTCGATTTCCTTCGCGCCGAGCCGCAGCAGGGCGGACGTCTCTTCGCGCTTGGTGCTGGTCAGGTTCGCACCGAGAGGAAAGCCGACCACCACGCCTACGGGGATACCAGTTCCGGCAAGTTCAGCGGCTACCAGTCCTGTCCAGACCGGATTCACCATGGCGCAGGCGAAGCGAAATTCGGCGGCTTCGCGGGCGAGCTTCAGAGCCTGCTCGCGCGTGGCTTCGGGCTTGAGCAGGGTGTGGTCGATGACCGCAGCCAGTGCGGCCGGGCTGCTCAATGCCTGCCGGGCAAAGGCCTCGGCGTCATAAGAAGGAAATTCACCGGATTCCAGTTGCTGGGATGCGAGGGTAGAGGTGGACATATAACAACTCCTGTCCGGACCGCGCCTGAAGCCTTTCCGGCGTTAGTGCAGTTCGGGATAGTCTGGGGGCATCAGCCGGATATCGGGCACGTTGCGGAAGCGTTCGGCGTAATCCATGCCGTAGCCGATGACAAAGTGATTCGGAATCTTGAATCCGACATAGTCGGCCTCGATCTGTTCGAGGCGGCGCGAGGGCTTATCGAGAAGCGCTGCGATGCGCAGGCTGGCTGGGCGGTGCTGTCCAAAAAGACTACGCAGAAAGTTCAGCGTCAGTCCTGTGTCCAGGATGTCCTCGACGACGATGATGTGCTTGCCTTCGATCGGCTGGTCGAGGTCTTTGATGAGCTTGACCGCGCCGCTGGTGCGCTGTCCCTTGCCATAGCTCGAGACTGCGACGAAGTCGAAGGTGCATTGCACGGTGATGGCCCGGGCGAGATCGGAGAGAAAGATGGCTGCGCCTTTCAGGACGCCGATCAGCACGACACTCTTGCCCGCGTAATCGGCATCGATCTGTTTACCGATTTCAGCGATGCGCTGGTGGATCTGTTCTTCGCTGAACAGGACAGGAAAATCCTTGTGGATCAAGGTCGAGCTCACCGTTCGAGTCTCCGAGGGAAGAGTATGCCAGCAGCGCTGCTCACGGAATGGGGCTGCCGACCGTCTTAGGATATCTGAAAGAAGAAAGCTATACTTGAGACAGTAGACTCCTGATGTATCCCTTTATTCATATCGGCCGATTCAGCATCGGCACCTTCGGAATTCTGCTCTGGCTGGCGGCGGTCTGCGCCTGCCTCGTGCTCCACCGTAACTTCCGCCGCTGGAAGATCAATGCCGATGCGATCGGGATCGTGGCGCTGTGCACGGTGGCCGGCGTAATCGGTTCCAAGCTCTGGCATGTGCTGCAGGAGCCGCATGAGCTCATGGCTCATCCGCTGGCGACGATCTTTGACCGCGCCGGATTCGCCTGGTTCGGCGGCCTTGTCGTCGGGATACTGGCTCTCATGTGGCAGGGGCGCAGCTATGGCATCGGCAGGCTGGCGATGCTCGATCTGGCTACGTCATGCGCCGCGGTGGGTTATGGCGTGGGCCGCATCGGCTGCCTGGTCTCCGGCGACGGCGACTATGGCAAGCCCACAACGCTGCCCTGGGGCATGGGTTTCCCCAATGGGCTGGTTCCTACGCCGGCCGGAGTGCGGGTTCATCCCACGCCGATCTATGAGCTGATTGCTGCGCTCTTCATTGCGTGGCTTCTGTGGCGCCGTGGCGCTCCCGAGCGTCCGAAGCCGATCGGGCAGCTTACGGGTGAATACCTGATCCTGACCGGCATCGCCCGCTTCCTGGTCGAGTTCATCCGCATCAATCCGCCGATCTACTGGGGGCTGACGAATGCGCAGATGGCCAGCATCGGTTCGGTCGTAGCCGGAGCCGCGCTCGTGCTCTGGGCGCGCCGCAGGGATGTATTCCTGCACATTGGCTCAGAGGTGGAGACGGCTCCTGCGGTGACTCCTTAGCAGGTTTTCCAAACAGAAAAGCCCGGCGATAAGCCGGGCTTTTTGCTTGGGAACTTCACCAGCCGGGACTACAGCTTCTCGTAGAAGTCGCAGGCCGAGCAGGAAATGTAAACACCGCCGGGGGTGCCGCGCTCACGGTCCTTCACCCGCTTCACAATCCGGGTCGGCTTGCTGCACTTCGGACAATCCGTGCTCTTGGACGTGTCCATTACTTTCTTACGATCTGCGGTTTTGGCGATCTTGGCCATGAAAGGCGTCTCCTCATCAAAGCAAACTGGTCGGGCGCACGCGTTCGCGCGGCGCACTGCGGCCGGACTTCGAAATCTTAACCCTTCGTGCTACCTGATTGCGGCAGGGATTCGACCGGGGAGGATCGTGAAGACCATCGGACTCGCAGCTATTAGTTTACATCAAAGCCGGCGATTGGAAGGTGCGCCAGAATGCCGGTTGCTTCCTGTTCCCCTGCACGTGCAGCCCGGTCCAGCAAAAACTCCAGCAGCTGTTCGGCCCGCATCGGCCGGGCGAGGTGGAAGCCCTGCGCGTCGTCGCATCCCTGCTCGTGCAGATACTGCCACTGAAGCGCTGTTTCAACGCCTTCGGCGGTTACCTGCGCATTCAGGCTGTGTCCCATCTTGATCACCGCTTCGGTGAGCGTCTGGTCATTCCGCGTGCTTTCCATTCCGGTCACGAAAGAGCGGTCGATCTTCAGGCGATCGATAGGGAAGCGCTTCAGATAGCCAAGGCTGGAATAGCCGGTGCCGAAGTCGTCCATGGCAATCTGCACACCCAGTGCGCGCAGCCTGTGAATGGTCTCTTCCGCCTCGCTGCTGTCATCGAGGAGCACGCCTTCGGTGATCTCCAGCTCGAGCTGAGCCGGTTCGATGCCCGTAGACTCCATCGTGTCCTTCACACAGCTCAGCAGTTGAGGATCACGGAACTGATAGGGCGAGATATTGACCGCCATCCGCAGCGGGCCGCGGGCTGCCCGCGAGAACATCCCAATCTTTGCGCATGCGGTGCGCAGCACCCATTCGCCAATCTTGAAGATGAGCCCGGTTTCTTCGGCCAGAGGGATAAATTCAACCGGAGAGAGCACCGAGCCGTCCGGCTGCTGCCAGCGGATCAAGGCTTCCACGCCGACGACATTGCCGGTAGCGATGTGGAAGATCGGCTGGTAGACGAGGAAGAATTCATTGCGCTTGATCGCACGCCGCAGTGCGCTGTCCATGGCCAGCAGGCTGGACGGCTCACTTTCGATCTCGCTGGAAAAGACGGCAACGGCGTTCCGGCCCCTGGACTTGGCCTTGTACATGGCGCGGTCTGCCTTGCGCAGCAGGGTGTTCAGATCGTGCCCGTCATTCGGGAAGGCACTGATGCCGATGCTGGGTGTGACGTAGAGCTCCTGACCTTCGAGGAAGATCGGCTCCGACAGGGCTTGCAGTACGCGCTGCATTACGTCCTGTGACTGGCGGGGGTGTACGATGCCGGGCATCAGGACCACAAATTCATCGCTGCCCAGGCGTACGACCATGTCCGATGTCCGGACGGCCTCTTCCAGCCTCCGGGCCAGCACGAGAAGCACCTCATCGCCGGCCAGTCGTCCCAGGGAGTCGTTGATCTGCTTGAAGCGGTCCAGATCGATCACCGCCAGCGAGACCTGGAGCCGATGGCGTCCGGCCAGGGCCAGCGAGCGCATGATCTGTTCTTCGAGGAGCGTGCGATTGGGCAGTCCGGTGAGCGGATCGTACAGCGCCATGCGCCGCATGGTCTGCTCCGCATTTTTCTGGGCGGTAATGTCCTGGGCAATGACGAGAAATCCATGATCGCCGGGCATGTCGCCGCTCTGCTGATTGCCGGTTTGCAGAGGGCTCACCGAGAGACGCACCGGTACGGTGTGACCGTCGCAGCACCGGTAGGTCCACTCCCGTTCGTCCAGCAGCTGGTCGCCGGTGAGTGTGGTGATCGCTTCGAAATCCGCAGGAATGCCGCGCTGCAACTGCACGCTGAGCCGGATGGCCTGCTCTTCCACCTCGGCAGGATCGTGAAACTGCAGGATGGACATACCGCCGACCATCTCTTCCGCGGTATAACCCAGCATCTGCACGGCAGCGCGGTTGACGGAACGGATGACGCCGTTGGAGTCGGTGGAGATGATGGCCAGCAGAGCGCTGTCTACGATTGCCTCACGCAGCGCATTCGACTTTTGCAGCTGGGCGATCATCGCCGTCTTGATCCGGGCTTCCTTGTCCAGGTACCGGTCCATCGAGGTAGAGAGCAGGGCAGCGGCAGCGATCAGCGCTGTCACTCCGGCCACTCCGACGACACTCAGTGAGTCGGCGCTTCCCATCCAGGGCTGGAGCAGGGGCGCAAACTGCGCAGGCAGGGACACAGTGACCAGGCACAGGAAAAGCAGGCCAGCCATGCCCAGCCCGGCAAAGACGGCGCCGATGCTCCTTGAAAGGAGAGCTTTCCCCCGATCCGTCTGGGAATGCGCGGCCAGCTTGATGCCCACTCCACAGCCGACAATCGTAACCAGAGCCGTAAGCAGGGCCGCGGTCGGATGAAAGGACACTGCGGGGGAAGCCTGAATGGCCGCTACGCCGGCGATGTGCATCGTGAAGATGCCGCCGGCCATGAGCAGGGCGCCGGTCAGCTGAACCAAGGGTGTTTGTGTTCTGCGGACGACGGCGAAGAGCGCCGTAAGAGCGGTAAACACCGCGCCGCCCAGCGAGACGAGCACCAGCGGGATGGAATACGTGGCGGATTCGTGAGGAAGAAAGGCCTGCACGCCGAGAAAGTGCATCGACCAGATGCCGAAGCCCATGGCGGCGGCACTGGCTACCAGCCAGAGATGACGGCGCCGTCCCGTGGTCGTCGAAAGGATGTCGATGAAGCCAAAGGCCGTATAGGAAGAGACCATGGTCAGAAGCACGGAGAGTGCGATCAGGTCCGGTCTGAAGAGGTACGGAAGCTTCATGCGAGATGTTTCCTGGCAGCAGTGTTACGAGAACCGTTGCAGTGATGGTGAGTGCCACGACAGCAATCGGAAAAGGGACTTCTGTACCGCAGAGGGATTCTGCCGGTTTTCGGCGAATCCGCTTTTATGAAAGCCCTAACAACAAGTTATTAGAGCTTACTTCTTCAGCATGGAAGGCATAGAAGGGAAAGTCAACAGAATTGCATGGGGAATTGAGATCGCTTCCAGTGATTCTTGAACTCCGTTTTGCTCTGTGATATCGACTGCGGAGCGAAGATATGGTTTGTCATCGAATTGCATTTTTCTGGCGATTTCGGCTCTTTTCTGCAGCGTGATGATTGTTTCTGAAAGCCTGAGCACACTTCCGGTCTGAGGTGCTGCACTGCGAAAAGATGTCCTGCTATGTTGAAAGTCCATGCTTGTCCTGTCGGAATCCCAGATTCGACCGCATCTGCGCTACGAAACTCTTTTACCAGCGCTGGAAGCAGCCCTTGTCCGGCTTTCTACGGGACAGATTCGCCAACCGGTACGAACGCTCCTGCCCGTTGCAGAGCACCATGGGCTGATGGGGCTCATGCCCGCAGTAGACGGCGACCTGATGGGGCTCAAGATGGTTACCGTGTACGAGCACAATCATCACCTGCCGACACATCAGGCGGTGATTCAGCTCTTCCGCGCATCGACGGGAGAGCCTCTGGCGGTAATGAACGGGCGCCTGATCACGGAGATGCGCACGGCCGCAGTTTCTGCCATCGCAGCGCGTCTCTTTAGCCGCGCGGTGCCGGGTGTGGTTGCGATTCTCGGGTCCGGTGTGCAGGCGCGCGCACACCTGGAGGCGATCCGGCAGGTGCGTGAAGTGCGGGAGGTGCGCATTTGGAGCCGGACTCTGGAACATGCCGTTCGCTTTGCGGCAGAGTGCGGTGGCCGGGCTATGAGCGCGGAAGAGGCTGTGCGTGGTGCAGATATCGTCTTCGGTGTTGCGAATCTCTCGGAGCCACTCATCCGCGGTGCATGGCTGGGCGCGGAGACATTTGTCGCTGCGGTGGGGGCCATCGGTCCGGCAAAGCGGGAGCTCGACGATGAGGCTATGCGGGCGCCGGTCGTGGTGGAGTCGCGCGAGGCTGCTCTCAGGGAATCCGGTGACATTCTCAGCTCTGGCGCACCGATCTATGCAGAGCTGGGAGAGATTCTGGCGGGGACGGTTGCCAGGCCTGCGAGAAGCCGCGTGGTGTACAAGTCGCTCGGTGTCGCGGCAGAAGACCTTGCCGCGGCACGGTTGGTGTATGAGGCGCTCGCTTAGTTCATCCTGCGGCGGATGATGAAGAAAAGCGGGATGCCGAGCAGAATGATCGCCGTGCCGAGGAGTGAACTCATCAGGTTCTCGACGTAGGAGAAGTAGAGCAGCACCGCGGCTGCGGCGACAAAGAGCAGCGGCACCACCGGGTATCCCCAGGCGCGGAAGGTCTTCGCTTCCGGTACGCTCTTCCGGTAGTGAAAGATGGTTGTGGCGGTGATCATGTAGAAGAGCCACTCCGCGAAGATAGCCAGCTCGAAGAGCTGCTGAAAGCGTCCGACCGCAAGCAGCAGCCCGGTGGTCAGCAGCGCCTGCACGATCAGCGAGGTCGAGGGGCTCTGGTAGCGCGGATGGATGTCCGCCATGCGGCGAAAGAAGAGGCCATCCCTGGCTGCGGCGAAAGGGATGCGCGCGCCGGACATGATGGTGCCGTTGAGCGTAACGAAGATGCTCAGCGCCATGACGGCCGAGACGAGCGCGGCGCCCCAGTGTCCGGTGACCAGCGCTAGGGCGGAGACCGCCGGCCGTGGCGCGGCGGCGATGGCTGATGCCGGGAGAATGTACTGGATGGCCGCATTCGTCGCCATGTACAGCACGCCAACGATGCCGAGACCGGCGATGAGCGCGATAGGCAGGCTCTTTTCCGGCTGCTGGATTTCGCCTGAGACCATGGTCAGGTCATTCCAGCCGTCATAGGCCCAGAGCGCAGCGATGAGCGCGACCATGAATCCGCTGAAGCCGCCATGCGCGCCAGTAAAGACGGTGGTGAAGTTTGTCCAGTGCCCCATGCCGGAGGCAAAACAGAATCCGGCAATGACAAGGATGAGCAGGCCCTTGAGCCAGGTGAAGACGAGCTGGAAGTCACCCGCTTTCTTGATGCCAAGATAATTGAGTCCGGTGATGCCCCAGGTGGCGGCGATGGCGAAGAGCTGCGCCCAGGTGACGTCAAAGGGAATGCGCACGGCGACAGCGGGCAGCCATGCGAAGGCATGGAAAATAGCGAGCGTGCGCGCGAGGCCGGTGGTGACGCTGGCGATCGAGGCGGGCTTGGCGACGGCGAACCATGTCCACATGTAGAGAAACGCTGTGAGATCGCCGTAGGCGCCGCGCAGGTAGACGTATTCGCCGCCGGTGTAGGGCTGCAGCGTGCTCAGCTCGGCGTAGGTCATGGCGCCGAAGAGCGAAAGCAGGCCACCTACGATCCACGCCAGATAGACGAGACCGGAGGAGCCGGTAGCCTGCATCATCTCGTGCGGGACGAGAAAGATGCCGCTGCCGATCAGCGTGCCGACGACAATGGCGGTAGCGTGCGAGGTGCGCAGCACGCGGGGAAGCTCGTGGGTGTGAGCCTCGTTGTGGACGGGCGTCGGCGTTGCTTCGTTCAATGCGGTCGGGAGCTCCGGCAGGTGGATCAGTAGTAGTACTTAAGCTCATTCCAGTCTGCCGCATACGTCGTTTTCCTGCCATAGCAAAGGTAGATCGGTCCGCGCTCCCAGGGCATGGCCAGGGGATGATCGCGCATGCCGACGACCTTGCAGGACGCATAATTCTCCTGCATCTCGGCGAGAGAGGCTTTTGAAAGCACAATCATCTCCTCGCCGGTGTATCCGCGCGGGCCCCAGAGCCAATAGTTTTGATGGCCGCTGATGGCGGTGGGCAGGCCATCGTGTTCACCAAGGATGTTGATGGCGCTGGCCTGGCCATAGTTCTGCGCAAGAATTCCGGTTCGCGCCTGTTCGGCAGGCGGCAAGGCGTGATAGATGGTGTTGACCTGCGCGACGAGATCGGTCCATCCGAAGCGGTCGGCGTAGAACTGTGGCAGCACGGTGGGAGCGTGATTCTCTGCATCCTTGGGCGCGAAGCCGATCTTCTTTTCATACGCGATGAACTGCTGCGGCGGAAGTACGGGGATCGAGAGCGGCAAGGCGACGAAGAAGCCGAAGACCATGAGAGCCGCATAGGCTCCGGCCAGCGCATTACGCCAGCGGCTCCTGCCGGTCCAGCGAAACCATGCCACGGCGCCCGCCGCGAAATACACCGGGTAAATCGGTGCCAGGTAATAGTCTTTGGCGTGCAGTGCGATCATCAGCGGCAGGAAGAGAACATAAGTGATTCCCGCAAAGCGGAAAGGCCTGGCCGCCCGTGCGAAGAGCAGCCAGAGCGCACCCGGCAGCCAGAGCAGCACGGTGGAGGGTAGCAGCATGATCCACTGTGCCTGGAGGAAGGCGAGTGGGGAGAGGATCACGTCCTTGTCGCTGTGAGAGACCGTGCGTAGCCATTCGAGAGTGGGGAAGTGGTAGTGGATCTGCCAGAGCAGGTTGGGCAGTGCGAGCAGCACAATGAGGCCCACGGCTGCGGCAAACCAGCGGTTGAAGAGAATGCGGCGTTGCGGCGTGAGCAGCAGCGCAATAAGCGTGCAGACGAGGAAGAAGACTTCGGAGACCTTGCTCTCGAGCCCGAGCCCGGCGCTCACGCCAAGCACCAGCCACCAGTTCCGCACTGCAACCGGCGACTCCGCCTGCACGATGCGCAGGAGAGCCAGCATGCAGGCCAGCCAGAACATCGGGTCGAGGCAGTTCATGGAGAGGAAGCTGTCGATTCCGAGGTAGATCGCAGAAACCGTCACGCCAAGCATGGCCAGCGCGGCTGCACGGCGTTCTCCGCCGAGTGCCCAGACCATGAGGCCGGTGAGCAGCACCTTGACCCCGCCGGCGATGGCCGGAAAAAGCCGCAGCGACCACATGTGCTGATAGCCGAAGAGTATGTCCGTCGCGCGAGCCATGACTGCGACGAGCGGTGGTTGGTCGACATAGCCGAAAGCCAGGTGGCGCCCGCACATCAGGTAGTACATTTCGTCGCGGAAGATGCCGTAGCCGGCGCGCTGTGCCATCACGTTGGTCACGATGTGGATGGCGATCTTCAGCGCGGCGAAGGCGAGCGCGAGCGGGAGGATGGCGCGGAGTTGGGGCTGCGGTAGTCGGGATTCGGTCACTCGCTCCAGTACGAGTGTGCCTCCCGGATGGTTCCATATAAAACATATACATATATTTTTTGACAAAATACTGTATGTATGAGACTGTCTTATCGGAAGGCTACCTGCAGGAGGAGCGAGTAATGTCGAAGCTCAGCGATAAAGTGCGTGAAGTGGCAGTTTCGATGTATATCCGGCCCGCACGTAAGTCGGGGAAGAACGAATTCTCGATTCCTGTGCGCGGATTAAGCGAAACACTGGACGGGGAGGGTTTTCCCAGAAATCACATTCCTCAGATATGCAGCGCCATTCAGGCGCAGAAGTTTCTGCGCGAACAAAATCTCGAAATTGTTCGTGTGGACGGGCCTGAAAAAAAGCAGGGGACTACGGTAGTCGTGCATTACCGTGTGATTCGGGAGAATGGAGGCTCCATTTCAAGATCGATTATGCCACCTTCTGACTCTTCCATCATTGAAACGCCTAAGGACAAGGCTGACCGGCTCATTGCAAAGATTCGCGGCGTCTTGCGTGACGAGATTGCCAGCTATGGCGGCGCGGAGGGCTTCATCCGCTGGGTGCGCTCGGAGGAGGATGAGGACGCACGATGAGCCGCATCTACTGGGACACGATGATGCTGATTTATATCCTGGAGGACCATCCGAAGCATAGGCTTCGGATGGCTCACCTCCTGAAGCGCGCCTACGAACGGGGAGATCGGCTCTATACGAGCTACCTGGCTCTCGGAGAGATCATGGCAGGCAGCTCGAAGTCTAAGGATGAGGGGCGGCGCAAGTTGATCCGCGCGACGTTGGATGAAATGGGCTTTGTATACCTGCCGTTTGATGAAGGTGCGGTTGAACCTTTCAGCGAACTGCGGGCCACGCACAAGCTGAAAGCTCCGGATGCCATTCACCTGGCCTGCGCTGCTTCAGCTGGGATCGACCTTTTCTTGACCGGCGATAAGCAACTGCATCGGTTACATATTCAGGGAATCCAATTCATCGCGGACTTTGACAACCCAATGCTCTAAACCCGTTGGTCCCCCACATCTCGTGCTCTTTGAGATGTGGGGGACCAACGGGCCTGAATCTCTGAACCAGGGTTTGTGTTGGGGTTCGTGCTTCACCACTCAAGC
The DNA here is from genome assembly GCF_004123295.1 of Silvibacterium dinghuense. NCBI lineage: Bacteria > Pseudomonadati > Acidobacteriota > Terriglobia > Terriglobales > Acidobacteriaceae > Silvibacterium > Silvibacterium dinghuense. The sequence goes on along the minus strand of NZ_SDMK01000002.1, from coordinate 854,812 downwards.
AGCAGAGGCTTGAGTTGGCCACCCGTTTGGTCCGGCTCTGTTTACCGCTTATTGACCGAGAATCGGCAGCGTGGCCTCTGCTTCCTCCGCATGGAAGTGCGCATAGATCGCTTCAGCAATTTTCTGCGGCACGACTGCGGTGAGGGCGGCGAGGTCGGCCTGCTGTACGCTGCGCAGGCTGCCGAAGTGTTCGATGAGGCGGGTGCGGGTGCGCGCGCCGACACCGGGGATGCCAAGCAGTTCCGAATCGCGGTCGCGCATCTCGCGGCGCTTGCGATGGTAGGTGATGGCGAAGCGGTGCGATTCGTCGCGCACGCGCTGGATTAAGTGCAACACAGGCGACCGGCGCTCGAGGACGATGGGCTCGTCCTCCTGGCCGTAGAGATAGATCAGCTCTTCGCGTTTCGCGATGGATGCGAGCGGTTGCGTGGTGAGGCCCAGATCCTCGAGCGCCTCCGCGGCGGCGTGCAATTGGCCGAGGCCGCCGTCGACGAGAATCAGGCTGGGCATCGGCTGATTTTCTTCCTGAAGCCGCTTGTAGCGGCGCGTGATGACTTCGCGCATGGAGGCGAAATCGTCAACGCCTTCGACGGTTTTGATCTTGAACTTGCGGTAGTCGGATTTCTTCATGCCGCCGCTCTCCCACACCACCATGGAGGCGACGGTTTCCGCTCCCTGGATGTGAGAAATGTCGAAGCACTCGATGCGGCGCGGCAGCTCGGGCAGCATGAGGATGTCCTGCAGCGATTCCTGAATCAGCTTCTCGGTCGGCTGCATCACGCGAAAGCGCTGGTCGTAGCTCTGCTTGGCATTCTGACCGGCGAGGTCGACGAGCGAGCGGCGCTCGCCGCGCACCGGCACAGCGATATCGACGCGATGGCCGGAGTGCTCAGCAAGTAAAGCCGCGAGCGCGGGGCGGTCGGCAAACTCCACCGGCAGATATACCGTACGTGGCACGTAATTCTGATCGATGTAGAGCTGCTTGAGCAGTGCGGAGAAGACGGCTCCAGCCTGGAAATCGGTTGATGCCGCCATGGCCGGCTGTTCTTCGTCTTCCTCTATTGCGGACTCGAAAAGCTCGAGCTCCTGCAGGTCTTCCCAGAAAAACTCGCGCCGATCGACGATCTTGCCGCCGCGCATATGGAAGAGGTTCACGGCGAGCATGCCGTTCTCGTAGTGATAGCCGAAGACATCGGCGTCATCGTTCTCGACTGTGGCGATACGCTGCTTTTCCTGCAATTGGCTGATGGTGATGAGCAGGTCGCGGTACTTGGCCGCCAATTCGTACTGCTCGGCCATGGCGGCTTCTTCCATGCGCTGTTGTAAGGATTTCTCAAGATCGTCGGCACGGCCTTCGAGAAACATCTGCGCATCGCGGACGGACTCGCGGTAGGCCTCGGGAGTAGTCAGGCCCTCGACGCAGGGGCCGAGACAGCGCTTGATGTAGTACTGCAGGCAGGGGCGCGGGTAGTAGCGGCGCAGGTCGAGCTTGCAGCTGGGCAGCAGGAAGCTGCGATGGATGAGCTCGGCAATGCGGTAGGCGAGATTGCCGGGGAAGTACGGACCGTAATAGGCGCCGCCGTCCTTGCGCAGGCGGCGGGTGACGAAGACCTTGGGATAGCGGTCGGCGAGCGTGAGCTTTACGTACGGATAGGTCTTGTCATCGCGCAGCAGGATGTTGAAGCGCGGCTTACGCTGCTTGATGAGGTTGTTTTCGAGCGCGAGGGCCTCGTGCTCGTTGGCAACCATGATGTAGTCGACGTCGACGGCCTCGCGCATGAGCGAGCCGGTTTTGGCATTGGCCTGCGAGGCTTCGAGCAGGTAGGAGCGGACGCGGGAGCGGAGGTTCTTAGCCTTCCCGACGTAGATGACCTCGCCCTCGGCATTTTTATAGAGGTAAACGCCGGGTTTTGCCGGCAGTGTCCGGATTTTCTGCTCGAGATCCATTCGCCTTCTCTTCCAGTGTAGACCGAGCCGATAGGGAGAGATTCGCGCACACTCTGCCATCAATCAGGTAAAAATTACCGGTCATAAAGGCGAGCCGGGCGTAGTACTGTTACCTGTCATTTTGTGTATCTAATACATGAAAAAGAAGTTAATAAGAGCATTCTCTTTTTGGCCCGAGTCGTGCATCTCATATTGGCAACGGGCACCCTGCGGCCGTTGGTGTGTTTCCAATCAACGGGATGCAAGACAGGGAGGGTCCGAACGAATAAGACTCGCGCGGCGCGACGAAAGAAGCCGCGGAGAATGGAGTGAGACAAGATGACTCGTAGCCAGCACATCCCAGGTCTTTTCAGCGCCTCTGCATTGGGAGCACTTTCTCTCTTCCTGGTGACCGGCTGCACCACCAAGAATTACGTCCGCAGCCAGACGACCCCCATCATCCAGCAGACCAACGAGCTGGACGACGCCACCGCCCGCAACAACCGCAATATCCATGACGTGGACCAGCGCGCACAGGCGGGCATCGCGCAGGCGCAGAACTCTGCGAACCAGGCCAACCAGCAGGCACAAACCGCGAACCAGGCTGCAGGACAGGCACAGCAGTCGGCGCAGGATGCAGTGAACCGCGCGGATTCACTGGCCAGCGTGGTGGCGAACCTCGACAGCTATCAGCAGGTGACGGCGGCCTCGGTGAACTTCGGCTTCGACAAGGCGGAGTTGACGCGAGTCGATAAGCAGCAGCTCGACCAGTTTGCCGGGCAACTGCAGGGCGTGAAGGGCTACATCCTCGAGGTCACCGGCGGCACCGACTCGACGGGTTCCGCGGCCTACAACTACGATCTGAGCCAGCGCCGCGCCCAGGCGGTGGTGCAGTATCTTGCGTCGAAGTACAACGTTCCGGCACATAAGTTCTACCTGATCGGTATCGGCAAGGATAAGGAGGTTGCTACCAACTCCACGGCCGCAGGACGGGCCAAGAATCGCCGTGTCGACATTCAGCTTCTCTCGAACATGACTGGGCAGGAGCCTACAGCTCCCGCGCAGACGAGCAGCCTGAGGATGCCTGCAGAAAGCAGCAATCAGTAGGGCCTTGTAAGAGCGTGTTGAGAGAAAAAGAAAGCGGGGCGCCGGTCACCGGCGCCCCGCTTTCTTTTTGCTTTTAGAGGCAGACTACATCGCGAGTTGCGCTACGTGCGCGGCACGGACATCGTTCGCAGTGTAGAGGCTGAGGAAGGGCGCACCTTCGCAGGCGGCCTCGACCGCGGCGCGGCCTTTGGCTTCACGCTCGACCAGGCAGAGAGCGCCGATCACCTTCATGCCAGCCTGCTTCGCGGCATCAATCGCGTTGATGGTGGAAGCGCCGGTGGTGCAGACGTCATCGACGATGACTACGGGGGCGCCTTCTTCAAAGAAGCCTTCGATGCGGCGGCCGGTGCCGTGGGCTTTCTCGGCCTTGCGCACGAGGAAACCGTGTATCAGCGGATGATGGTTGTTGGGGTGTTCGGCGGCGCGCCACGCACTGGCGATCGAGACGGCGGAGACGACCGGATCGGCGCCCATGGTGAGGCCGCCCACGGCTGCTGGGCTCAGCTTGTGCTGGTGCAGCAGGTCGAGCAGCGCCAGGCCGGTGAGGCGCGCTCCCTCAGCGTGCAGTGTGGTGATGCGGCAGTCGATGTAATAGTCGCTCTTCGCGCCGGAAGAGAGCGTGAAATCGCCAAGCTTGAAGGAAATCCGGGAGAGCAGGTGCAGAAGCGCGTCGCGGTTGCTGGTAGTCATCAGAGAAATTGTAGCCCGGCGCAGGTTTACGTCGTAAGCCGTTCGAGGTGCCGGAAGCCGCCGGTAGCGGCGATCATGCCCGCGAAGAGGGTGAAGTTGTAGGCCGCGTGCACGACTACGGAGGCGGCAAGCGAGTCGAGGGTGAGGCGCACGATGCACAGCACAATGCTGACGCCGCCGATGAGCACCAGCGGTCCCCAGGCATGCGAAACCTGCGGCGAGTGCATGATGGCAAAGCCGAGGCTGGTGATCAATATGGAGACAGGGATGCCGACGAGGCGTGCCGCTGCCGGGCCGATGATCTGCTCGCGCTCGAGCCAGCGGACGCCGTTGACCAGGCTGGGCAGCAGGAAGCCGCGGAAGGCCAGCTCTTCGAGCAATGGCGCGATGGTGACTCCGAAGATGAGCATCATCCATGCGCCGAGGGGCGAATGCATGATGTCCTGCATGATGGGCGGATCTTTCGGCATGGGTAGAAAGTTGCCGAGGAGACCGATACCGAAGCCCGAACCGAGTCCGCCGAGGGCAAGTATGAGGAAACGCCGCCGGGCGACGTCGGCGTTCCAGTGAATGCCGATGCGAAATGGCTCATGCCACAGCAGGGAGAAGGTGGGAATCACCACGAGTGCAACCAGCGCGTAAGAGAAGCCCTGCACCGGCAGGCTGACACGTGGATCGTCCTGCGCGGCATTCGCCAGCTGGCGGAGTGTCTGGTGGCCGAAGAAATGCAGCTGCTGGAAGAGGAATATCCCAAGGCTCTGGCCGATGAGCAGCGCGATAAACGCGAGCAAGAAAAAGAGTGCGGTGTGGCCGATGTTGGGGGTCATCCGCGGACGGAAGAACTCGGCGGGGAATGGTGGCACGTTCTCGCCGGATACAGTGCCAAATGTGGGCGTGGGAACGGCTACAGCAGGGAAGCCGGAGGCTTCCTGGGGATGTTCTGTCTGCAGGTCATCCTCGAGCGGCGTCATTGCACCCAGTCTTTCTTTGTTCCCTTGCGCCGTTTGGGAGCGTTCTTCGGCGCAGCGGTCTCCATCCCGGTCGCCTCATAATAGCGCTTCAGGAACTCGCCGGTGTGCGAGCCTTTTATCTGTGCCACCTGCTCGGGTGTGCCCTCAGCGATGATCTGGCCTCCGCCTTCGCCGCCTTCGGGGCCGAGATCGACCAGCCAGTCGGCGTTGCGAATGACGTCGAGGTTGTGCTCGATGATGAGGATCGTATTGCCGAGGTCGGTGAGGCGGTGCAGTACTTCGAGCAGTTTGCGCACATCGTCGAAGTGCAGTCCGGTGGTTGGCTCGTCGAGCAGGTAGAGCGTCCGTCCGGTCTGGCGCTTGGAGAGCTCGCGGGCCAGCTTCATGCGCTGCGCCTCACCGCCGGAGAGCGTGGTTGCCGCCTGGCCGAGATGGATGTAGCCGAGGCCGACATCGACCAGCGTCTGCAGCTTGATCTTGACCTGCGGAATGTCGGCGAGCACGGGCAAAGCGTCTTCGATGGCGAGGTCGAGGATGTCCGCGATGGAGTAGCCGTTGAACTTCACGGCCAGGGTCTCGTGATTGTAACGGCGACCGTTACAAACCTCGCACTGCACGTAGACGTCGGGCAGGAAGTTCATCTCGATGCGGCGCTGGCCGTCGCCCTGGCAGGCTTCGCAGCGTCCTCCGGCCACGTTGAAGGAGAAGCGACCGGCCTTGTAGCCGCGCTCGCGCGACTCGGGCAGCATGGCGAAGAGATCGCGGATAGCGGTGAAGACTCCGGTGTAGGTCGCAGGGTTCGAGCGCGGTGTGCGACCGATGGGCGACTGATCGATGCGGATGGCCTTGTCGATATTCTCGAAGCCGGTGACCTTCTTGTATTCGCCGGGTTCTTCGCGTGAGCCGTAGAGTTCCTTGGCGAGCGCGCGGTAGAGGATGTCGTTAACCAGCGTGCTCTTGCCGGAGCCGGAGACGCCGGTCACCACAGTCATGATACCGAGGGGGAACTTCGCTGTCAGGTCCTTGAGATTGTGACTGCGCGCGCCTTCCACGGTGATCCATTTGTCTGCCAGCGGACGAGGTGCTTCGCGATGCAGGATCGCCGTCTCGCCGGAGAGATAGCGGCCGGTGAGCGAGGCTGCTGTGCCCATGATCTCGGCCGGCGTGCCTTCGGCGACGACGTGGCCGCCCAGTTTGCCCGCGCCGGGGCCGAGGTCGAGTACGTAGTCGGCGCGGCGAATGGTGTCTTCGTCGTGCTCGACGACGAGGACGGTGTTGCCGAGGTCGCGCAGCGATTCGAGGGCCACGATGAGCTTCTGGTTGTCGCGCTGGTGCAGGCCGATAGAGGGCTCGTCGAGCACGTAGAGCACGCCGCGGAGGTGTGAGCCGATCTGCGTGGCAAGCCGGATGCGCTGGCCTTCGCCACCGGAGAGCGTCGCGGCGTTACGGTCGAGCGCGAGATAGCTGAGACCGACGGCGACGAGGAATTCGAGGCGTTCGACGACCTCGCGACGGAGGCGCTCTGCGATGAGAGCGTCGCGCGAAGAGAAGGAGATGGCGCGGGCGGCGTCGAGGGCGCGGTTCAGCGGCAGGGCAGTGAAGTCAGCGATGGAGAGCCCGCCCACCTTGACGGCGAGCGACTCCGGCCGCAGCCTGCGGCCTTTGCAGACAGGGCAGGTGGAGGCCGACATGTACTGCATCATCCACTCGCGGTAGGCGTCGGACTTCGACTCCTCGAGTGAGTCGCGCAGGTAGGCGAGGATACCGTGGAAGCCGGTGCGCGGCGCTTCGCTCTTCGGAGGCCCGTAGAGCAGCAACTCCTGCTGTTTTTCCGTGAGCTGGTCGAAGGGCTTCTTCAGGTCGATCTTGTAGCGGTCGGCGGCGAGCTTGATCAGCTTCAGCAAATACTGCGATGAAGATCCTGGCCCGAGCGCGCCGTCGAGCAGCGGCTTCGACCAGTCGTTGATGATCTTCGCCGGATCGAAGTCGTAGATGCTGCCCAGGCCGTGGCACTCGGGGCATGCGCCGTAGGTGGAGTTGAACGAGAAGCTTCGCGGCTCGAGCTTGGGGATGTCGAGGCCACAGTCGGGGCAGGCCATCGACGAGGAGTAGAGCTGCTCGCTGTGTTGCGTGGCCACGAGCACCAGGCCGTTGGCCATCTGCAAAGCCTTGGCGACCGAGGCTTCGAGCGCCTTCTCGATGCCGGGCTTGAGGACGGCGCGATAGACCGCGGCCTCGATGGTGTGGTTCTTGCGCTTTTCGAGCGCGATGGGCTCGGAGAGATCGCGCAGCTCGCCGTCGATGCGAGCGCGGAAGCCCTGTTGCTCGATCTTGTCGAGCAGATCTTTGAATTCTCCCTTGCGGCCGCGCACGATGGGCGCGTAGATGGTGACGCGCTCGCCCTGGCCGAGGGCGAGAATGCGCTCGACGATCTGCTCCGCTGATTGGCGCGAAATCTCCTTGCCGCAGTTGGGGCAGTGGGGCGAGCCGACCGAGGCGTAGAGCAGGCGCAGGTAGTCGTAGATCTCCGTGATGGTGCCGACGGTCGAACGCGGGCTGCGGCTGGTGGTCTTCTGCTCGATGGAGATAGCCGGGCTCAGGCCTTCGATCGAGTCCACGTCCGGCCGTTCGATCTGGTCGAGAAACTGGCGCGCGTAGGCCGATAGCGTTTCCACATAACGGCGCTGGCCCTCGGCGTAGATGGTGTCAAAAGCGAGCGAAGACTTGCCCGAGCCCGAGAGTCCGGTGACGACCGTGAGCGTGTTGCGTGGAATTTGAACGCTGATGTCGCGAAGATTATGCTGCCGCGCCCCGCGCACCGTGATGTGTGTAATGGACATGGAATTGATCGGGACCCGGCGATTATGAATTTTCGTCGACACGCGCTGGAAGGCGGTTCAGGACGTTGCAAAACTTCAGCGGAAGCTTGAAGATGGCCTCAGATCCCCTTCCGGTATCTTATTCGGCAACAGAAAGTTGGGTCAATTTATAGCCGCCCGGAGCACTCTCTCTGCCACAATGTCATCGTAAGGGGTAAGGCTCTCTGTTGAGACGGAGAAACCTGCCGCGATCCGGCCTGTGGGTGGATCGGACATTTACGGACGAGCAGAACAAAGGCAGAGTCGGAAGTTATGATGCAGGATGCGATGAATACCCTGATGCTTGTATGTGCCAGTGTCGCCTCGTTGGCCCTGGGGGTCCTGGCGGCCTACGGGATTTGCAGGCTGGCCTTCACCGTCTTTCGCGCCCATGCGCAGTCGGTGGCGGCTTCGCGCGTGGCCAGCGTAAAACAGGAACCAGTCCAACAGGTCTCGTAGCGCAACGTCTTCAAACAGAAAACAGAAAAGCCAGACCCGCGCGGGTCTGGCTTTTCTGTTTTCTGCGAGCGCTTTCGGCATTAAATCTGTACAACCTTCTTTGCCGCGCTGACAGCGTTCGAGGCGGAGTCCACGACGTCATCTACCAGCCCCTTGCCCTTTTTCACATACTTTTCCGCGTGATCGCCGAGGGTGTCGGCTGCGTCCTTGATGTAGTCCGTTGCATCCTCGAAGTTGCGTTTGAGCTGACGCCGGGTCTTTTCTCCCGACTGCGGCGCATAGATCAACGCAACGGCCGCGCCGGCGGCCACCCCCACGGTAAACACTGCCCAGAACTTGATCGCATTCATGATGGCGCTCCTTTCACATTTAGCTATACCCGCATTGAGATACGCCGCAGCCACCCAGGGGTTGCAGGATCGGCCTGATTTTCGCGCGTACTATGCCATTTTGAGCCGTAAACAGGCACAGGCCCGGCGGTGAAAGCCGGGCCTGCGCGTTTTGGAAATGCAGAAAGATTAGTTCTTTGCCGCCAACTGCTGCGCCTGCAGAACCACAAGCTGGCTGAGGTCCTTCTTCTCCAGGCCGTGCACGCTCTTGTTGAACTCGTCGACCTTGGCCGACCAGTTCATGGAGCAGAACTTCGGTCCGCACATGGAGCAGAAGGCGGTTTCCTTGTAGTAGTCGTCGGGCAGGGTCTCGTCGTGCATCGAGCGCGCCGTCTCCGGATCGAGCGAGAGGGCGAACTGCTTCTCCCAGTCGAAGGTGTAGCGGGCATAGCTGATGGCGTCGTCGCGGTCCTGTGCCCCGGGGCGGTGGCGGGCGATGTCGGCAGCGTGGGCGGCGATCTTGTAGGCGATCATGCCGTCCTTCACGTCCTTCTCGTTGGGCAGGCCCAGGTGCTCCTTGGGCGTGACGTAGCAGAGCATGGCCGCGCCGTGCCAGCCGATCATGGCTGCACCGATGGCCGAGGTGATGTGGTCGTAGCCGGGAGCGATGTCGGTGACGAGCGGGCCGAGTACGTAGAACGGAGCGCCGTCGCAGAGCTCCACTTCCTTGTCGACCTGCTCCTTGATCTTGTCCATGGGCACGTGGCCGGGGCCTTCGATCATCACCTGGACGTCGTCCTTCCAGGCCTGGCGGGTCAGCTCGCCGAGGGTCTTCAGCTCGGCAAACTGGGCTTCGTCGCTGGCATCCGCCACCGAGCCAGGGCGCAGGCCGTCGCCGAGCGAGTAGCTGACGTCGTACTTGGCCATGATCTTCGTGATGCGGTCGAAGTTCTCGTAGAGGAAGTTCTGCTTGTGGTGCGCGGTCATCCACTGCGCCATGATGGCGCCGCCGCGGCTGACGATGCCGGTGATGCGCCGGGCCACCATCGGTACGTACTGGATGAGCACACCGGCGTGGATGGTGAAGTAGTCCACACCCTGCTGCGCCTGCTCCTCGATGACCTCAAGGTAAAGGTCGATGTTGAGGTCTTCGACCTTCTTCACGCGGCCGAGCGCCTCGTAGAGCGGGACCGTTCCTATCGGCACGGGCGAGTGGCGCAGGATGGCGTCGCGAATCTCGGGAATGCTGCCGCCGGTCGAGAGGTCCATGACCGTGTCCGCGCCGAACTGGACGGCGGTGTGCAGCTTGCGCAGCTCTTCATCGATGTTCGAGGTGATGGCCGAGTTGCCGATATTGGCGTTGACCTTGCACTTGGTGGCCACGCCGATGCCCATGGGTTCGAGCTCGGGATGGTTGATGTTCGCCGGGATGATGAGTGTGCCCTTGGCGATCTCCGAGCGGATCAGCTCGGCGGGCAGGTTCTCGCGCTTGGCGACGTAGTCCATCTCCTCGGTGATCTTGCCGAGGCGGGCAAAGTGCATCTGTGACATGTTGGTGTCGCCGGTGCGCGCGGCTTCTTCCTTGCGTTTTACGATCCATTCGGCGCGTGGCTTGAGGATTTCGAGGGTGTCGTTCTTGGTATGGCCGTTGGTCGTCATTATCACCTCTGAGAACTCGATCGTTGGGTCATCGCTTGCCGGACGCGCTGCGGAAGACTTGTACGTATTTAAGATGGCTGGTGCGCTCGGATAGCCGTTTATTTTCGGCTCGAGTTTGGCGCGTCTGCCGGCACCATGACTTCGTGCAATGCTTCCCGAGATTATAAATTGCCGGAAGCGCCGGTAAAGCAGCGGTACACTGGGAGAGTTTGAGGAGCGCTACCAGCAGATGGCCCTGACCAAACCCCAAATCAAGATTGGCGCCGCCGTCGTCGTCATTCTCGGCGTCGTCGCGTGGCTCGCCGTCACCGGCGCCAACGCGACCAAGAGCTATTACGTCACCATCCAGGAACTGCACGCCATGGGCGGCAAGGCCTATACGCGGAACCTGCGCGTGGCAGGCAATGTTCTACCCGGCTCGATCGTGCACAACGGCGCCAATGCCGATTTTGTTCTGGTGGAGAATGCCAACCAGCTCCGTGTCTCCTACGAAGGCGATGAGCCGCCACCGGATACCTTCAAAGACGACTCGCAGGCGCTGGCGATCGGTACTTATGGCCGCGATGGCGTCTTCCACGCCACGCAGCTGCAGGCCAAGTGCGCTTCAAAATATGCTCCCGCTCCGGGTTCCAAGCCGGGTGCTGCCGCTGCTCCGGCGAGTACTGCTGCCGTGGTTCTACCGGCTGCGCGTTAGAGCATTCTTTCCCTTTCGAAACCATGGGTGTCCCGTCCAAGCTCTGCTTGGGCGGGGCACTCAGTTTCGTTTCACTATAAATATCGTGATACGATATTTATAGTGAAGATGACGACTGCGCTTGAACATGACGAAATTCAGCTTCTGGCGAAATTCCGCCGCGAAATCCGGCGGTTTCTGCAGTTCAGCGAACAGGCTGCCACCGCCGCCGGCCTGCAGCCACAGCAACACCAGATGCTCCTGCAGATTGCCGGAGCGCCGGACGGCACCATGGTGACAGTCGGCCATATCGCAGAAATGATGGGGCTTCGGCACCACAGCGTAGTGGAGCTGAGCAAGCGGTGCGAAGCAGCTGGCCTGGTGCGCAGAACGCATGATGCGGCCGATCGCCGCTGCGTGCTGCTGGAACTGACAGCGCAGGGGCAACGCGCTCTGCGTCAGCTCTCCGATGTGCATGCACAGCAGCTCCGCGAGCTGGCGCCGGACCTGATCCAGGCGCTCACGCGCATTCGCAACGCCTAACCGTAAACGGTTTGCGGGCCGGTATCCCGCAGATAAGACTTGCGGTAAATATTTCGCAGATAAAAGAGGAACACTTGCAAGCAGAACCATCCATACTCAGGGACTTCACGGTCAACAAACGGGTCTGGTTACTTTCCGGCGTGGCTGTTGGCATTGGCGCCATCGCAACCCTGTTGGCCGTCTTCCTGCTGCGCTGTATCGCATTCTCGACCAACCTGTTCTATTACCACCGCTTCAGCATCGCTCCGGTGTCTCCGGCAGGCAGCCCGCTGGGGTACTGGATGGTGGTTGTTCCGGTGATCGGAGGACTGATTGTCGGCCTGATGGCGCGGTTCGGCTCGGACAAGATCCGCGGACACGGCATTCCGGAGGCCATTGAGGCGATCCTGCTGAATCGCGCCAAGGTTGCTCCGAAGATCGCGCTGCTGAAGCCTGTTTCTGCGGCCGTGGCCATCGGTTCGGGCGGACCCTTCGGCGCGGAAGGTCCCATCATTATGACGGGCGGCGCTGCCGGGTCGCTGATCGGCCAGTGGATGCATGTAACCGACGCGGAAAGGACCACGCTGCTGGTTGCCGGAGCAGCGGCGGGCATGTCGGCGGTCTTTGCCACGCCGGTTGCGGCGATTCTGCTGGCCGTGGAGCTGCTGCTCTTCGAGTGGAGGCCGAGAAGCCTGGTTCCTGTGGCGATGGCCAGCGTGACCGCCGCGCTGCTTCGCACTTACTGGCTTGGTTCAGGGCCGCTCTTTGGGATGCCCGTTGGGATCGGCACACCGCACGCTTCCTTTGTCGTCGGGGCACTCTTTCTTGGCGCGGTGGTGGGACTTGTTGCCGCGGTGATGAGCCGCATGATGTATGCCATCGAAGACCTCTTCGAGCACCTGCATCTTCACTGGATGTGGTGGCCGGCGGTCGGCGGCATCGGCATCGGCATCGGCGGACTCTTCTTCCCGCGCGGCCTTGGCGTCGGCTACGACAACATTGCAGAGCTGCTGCATGGAAATGCGACCATCGGGCTGATTGTCGGTATCCTGCTGGCGAAGTCGCTGATGTGGGCTGTTTCTCTGGGCTCGGGAACCTCCGGCGGCGTGCTCGCGCCGCTGCTCATGATTGGCGGCGCCGTCGGGGCACTGGTTGGACATCTGGCTCATGCACCGGTTGAGACGCAGGCATTCTGGGCGTTGATCGGCATGGGAGCGATGCTGGCGGGTGCACTGGGCGTTCCTCTTACTGCGATTCTCTTCAGCCTGGAAGTGACGCACTGCCTGCCCGCGCTGCTGCCGCTGGCGGTGGCCTGCATTGCGTCGTACCTGGTGACGGCGCTCATCATGCCGCGGTCGATTCTCACTGAGAAGCTTGGCCGCCGGGGCACGCATCTGAGCCGCGAATACGGTGTTGATCCGCTGGAACTGGTGCTGGTGCGCGAGGTGATGTCGCCTCGTGATTCGGAGGCTCCTGTTCCTGCTTCGACCCTGACTGCGTTTACGTATGAGGATTCCACGACGCGAGGCGCTGCGGAGATCATGGCGACCGAAGGGTTGGAGACACTTGCGGTGGTGGATCGCGCGACCGGACTGGTATGCGGGGAGTTATCGCTTCGAAACCTGATCGGCGTGAGAGCGCGGTCGATTGGCCGGGAACGCGAGCGCCTGCGGCTCTTCGGCTATGTGCCGCCGGAAGTGGGGATATAGAGCCAGTTAGCCCTGCACTGACGGATATGCGCAGGACATGCTCGGTATACTCCGAAGAGCATGTCCTGCGCGGTTGAGTTGCAAGAGGTTTCCAAGGTCTACGGCAGCTTTGCCGCGCTGCGCAAGGTCTCGCTGCGCTTCGAGGCTGGCTGCTGCTATGTGCTTCTCGGAGAAAACGGAGCAGGGAAGTCGACGCTCCTGCGCATGGTTGCGGGGCTGCTGCGGCCTACCTATGGCTCGGTCCATATTGTGCGCGATGCGGCTGTGCAGCCGCCGGCCGCGGCCCGTCACTCCATTGGCTACATGAGCCATGCGCCGATGCTCTACGAAGAACTCACTGCGCTTGAAAACATGCAATACTTTGCCAGCCTGTATCGCGAGCAGGCCTGCCTCGCTCCTGAGGAGGCTCTGCGCGCCGTCGGACTTGATCCGGCGCTTCCACGTGCGGTCGGCCAGTTCTCGCAGGGCATGCGGCAGCGTGCGTCGCTGGCCCGTGTGCTCTTGTCCAAACCCGAGCTGCTTCTGCTCGACGAACCCTTTTCGAATATGGATGCGGCCAGTGCCCGCCAGATGCTGGCTCTCGTCGCGGGGCTGCGTGCCGCGGGCAAGACGATCCTGCTGACGACGCACCAGCGTGAGCTGGCTGAGCCGGTGGCTGATTTTCTGCTTACACTACAGGCTGGCCGCGTGGCATCGCTGCTTGCCGGAGCGGCGAACGGGCGCCTGCACACGAGAAACACTGAAGCTCATATATAGATATGAAAACGAATGCTGCGCGCTTTCTCGACTCCTTGAAGATTCCTTACGAGCTCCGCGAATACCAGGTCGCGCCGGAGGAGTTTTCGGCCATTGTGGTTGCGGAGAAGATTGGTTTGCCGCCGGAGCAGGTGTTCAAGACCCTGCTATGCATGACCGGTGAGCGCGAGCATGTCTTTGCCGTCGTTCCCGGCAATGAGGAGCTGGATTTCAAGAAGCTGGCCCGTGCCGCGGGGGCGCGCAAGGCCGAGATGGTGGGGTTGAAAGAGGTCGAACCACTCACTGGCTACATTCGCGGCGGCGTCACGATTTTCGGCGCGCGCAAGGATTATGCGGCGTATGTCGACGAGACGCTGGAGCTCTTCGACGTCATCTCGGTTTCAGCCGGTACACGCGGACTGCAGATGCTTCTTTCGCCGGAAGACTACCTGCGTGCTGCGAATGCGCGTGCTCTCGGAGCCGAGATCGCAGGCATCACCAAAGACCCGCAGCCTGCAGGAGGAAGCTGGGCGTGAAGCAGCCCTGGTTCCTCATCCACCTGCGCAAGGACCTGCGCCTGGAGTGGCGGTCGCGCGATGCGATTAACTCCATGCTGTTTTTCGCACTGTTGGTGGTGGTCATCTTCTCGCTGGCCTTCGATCCGACGCGTTCCTTCGCGCGGCAGATTGCCTCGCCCGTGCTCTGCGTGGCGATTCTGTTTGCGGCGGTGAGCGCGTTGAATCAGACCTGGGCGCGGGAGCTGCGGCACAACGTGCTCGAAGCGCACCGCATGGCACCGGCGCCTGCCGGGTCGCTCTTTCTGGGCAAGGTCATCGCGAACTTTCTGTTTGTCTCAGTGGTGGAAGCAGTGCTGGCGCCGCTGTTCGTGATTTTCTACAACCTGCATGCGCTGGGGCAGACGTGGCTGCTGCTGCTCGCGGTGCCGCTTGGCACCTGGGCCATCCTGGTGAACGGCACATTCTTTGCTGCGCTCTCGATTCGAGCGCGCAATCGGGAACTTCTGCTGCCGCTGATCCTCTTTCCGATCTTCCTGCCGGCGTTGCTGGCCATGGTGCAGGCGATCAGCGCGATCCTGAGCGGAGAAACAGACCCATCACTCTGGATCAAAATTCTTGTCGGTTACGACATGATCTTCACGCTGCTCAGTGTGATGCTGTTTGAAACCATCCTCCAGGCTGAGGATTAAGTTCTTCCTGCTTGATGTTTTAAAGCAAACCCGCGGCAATCCCCGCGTAGAACGCTCTCGTTGATCTTCTCAGCTCTTTCAGCGCAACGGCTTGCCGCGGTTTGCTGTTTACCAGTGGCCCGTGTGATGCAGGTGAAGTAATTGAACTGCAGAGAAGGCAACCAGCCACAGGCCGACAACCGCTGAGCCGATGGTGACCACCAGCCTCCGCGCCTGACGATCGTGAGGGTGCCGGGGATCTCTGTGCCGCAGAAAGACGTACTGACCGACGAGTCCGGCCAGCAGGATAATGCCGCCAATAATAAGGGTCATCCATGCCATGGCCGAATCTTCTACTCCTTCCGTCGAAGAGTTGAAAAGGGCTAAATTCAGGTTTTTCATAAAAGCGCAAGCGCGCTGAGCCGTTCCGGTAAACTCTGTAAAGTAAGCACTCGAGGACGGATGATGAAGTGGTTTCGCTGGGTGTGGGCCGTGGTCACGATGGCCGTGCTGGCTAATGGCTTCCGGGTAGCGATGTATGTAGTTCCCGCGGATCGCGATCAGGGCGATCTTTCGCGCATCCTCTACTATCACGTGCCCACCTGGTGCGGTATGGCGATCTTCTTTGCCATCAATCTTTTGTGCTCAATCGTGTATCTCGTGGTGCGGCAAAGTAACCGCAGTCTTGCCTTGCGCGCGGATGCGCTGGCGGTGTCTTCAGCCGAGATGGGCGTGGTGTATTGCCTGATCGGCATGGCTACCGGATCGATCTGGGGCAAGGCGGCCTGGGGCATCTGGTGGACCTGGGACGCGCGCCTGACCACAACTCTCATTCTTTGGCTGATTTACATCGCCTACCTGCTGCTCCGGCGCTTTGCTTCCGGCCCTGAAATGCGCACCCTCGCCGCGGTATTGGCGATCTTCGGGTATGCGGATATTCCGATCGTCTACATGACCACCCGCTGGTTCCGTACTCAGCATCCGGCGCCTGTCTTTTTTGGTGGGCCGAATACGGGTTTGGACCCGAGCATGCTTCCCGCGCTCTTCTGGAACATGGCCGGATGGATCATGTGGGGATGCCTGATCGTCAGCCTGCGATACGCCGCTGAAATTCGCGCCCAGCGTGGAGCGGAATCTGCCGCGGTGGCAGCTCTGGAGGCCGCATGAACGATATGAACGCACTCTTTCACCGCCATCTGGTGGCTGCATATATCGTCACCTGGGCCGTGCAGTTGGCCTACTTCGCCTTTGTCGCCTGGAAGTGGCGCAATACCAAGTAGTTCGCAGCGGTTCACCGTGCCATGGGCAGTCTGTAACCGCCGCCGGGATTGTGCGTCCTATCGCTCAGAGGGCTCTTTGCTGATGAGATCGATTCGAATTCTGCCGCTGTTCGCCGCGCTTCTTTTCGCTGGATGCGCCGGTGCTGCCACCCATCCTCCGATTCCTCCTCTCCAGGCCGATGCGAGCCTCGCAGCTCACTCCGGTCGCGCGACTGCGGTTTTCGCTGGGGGATGTTTCTGGGGTACGCAGTCAGTCTTTGAGCGGGTGAAGGGAGTGCTCGATACCACCGTCGGCTACTCCGGAGGTTCGGCTGCAACGGCGACTTACGATCAAGTCTCCTCGGAGACGACCGGCCACGCGGAGTCGGTGAAGGTCATCTACGACCCGGCAAAGATAACGTACGGGCAACTGTTACGTATTTTTTTCTCGGTCGCGCATGATCCGACACAGCTGAATCGCCAGGGGCCGGATATCGGCACTTCCTACCGTTCGGTGATCTTCTATGCGGATGAGCAGCAGCACCACCTTGCCGATGCCTACATCGCGCAGCTCGACGCACAGCATGTCTTTCCAAAGCCGATTGTGACGCAGGTGGTTCCGCTCAAGGCCTTTTACACGGCTGAGGCTTATCACCAGGACTACGCGCTGCACAATCCGGACAATCCCTATATCCAGGTCTGCGATCGCCCCAGGATTGAAGCGCTCAAGGAACAGTTTCCCGAGCTTTTCAAGAACTACACAGGGAAGTAGCGTCGTCGCGATTCACTGTTTGCCTTCTGCATCAGCATAAAATGGCCAGCGGAGGCAGCATGGGAAAAGTCAGAGTCGCGGGATTTTCTCTTTCGCTTGACGGCTACGGAGCCGGACTGCATCAGGATCTGGAGAATCCCATCGGAGTGCGGGGGCTCGAGATCATGCGCTGGTTCTTTGAGACAAAGGTTTTTCAGGCCATGCATGGTCAGAGTGGAGGAGCGGCCGGAGTCGACAATGACTTTGCATCCCGCGCTTTTGAGAACGTTGGGGCATGGATTCTCGGCCGCAACATGTTTGGCCCGATCCGCGGCACATGGGGAGATGAGTCCTGGAAGGGCTGGTGGGGAGATACGCCGCCCTATCACACGCCGGTCTTCGTTTTGACGCATTATGCCCGTGCCCCGCTGGTGATGAACGGTGGCACAACTTTCTATTTCGTTACAGACGGCCTGCAGTCTGCGCTTGAGCAGGCAAGAGAGGCCGCCAACGGAAAGGATGTGCGCATTGGTGGGGGTGTTTCCACCATTCGCGGGTATCTGCGAATGGGCGCGATCGACGAGATGCACCTGGTGCTCTCGCCCGTTCTTTTAGGCGAAGGAGAGCATCTCTTTGGGGGACTGAACCTGCCGCAGCTGGGATTCGGGCAAGTGGAGGCATTTCCTGGAGAAAATGCCACGCACATGGTTCTGAAGAAGAGCTGAGGCGTGCGTAGCAGAAAAGGCCGCCTGAGGGCGGCCTTCTGTATCTGTCACTGTAACGGATAGTTATTCTCCGCTGGTCAGCATCTTGACCAGCTGATAGTAAAAATCGACGCCCCGATAGTAGGCTTCGACTGGCAGGCGCTCATCCTGCCCGTGTGCGCGGACATCGTTCGTTTCGAGAGCGATGCCGGAGACGGCATAGGTCGGTAATCCGGCAGCCATGGTGTAGACGCCGTCGGAGGCGCCGGTCGCCATCGTGGGAATGACCGGTGCTCCGGGCCAGAATGAGGCGGACAGCTTCTCCATGGCAGACATCACTTCAGGATGGATCGCCGCAGGCGGCAGCTGCTTCCGGTCTGGAGCGTGCTCGTAGACATTCCCAGCGTCGTCCACATAGCGCACCGTCACTTTTGGATCGTTGAAGATGTGGATGAGCTGCTGGCGGATGTCTTCGAGTGTGTAGCCGGGCAGGATGCGGCAGTTGACGTTCGCCTGCGCCAGTTGCGGCAGTGCATTGTTGGCATGGCCCGCTTCGAGGCGTGTAGCGACGCAGGTGGTGTGCATCATCGAGTTCCACTCCGGGCTTTGTGCGGAGAGGCGATCGATGGCCGCGGTATCGGGTGGAGTGGCAAGCATGGCCTTGAGGTCGGCGGCCTTCTGACCTTGCTCGAGCGTACTCAGCTTTTGAAAATAAGCGCGCGTGACGGCATTGAGCTCGAACGGAAACTGATAATGCTGCAGGTTGGTGAGGGCTCCGGCAAGGTGGTAGATCGCATTGTCGGGCACAGGCAGGGAGCTGTGGCCCCCGGGATTGGTCACGCTCAGCTGATAGTCGCCGTAGAGCTTTTCGGTCGCGTCGATATCGACCGAGACCGGCTTGCCGTGGTCGAGATCCGTGCCACCGCCATCCGGGTTGAGTACATACTCAGCATCGATGAGGTCGCGATGATGCTTCACCAGCCAATCAACGCCGTTTGACTTGCCGCCTTCTTCATCGGCGGTCAGGGCCAGGATGAGGTCGCGGTCCGGCACATAGCCCGCCTGCTTCAGACGGATGAAGGTCGTTACCAGGATAGCGTCGCTCTCCTTCATATCCTGCGTGCCGCGTCCGTAATAGAAGCCGTCCTTTTCGACAAACTGGAAAGGATCGGTAGTCCAGTCGCTGCGCTTGGCTTCGACCACGTCGAGGTGCCCGATGAAGAGAATCGGCTTCTTCTTGCCGCTGCCGTGATAGCGCACTACGAGGTTTTCTTTGCGCTCGTTCGGGCCGCCGAGGAACATGTCGTCTTTTGAAAAGCCCGCGTCGAGCAGGCGCTGTTGCATGGCCTTCGAGGCGGTGGTTACGTTGCCCACCGAGTCTGTCGTGTTGATCTCGATCAATTGCTGGAAGATGTCATGCGCGAGCTTGCGCGTGCCCGCATCGAGCGGGGTCGGAGCCTGCGCCTGCATCGATGCGCTGCCCGCCAGCCACGTGCACAGCGCTACAGCGGGCAGCGCCCGCGCCAGAAAAAACCGTTTCCCTCGTACCATTCGCCTGTTGTCTCCTGCTTCCTGCTTGAACCGGATCGGTTGCTTGCCACTCTAACAAACAATCCGCCTGCGCCGTGCTCTGCATTTATAGTGTTTCCATTCCGCCATGAAGAGTTTTCACGCGCTGCCTCTGCTGCCCCTGGTGTTTCTGCCGCTTGCCGCTCGTGCCCAGGCGCCGATTTCGCTGGACGAGTTCATGAATGCCGCCGAGATTCGCGATGCCCGCATCGCACCCGATGGCAGCGCCGCAGTGGTTGCTACCGGTGCGCCGGACTGGCAGCACAATCGCTTCCGCGAGGATCTCTGGCTGTGGTCGAAAGCGAGCGGTAAGCTGATTTCGCTCACGCATTCCGGCCATGATTCTTCGCCGCTCTGGTCGCCCGATGGCCGGTACATTGCATTCCTCTCGGATCGGCCGGTGGCTGCAGCAGAAGAAGACAATGCCGGCAAGGATGATGAGCCGAGCCGCGTGTGGATCCTGCCGCTCAATGGCGGCGAGGCCTTTCCGCTCTACACCGATAAGCTGGATGCTCATGCCCTTGCGTGGTCGGCGGATGGCACGAGCCTTCTATTCTCGTCCACCGAGCCGCTCTCGAAAAATCAGGAAGAAGCCAATAAGTCGGAATGGAAGGATGTGATCCGCTGGCGCGAACAGGAGCGCGGCGACCTGCTGCTTTCGATCTCTGTGGATGCGGCGCGCCGGCATAGCCAGGCTACTCCTGAGGCACATGCGAAGGACGATGCGCCAGCCGATAAGCCTGCTTTGCCGGCGGATGCCGTGACCATTGGCCACAGCTCGCTGGAGATCGATGAGATCGCGCCTTCGCCCAAGGGTGATGTGATCGCCGTGGAGTCGGGACCGATCTCGCACCGGGAGGAGAACCCCGCAGACTATGAGATCTACATGGTGCCTGCTCATGGCGGCGACCTTCGCCAGTTGACGCATAACCAGGGACTCGAAGGCCACCTGCAATGGAATCATGCCGGCAACAAGCTCTACTTCACCGTGCGTGCAGGCGGTGGTTCGATGGAGGGCGCGTATCAGGATGTGCAGGGAAGAATCTACTCCATCGATCCCGCTTCCACGAAGATTACGCGCCAGGGCACTGATTTTCAGGGATCGTGGGATGACTTCACGCTGACGGCGAAGGATGAGGTGCTGGCGACCGGGCTAACCGGAATGGACCAGAAGATTTATCGCATCGACGGTGACAAATTCACTCTGCTTGCTTCGCAGCCGGGCAATGATGCGCATTTAGAGGCGGCGCGAAACAGTTCCGCCGTTCTCTATACCCATTCCGCCATCAACGATCCCACACAGGTCTTTGTCGCTTCGCAACCGTCGGCGTTGAACGATGCGAAGGCCGTGACGGAGTTCAATCCGGTTTTCAAGCAGCGCGCTCAGGCGAGCTGGAAGCCTTATCGGTGGAAGTCTCCGGATGGCACCAGTGTGGAAGGCGTGCTGATTTATCCGCCAGGAAAGACGGATGCGAAGCATCTGCCAATGCTGACGTTGATCCATGGGGGCCCTGAGGATGCGGACGGCGATCGCTTCGGCGCGGACTGGTACGACTGGGCAACGCTTGCGGCTGCAAATGGCTGGCTCGTATTTCGCCCGAATTATCGCGGATCGACCGGATACGGGGATGCCTTCATGCTGGCGATTCAGCCGCATCTTGTCTCGGCTCCGGGACAGGATATTTTGTCCGGCGTGGACGCGCTGGTGAAGGACGGCATCGCCGATCCCGATCACCTGACCATCGGTGGCTATAGCTACGGTGGCTACATGACCAACTGGCTGATCACGCAGACCACACGCTTCAAGGCTGCGGTTACCGGAGCAGGTGCCGTGGAGCATGCCGCGAATTGGGGTAACGACGATCTGACCTATGACGATGCGTGGTATCTCTCCGGCGCGCCGTGGGAGAAGCCGGAGCTTTACCAGTCGGAAGCGGCTCTCTTTCAGATGAACAAAGTCACGACGCCTACGCACATCGTCGGCGGCAATGCCGATATTCGCGTGAGCTACTTTGAGCAGGTGGTGCTTGAGCGCGCTCTCGAGCGGCTGAATGTACCGCACACGCTACTGGTCTTTCCGGGGGAAGGGCATCCGCTGGATAGGAATCCATGGCATGGGTACATCAAGGTTCGCGATGAGTTGAAGTGGTTGAAGAAGTACGGGGAATAAGTAGTGAAAGAAGTATGGAGGATAGTTGCCGGAATCTTCTCCTCCTGCAATTGTTCTTATCTCATTCTTGAAACTGTTTTTATTTCATTCCTTCTATTGATCGAATTTCATTTCTGTAGAAAGAGAGTCCTGCTCTATGCCGCACCGCCGCTCGCTTCCGCTCTTCTTCGTTGCTGCGTGTAGTCTTGTTGCTCCAGCCTTTGCGCAGAATGCGAATCCATATGATCCGCGTCTTACCTTTGCGCCGCTCGCATTGCCCGATCCGGTGAATGTCTATCGCTCGAGCAATGGCGCACCCGGGCCCGCGTACTGGCAAAATGAGGCCGACTACGAACTGCACGCGCAGCTGGATACGGCGGCGAAGGTGCTGCACACGCATGAAGTCATTACCTACACCAACAACTCGCCGGATACGCTGCCGAGCCTGTGGATTCAGCTGGACCAGAACATCTACCGGAAGGATTCGCGCGCACATGAAATGAGTGGCAGCATGCGGATGCGGCGTCGTGCGACGACGCCTGAGGATGGTCCGCAGCCTTCAACCGACGGGTATGTGCTCGACTCGGTCACCGTGGAGACGCAGGGCAAAGCGGAGAAGGTGGATTATGTTGTCTCCGACACGCGCATGCAGGTGCGTCTGCCTGAGCCGCTGCGTGGACACGGCGCGCAGATTCGTATCCGCATCGATTATCACTATCAGATTCCTGGTGTGTGGGGTGGACGCACTTCATGGGCTACAACGACGGGTTCGGTGGACGACAAGCCTGGCAATTTGCCGAAGGGCGATATCTACGACATGGCGCAGTGGTTTCCCCGCATGTGCGTGTACGATGATCTTCGCGGCTGGGACACGCTGCCTTATATCGGCAGCGAGTTCTATCTCGAGTACGGCAACATCGACTACTACGTGTCCGTGCCTGCAAACATGATTGTTGCGGGATCGGGTGAGCTGATGAACCCGAAGGACGTGCTCACGGCCCAGGAGATGGCGCGGCTCGACGAGGCGCGCAAGAGCGACAAGACCGTCGTGATTCGCGGTGCTTCGGAAGTCACTTCGCCCGCGAGCCGTCCGAAGCAGTCAGGCGATTTGACCTGGCACTTCCGCATGGAACACACGCGCGATGTGGCATGGTCGGCTTCGCCGGTCTTCGTGTGGGATGCTGCACGGATCAATCTTCCGGATGGCAAGTCATCGCTTGCGATGAGCTTCTATCCGCCGGAGAGTGTGGGTCCGAACAGCAAAGGCGAGGATGCGTGGGCGCATTCGACAGAATATGTGAAGGACACGGTCGAGCACTTCTCGAAGCAGTGGTATCCCTACCCGTGGCCGGCGGCGATTAATGTGGCGGGCTTCTCGACGGGCATGGAGTATCCGGGCATCGTCTTCGACGGCATTCCGGACAGCGGTGCGTTTCTCTTCTGGGTGACGGCGCATGAGATCGGCCATGACTGGTTCCCGATGATCGTGGGCTCGAACGAGCGTCGCCATGCCTTCATGGATGAAGGCTTCAATACCTTCATCGATATCGACGAGTCTGCGACCTTTGCCGGCGGTAAGTATGGGCCGAAGCGTGACTCCGAATACTCGGCCGGCGGCGAGCCGCCAGACATGATCCTGAAGGTGCTCGACAACCCCGATGCGCCGACGGTGATGGCCACGGCCGACAGCTATCCAATGATGCTTGGCCATCCGGTGAGCTACTTCAAAGGCGCGTACGGCATGGTGCTGCTGCGCGAACAGATCCTCGGTCCCGAGCGCTTCGACTGGGCCTTCCGCAAGTACATTCGCGACTGGGCATTCAAGCACCCCTCTCCATCGGATTTCTTCCGCGAGATGCAAAGCGAGGGCGGGGAAGACCTGTCGTACTTCTGGCGTGGCTGGTACATGAACAACTGGAAGTTCGATCTTGCGGTAGACAGCGTGGCGGATAACAAGGTCACCATCAGCAATCGTGGACAGCTTGTTCTTCCGGCGACCTTCGAGGTGAAGTTCGCCGACGGCACAAGCGAACGCCACCAGCTGCCGGTCGAGACCTGGCTCTCGAAGGGTACATTGGTGTGGGCGCCGGATAACGGCAAAAAAATCGCCTCGGTGCTTATCGATCCCGATCATGTTCTGCCCGATGACGATCGCAGTAATAACGAGAAGAAGGCAGAGTAGGGAAGAGCACAGGCACATCGAATTCGATGTGCCTGTGCTCTTTAGGGAGGATTTTGGCTGCGAAAGAGCCTGCGAGGTCTAGACAGGTATACTGTCCGTGCCGAAAATAACCCCATTCACCAACATCTGTGCGGAGGTAGTGTGCGCGTTTTGGATCGTTTTTGTTCTGCCGGTATTCTGATCGGACTTGCCATGAGTTTTACCCCACTGCAGGCTCAGCCGGTGCCGTTCGTCAATACGCTGATGCCTCAGCCCGCACACATCTCGGAGGGCAGCGGCAATCTCGCGCTCGGCACGCAGTTCACGGCCTGCGAAGATAAATTTCACGATGGCCGTCTCGATCGCGCCGTCAGCCGCCTGCTTGTCCGGCTCAAGAGCGAGACCGGTTTGCAGATCGCTACTGCTCCGGGTGCATGTTCGGCAACGCTGACCGTAAGCGTGGATGGTGCAGGCGAAGCCATTCAGTCGGATGATGAAGACGAATCCTATTCGCTGGAAGTGACAGGGGACGGTGCGCATCTGCATGCCGCGACCGTGGTGGGCGCGATTCATGGTCTTGCCACCGTCTACCAGCTTGTTCAGGCGGCAGGCGACGGATGGGTGATGCCTGCGGTTTCGATCCAGGATGCGCCGCGCTTTCGCTGGCGTGGTCTCATGATTGACTCCAGCCGTCACTGGATTCCGATCGATGTGATCTATCGCACGCTTGACGGCATGGCTGCGGTGAAGATGAATGTCTTCCACTGGCATCTCAGCGACGACCAGGGCTTCCGCATTGAGAGCAAGGTCTTTCCCAAGCTGCAGGAGCTGGGTTCAGACGGTGATTACTACACGCAGGACCAGGTGCGCTCGGTGATTGCTTATGCGCGGGATCGCGGCATCCGTGTGGTGCCGGAGTTCGACATTCCTGGACACGCGCTTTCGTGGCTGGTCGGTTATCCCGATCTCGCGAGCGGCGTGGGCACGGATGGCAAGGGAAATCACCAGGGGCCGTATGCCATCAGCCGCGAATATGGGGTCTTCGATCCGGTGCTCGATCCCACGCGCGAAAGTACATACCAGTTCCTTGATAAGTTCATCAGCGAGATGACTGCGCTCTTTCCCGATCCGTACTTCCATGTCGGCGGCGACGAGAACAACGGCGTGCAGTGGAAGAACAATCCGCGCATTCAGGCCTTTATGAAGGCGCATGATCTGAAGGACACCGCGGCGCTGCAGACCTATTTCAACCAGAAACTGTTACCGATTCTGAAGAAGAACCACAAGAAGATGATCGGCTGGGATGAGATTTTTGCACCGGGCCTTGATAAGGATGCTGTGATCCAGTCGTGGCGCGGTTTCGATTCGCTGGCCGCTTCGGCGAAGGCAGGCTACGGCGGTATCCTCTCGGCCGGCTACTATCTTGATCACATCGATTCTGCCGAGCAGCACTATGCAGTCGATCCCATTCCCGCTGGCAGCGATCTGACCGCCGAGCAGGCAGCGCGCATTTTCGGCGGCGAAGCCTGCATGTGGAGCGAGCATCTCTCGCCGCGCAGCGTCGATTCACGCATCTGGCCGCGGACTGCGGTAGTTGCGGAGCGGCTATGGTCGCCGCAGTCGGTGAGCGATGTGAGTGATATGTATCGCCGCCTCTGGGTGGAATCGGTGCGTCTGGAAGACTTTGGCCTGCAGCATCTTTCTGCCGAAGACATGGCGCTCCGCAAACTCGCCGCTCCGGAGATTGCCACTCCCGATCAGGTGGCGCCGTTGCGCATCTTCGCCAGCGTGCTTCAGCCTGTCGGATTCGATGAACGCTATCAGCTGCAGCATACCTCGCAGCTCACCCCGATGGATCACCTCATCGATGCGGTGCGCCCCGATCCACCCTCGCGATTCGAGGTGGAAGCGGCTGTTGCTGAGTATCTGAAGCACCCTTCGGCCGATTCACCTGCGCATGCGCAGCTTGAAGCGTGGTTCCAGCAGTGGGTAACCACTGCGCCACAGCTGGCTCCGCTGATGAAGGCGCCTCTGTTGCAGGAGGCCGCGCCCAAGGCTGAGCAGTTCGGCCAACTGGGGCAGCTTGGATTGGATGCGCTGAAGTATCTGGATGCGAAGCAGGCTGCACCGGCGGGATGGAAGGATCAGTCGCTGGCTCTGTTGAAGAGCGCGAAGGAGCCGATCGGCAAGGTGCGCTTTACTGTGCTGGAGCCGCTGACGCAGCTGGTGCAGAGCGTGCAGTAAGAGTTCCGCAATCAGGATGAGATAGCCCGCATGGATGTTCTCCATGCGGGTTGTTTCATTCAGGCGGTTTCGAGGTCTCCCGCGATCTGGAGTTGATCGCGCCCTTGCGCCTTAGCCTGATAGAGAGCTGCGTCGGCAGCCCGGAGCAGCGCGAGCCAGCTGCCATGAACGGTGGCGCTCATAGAGGCACAGCCGGCGCTTACCGTGACGACTCCCGGAGGATTGGCGCTGTGTGCGACACCGCGCAGGCGGACTGCTTTGAGAATCTCATTGCAGACCATTAGCGCTCCGGTGTGGCCGGTGTTGGGAAGAATCACCGCGAACTCCTCGCCGCCGTAGCGTGCGGCAAGATCGGTCGCACGATTCAGGGTCTCCTGGATGGCCTCGGCGACCTGCCGCAGACATTCATCGCCGGAGAGGTGACCGTATAGATCGTTGTAATGCTTGAAGTGATCGACATCGAGCATGAGCAGCGAGAGCTGGCCGCCTTCCCGTACGGTGCGCAGCCACTCCTGTTCCAGAACTTCATCGAAACGCCGCCGATTGGCCAATCCTGTCAGGCCGTCCACGCTGGCCAGTGTCTCCACCAGGGAAAAGGCTCGCGCCAGTTCTTCTTCCACTTTTTTGCGGTCGGTGATGTCGCGCACGACGGCTACATAGCCGGTGGCTTCTCCGGTTGCCGGATCGAGCAGCAGGCGCGGGTTCGATTCCAGCCAGCGATAGCTTCCGTTTTTCGCACGCTGGCGATAGGTCGTAGGCGGCATGGGACGACCTTCCCGGCAATCCTCGAGCATCCTTTGGAACAGTTCTATGTCTTCGGTGTGCACCAGTTCCTGGTAAGAGCCGCCGATGAGCTCTTCGGGCGACCAGCCGAGAACTTCGAGCGCTGCGGGCGAGACATACTGCCGATTCCCTGCGAGATCGGTGAGCACGATGATGTCGCGCGAGGATTCGGCCAGCATGCGGAACCGGGTCTCGTTGACATCGAGATTCTGTTGCAGGCGCAGCCTGCTGACCACCACGACATCGAGGATATAGAGGGTCAGCATGGTGAGCGCAATGAAGGCTTGCAGCGCCATGTCCCGCTGCGCGATGGTGGCGCCATGGATCAGCATGGTTGGCCCGTGACCGCGCGAGGTGAGGATGCCTCCAATGACGGCAATCAGCAGCAGGGCCATCGCCGATCCGGCCAGTCCCATGCGTACTCCGACGAACAGCAGTACCGGCGTCAGCAGGAAAAGCAGCGGATACCGGTTCTGCCCGAAGACGAAGAGGGTGGCCGCGATGACCAGTGAGAACAGGCCGGCTGCTTCTGTCCAGGACCAGAGTCGCAGGCCGGTGCGCAGCCGGTAGCTTAGATAAAGCGGCAGCACCGTCGCCATGCCCAGCATGTCCGGCATATACCAGTTGCGCACGGTGACCAGCGTCGCGAGGGTGCTCGATGGGGGGCTGGTGAGGAAGGATGCTGCTATGGCGGTTGCGGCGGAGGCCAATCCCACCCCATAGAGGAGCATGGCCAACAGATGCCGCAGGTTGGTGAGATCCGGCCGCGAACCCGTGACCCGGCGGATCAGCAGCCATGCCACGACGACTTCCATGAGATTGCAGCAGGCAAGATAAAACGATGATTCCAGGTGCCAGCCGAGCACCAGATTCTCTGCGAGGTCGATGCTGAAGCCCAGTGCGAGACAGGCCGATGCGTGCTTCCATCCCCGGGGCGAGCTCAGCAGATATGCTGCCAACAGGGCATTGGTCGGCCAGAGAACGGTGACGCCGCCTGCATGCCAGCTCGCCAGGTTCACCAGGGAAGCAGCGAGATCTGCCAGGATCAGCAGAAAAGCAAGCCGGACTAAATCACGCATGAGCGTCAGCTGTTTTGCTTCCATCCCTGCCCCTGCTTGTGTCGATGAAGCGGTTCTGCAGAAAAATCCAATTTGAAGTCGCCATCTTCTCTATGTAGGCAGAGCCTCCTTTTGTGGATCGAACGTTTCTACGATGACGCAGCGTGGTGCGGTGCTGCATTGGGCAGAAGTGAGCGAATTAGTATGGCTGATTTTTCCATATCGTGGGCAAATAATAGGTCACAAGATACCAGCTCAGGACGAACAGGATTGCCATTCCGGCAAGAGACCAGAGATAGAGCCGGACTGGCAGAGTGCGCAGAATCCCTGCACCGGGGCCATGCCCCGGTGGCCGTTGTTCGAAAAGAAGTCCGCTGGCAAAACAGACGCATCCTGCCAGAACGATCCGTCCCAGCGAGCGAAGCAGCCGGTCTTCCCATCCCATTCCAGGCACGAGAAAGGCGCTCCCCAGCAGCGACTCCAGTGAGAGGAGGCTGAGCAGCAGGGAAGCGAATTTGCCTAATTCGCTCAACACGAAAGTGACTCGCCTCGGAACGGTGTGCGGCCTGCGTACCGGCCGCACACCGGAGGCTCTTATCCCCGAATGTTGCGAAGCGCCGGATACACCTGCCGGAAGCCTTGATAGCCTTCAGCATACCGCTCAGATGCTGCGGCGTCAGGCGAAATCTGCTCTGCCACTTCGATCGCTGCCGCGCAGGCCGCGTCGGTGTCCCGCCACGCGCCAGCGCCCACGCCGGCCAGCAGGGCCGCTCCGAAGGCTCCACCTTCTTCTGCAGTGAGTACGTCGACCGGGTAGCCGTAGACCGAGGCCTGGATCGAGCGCCAGAGCGGACTGCGGGCTCCGCCGCCGCCAAGGCGCACACCCTTGACTGGAATGCCGAGCTCGGCAAAGAGGGTGAAGGTATCCTTCAGCGAATAGGCTACGCCTTCGAGTACGGCGCGCACGAGATGGCTACGCGTGTGTCCAGCGGTGAGTCCGACAAAGGCCGCGCGAGCCTGCGAGTCGAGGTGCGGCGTACGTTCGCCGAGCAGATAAGGCGTCCAGAGCAGACCATCGCTGCCGGCTGCAATCTTTGCCGCTTCCGCGGTGAGCTGGTCGTAAGACTCGCCGGCCGCGATCGTCTCCCGCAGCCAGCGCAGCGAGAGCCCTGCGGCTTGTGTGACTCCCATGACGTGCCAGCGTCCCGGAACGGCATGGCAGAAGGTGTGCATGCGGCCCAGCGGATCTTTGGTCGGTGCCGCTGTCGCGGCGAAGACCACGCCCGAGGTGCCGATGGTGGCCGAGACCGAGCCTGGCTGGAGGATGCCCATGCCCACTGCTCCGGCGCCCTGATCGCCGGCTCCGGCAGCGACAGGCGTTCCTGCGGTGAGGCCGGTGATGGATGCGGCTTCAGGCGAGATGCGAGCGCAGATTTCGGGCGATTCGAAGAGCTCCGGCAGCCAGGACTCGGGGATGCCGGCAATGCGCGCGACTTCCGAGGACCAGCGACGGTTGGCGACGTCCAGCAGCAGCGTGCCCGAGGCTTCCTGCACATCGATGGCGTAGGTTCCGGTGAGACGGAGGCGGACGTAATCCTTGGGGCAGAGGATGTGCCGGGTCTTCGCGAAGATCTCCGGCTCGTGTTCCTTCACCCAGAGAAGTTTGGTGAGCGTAAAGTTGGGCAGTGCCGGGTTGGCGGTGAGCTCGATGAGGCGCTCGCGTCCGATCTCGCGATGCAGCCAGTCGCACTGCGCATCGGTGCGCTGATCGCACCAGATCAGGGATGGGCGGAGGACTTTGCCATTTTCGTCGAGCAGGACCGCGCCATGCATCTGGCCGGTAAGGCCGACGGCTTCGATCTTGGCGCCGGGTACAGCGGCAATCACCTCGCGGATCGCCTTCTGGGCCGCCCGCCACCAGTCTTCGGGATCCTGCTCGGCCCAGCCGGGCTGGGGACTGGCAAAAGGGACATGCTCTTCCGAGGCTGATGCCACAACCCGTCCACGTTCATCCACCAGCACCGCGCGGGTGCCACCCGTTCCAATATCCAGACCAAGAAACACGCCATTACTCCAGGCTGATAAATCGATATAGCTGCCCATTTACTCTACACTCCCCGGTGCAGGCTTCGCGACCGAAATCCTGCAGACACGGGAACAGGGGGATCGCAGGCAACGTAGCAGCTTATACACTGTCGTACACCCGCAGTAACTTACACGGAATGGAGCACGCACGATGAGGCTTTGGAAACGCTGGACCGCGGCCGTCGCCCTCGGTATGGCTGCTGTAACCGCCGGCGCTCAGACCGCCGGAGAGAAGGTGCCTTACACCTATTACAAGTTGCCCAATGGGTTGAAGGTCGTTCTCTCGCAGGACTCCACGGCGCCTACCGTTGCCGTCGGTGTCTACTACCAGATCGGCTTCCGCATTGAACCGAAGGACCGGACCGGGTTCGCTCATCTCTTCGAGCACATGATGTTCCAGGGCTCGCAGAACCTGGGCAAGATGCAGTTCATTCAGCTCATCCAGAAAAACGGCGGCATCCTCAACGGCTCGACGCGCTTTGACTTCACCAACTACTTCGAGGTGCTGCCTTCGAACACGCTCGAGACGGTGCTGTGGGCGGAGGCCGATCGCATGCGCGGCCTCGACATCACCGAGGCCAACCTGACCAATCAGAAGGGGGTGGTGACGAACGAGGTCAAGGTTAATGTGATCAACCAGCCCTACGGCGGTTTCCCATGGCTCGACATGCCGCAGTATGCGAATACCAACTGGTATAACGCCCATAACTTCTATGGTGATCTGGCGGATATCCAGGCGGCAACGCTCGAAGATGTGAAAAATTTCTTCAAGACCTACTACGCGCCGAACAATGCGGTGCTGGTGGTGGTCGGCGACTTCGAGACCGCGCAGGCAAAGAGCTGGATCGAGAAGTATTTCGCCTCCATTCCGTCAGCCAATGTTCCACCGCTGCCGGACCTGACGGAGCCGGAGCAGACAGCGGAGAAGCACGCCAGCAAAGAAGACAAGCTGGCGAAGAAGCCGGCGCTGGCCTTTGCCTATCACATGCCTCCGCGCCTCAGCAAAGACTGGTACGCGATGGGTCTGCTCAACCAGATTCTTCTGCAGGGCGATGACAGCCTGCTGGTGCAGGAACTGGTGAAAAAAGACGGCTATGCCGCTTCGGTGGATGGCGGCATCAATGAGCTCGGCAACATGTACGACTATCGCGGGCCGATGCTCTTCACGGCGAGCCTGATCCACGACGATAACGTATCGACAGAGCAGATCATGGGCGCGGTCGACAAGGTGGTGCAGGGCGTCATCGACAAGCCGGTGGACGAGACGACGCTGCGCCGCGCTCAGACCAAGCTGGTTTCCTCGCTCTATGACGACGAAGGCAATCTTGGCCTTGGCAAGGTAGACCTGTTTGCGAGCTTCGCGCTCTTTGACGACGATCCAGGCAAGATCAATACGCTGGTTGCGAACTTCGACAAGCTGACGCCGGCCGATCTGCAGGCGACAGCCGCAAAGTATCTTCGTCCACAGAACCGTACGGTTCTCGAGATCACCGTTGCGAAGCAAGCCGCAGCGCCCGCCGGCGCCAAGGGAGGCAACTGATGCACGTCCGCGCTCTGACTCTTCCGCTTTCGCTCGCCCTTTTCGCTGCTCCGGTGCTGCCTTCGGCTATCGCTCAGGAAGCTGCTCCTGCGCACATCAAAGAGCAGCCGCCCGCACCCGCACCGGCACGCCCCTTTCACCTCGCGCCGCGCACGCGCTACACGTTGCCCAACGGGTTTACGGTAAACCTGCTCGAATACGGCACGGTGCCGAAGGTCTATATCGATGTTGATGTAGCGGCCGGCAAAGTGAACGAGGACCCGCAGCACACCAATCTTTCGGTGCTTACGGCGGAGCTGATGTCCGAGGGCACGACCAGCCTTACCGGCGAGCAGATCGCGCAGCGCGCCGGCGACATGGGTTCGACGCTCTCGGCCAGCGGCGGCGCTTATCAATCTTCTTTCGCGATGGATGTGCTCAGCAATAACGCGGCAGAGGCCATCGGACTGCTCGGCGATGTGCTCGAGCATCCGGCCTTCCCAGAGAAAGATTTCGAGCGTCACCGTACCGATGCGCTGCGTCAGCGTGCGACGGCGCTGGCGAATCCCGGCTTCCTCGGTCGCCAGAAGTTTGCCGAGATCATGTACGGCGACCAGGCCTACGGACGCCTTGTAGCGAGCGAGGCGATGTTGAAGAGCTACACGCTCGACGACGTGCACGGTTTCTATAAGGCTAACTTCGGCGCGCAGCGCACTACGATCTACGTGGTGGGGCATTTCGATGAGAAGGCCGTGCGCGCTGCGATCGAGAAGGCTTTCAAGGGGTGGGAGCGTGGTCCGGCCGTTGCGTGGCCCGATCAGAAGGCGGCGAGCGGTGCACACTTTGCCTTCATCGATCAGCCGGGCGCAGCACAAAGCAATGTCATCTACGGTATCCCGGTCGCGAATGTCGACTCGCCGGACGCGACTCAGCTGGAAGTGATGAACTCACTGCTCGGCGGATCATTCGGTTCGCGCATCACGGCGAATATTCGCGAGCAGAAGGGCTACACCTATTCGCCTTACAGTTCTCTGTCGCAGGGATACGGCACGAATATCTGGGCTGAGTCGGCTGCGATCACCACGGTTTCCACTGGTCCGGCGATCACCGAAATCCAGAAGGAGATCAAGCGGCTGCAGGATGAACCGCCTTCGGCCACCGAGCTCCAGAATATTCAGCGTTACGAGGATGGTGTCTTCATCCTGCGAAACTCTTCGCGGCAGGGGATTCTCTCGAACCTCAGCTTCGTAGACTTTCATCATCTCAAGGATTCCTACCTGACCGGGTACGTAGACCGTATCAACGCGGTGACTCCCGGGCAGGTGCAGGAGATGGCGAAAAAGTATCTGCATATCGAAGGCATGACGCTGGTGGTGGTGGGTGACCCGGCAGTTGTGAAACCACAGCTTGCTAGCTTTACCGCCGGCTCCAATTGACTCAATACTGCGGACAAGTAAAAGGCTCCCCCAAAGGGGAGCCTTTCTATTTGTATGGCCTCAGCGCTAGTGTGTTACTGAACCACGGAATGGAAGAGCGGTGACTGCAGCAGGGTAGAGAACTGGCTGTCAGAGGCGGCAAAGCTCACCTCGAGATCGCCGGCGCTCGAGTCGATGGTGGTGTCGTCGATGGCGGATTTCTCAACCGCCGTGCCGCTCACCTTCTTGTACATCGCGGCGGCGTTCAGCAGGGAAGACATCGTCGCTGCGGTGAAGGTATCGGGCGTCGAGACGACCAGGTTGAATTTCACGCCGTTCTGGAAGTTCATCGTATAGCGCGAGCCGAGCAGCCGCTTCTTGATGGAGTTGTAGTCGGTGAGCTGCGAAGCCTCACCCAGCAGGCCGTGCATCATGAACTGCGTGCCCTGGTCGTCCATGATGCTCCACAGCGGCTCCGTGTCCACGGAGGTCATCTGCTGCAGCATGGAGCTATTGGTCAGCAGGCTCGGCGCCAGGCCGTCGCGCACATCCATCGCCAGCTTGAGCGAGTCGCTCGAGCCAAAGACCATGGTCGTCGGGTTCAGGAAGACGACCAGCATGCCGCTCTTGCCCATCGGGTAGAGTTTGTTGTCGCGGACGACCTGCGGCTTGATCTTGTTTTTCTTCAAGGTCGCCATGATGTCAGGCAGATCGAACTGTCCCTGTGCGATGCCGATGGTCTTGGTGTCCTGCTCGCTCACCCGGAAAGCCGCGAAAGCCAGCTCTTCGACATCATGGTTCTCATTGAAACCCGAGTTCTTCATCGCCTCTTCGAGTTGCTTGAGCGGCGGCGGCAGAACACGTGCCTTCAGATCCATGGCGGCCTGCGAATTTTGCATGGCGCGGTAATCCACCACAATGATCTGCTGCACATTCTTCGGGATCACCGAGCGTGCGTCGTTATCGAGCTGCGCGGCCATGGCCGCCATCGGGGCCAGAGCCGCTGTGCCCACTGCCAGAAGCGCTGCCATTGTTAGCCGTTTGACCTGCTTACTAAGCCTCATCGTTTCACTCCTTCAGCCGGCGCTTCTTTCACAGCATTCCGCTCGGCCTGATCTTCCATACCCGCCTGCTGCGGGCTTCCACGCATGCGCGTCTCTGGTGCGCGCTTCTATCTTAGACTCGTGAGCCTTTTGTTGGTCCCGGCCACGGTCGAGGATGTTCCAGTTTGCGTTCCAGAATCTTCTCTTCCGGATCGAACTCATGGAAAAGACGCATCCATTCGCTTTCCTGCTCAGCTGCGGCTTCCGGGATCAGACCAATCAGTTCGCCACGGTTAATCTCAACCCCGAAGCGGGCCGCTTTGTCGCGCACCGCCGCGTAGACCTCGCTGACCGGAGTCTGGCGGAAGTCAGTGATATTCATGGAGATCTGGGCTTCGCCGTGTGCCAGTACTCCCATGGCTTTTACCCCGGTCAGGCCACCGCCGGAGGCACGAATTTCTCGGGCAATGGCGCGCGCCTTGGCCACATCGGCGGTATTCAGATAGAGGTTATAGGCAATCAGGAAGCGTCGCGCTCCGACTGCCGAAGCCCCGGCCGTTGGGTGCAGATCCGGGCCGCCTACATCAGGCTGGCGCGCCGTTTCCTTGCGCACGGTGTCCCGCAGTCCCTCAAACTGGCCACGGCGGACATCTTCGAGCAGGGCGCGGTCCGGCCGTGCAGCCGCTGCTTCGTAGTAGTAGACAGGGATGCCATAACGGTCCCAGAGCTGGCGGCCAGCCTGCCGGGCGAAAAGGACACATTGCTCGAGGGAGATTCCCTGTACGGGCACGAACGGGATAACGTCTGCGGCACCAATACGGGGATGGACGCCTTCCTGCTGCGTGAGATCGATGAGCTGCGCTGCCTTGCCCGCTCCGCGTACTGCCGATTCGACGACTGCCGCCGGCGGTCCGACGATGGTGACGACCGAACGGTTGTGATCTGCATCCAGCGAGTAGTCGAGCAGGGAAACGCCCTCCACCTGCATGGCTGCGACGATCGCCTCAACGATCTTCGGCCGCTGGCCTTCGGAGAAGTTCGGAACACATTCGATCAGGGGCTCAGGCATAAGAAAACAGTGCGTCAGGTACCTTGACGGATGCAGCAGCGCCGGGGACGCGATGAATACAGTACACCTTGTCCCCGCAATGCCGCCTGCTTACTTCTTCCACCAGGAATAGCCAATCTGGAACTGCACGCTGGCATTCACTCCGGGGTTGCGGTCGCCAAGAGAGGCGCTCGAAATATGAATCGCGTTCGCGGCGAAGTCAATGGCTTGGCCTGGCTTCACAAAATAGTGGAAGCCGACGCCAAACTGCGGCGTGAAGTTAAAGACGCTCGTGCCGCCCGGCTGGCCATGCTCAACCAGAATGTCCGGCGGAAACTTGTGCGTGGTGTAGATCAGGCCGCCGGCGCCCTGAACCCAGGGAGCGAACTTTCTCGTCGGGGTGAAATTCCAGCGCAGGATGATGGGCGTGATGCTGACACCGGTGTAGGTGCCGCCGCCGTAGGGCAGGTAGGCGGAATAGAGATACTGGCCCGTCTGGCTGTAGACCTTGGTCAGCTGGGTGTGCGGCGCGGGAGTGAAGGCCTGCCAGTAGGGCATGATCTCGCCGGCGTATTCAAACTGGCCGCGGAAGATGCTGCCCAGATGCGGGTCGGTGATGACCTTGCCCAGACGCACGCCTCCGGAGAGGAACTTGAAGTCGTCGCGGTCGCCTTCGCCGATGCCGCCCTGCAGGAAGGGGCCGAATTCCCAGGGCCGCGAAGCCAGGGCTGCCTTTGCCGGCGCATCGTTGGCCAGGATCTGGCTCTGCGTCTGGCTCTGGGGTGTCGAAGTCTGCGCGTTCAGCGTGGTCGCAGCCAGCAGCGCTGCACCCAGGGCACACATCCATTGCATCCGCATCCGAATCGTATCTTCTCTCTTTTAAAAAATGCGCCGGCCCTACTGGCCTCCGGCAAAAGTGAGGCCGCCTGAGCGGCGGCCCACCTTTTCATCCGAGTTAAGCCGAACTTAGCCTGCGATCTCTTCGAGCTGGTTGGCGTCCATATCGAAGTTCGAGTAGACATTCTGCACATCGTCGTGATCTTCGAGTGCGTCGAGCAGGCGAAGCATCTGGGCAGCGGTTGCGCCTTCGAGCTTGGTGTAGGTCGAGGCAATCATGGTCACCTCGGACATCACAGTTTCGATCTTGGCATCCTTCACCGCCTGCGCCACCGCTTCATACGCCGAGGGCTCGGTGATGATCTCCCAGTTTTCGCCTTCGTCGTTCAGGTCGTCGCCGCCGGCCTCGAGCACGATGTTCATCAGCTGCTCTTCGTTCGCCGCTTCCTTGGCGATGGCGATGACGCCCTTCTTCGAGAACATGAAGCGCACCGAGTTCGGCTCGCCCAGGTTGCCGCCGTTCTTCGAGAAGGCATGGCGGATTTCGCTTACCGCGCGGTTACGGTTGTCGGTGGTGCAGTCCACAATGACGGCTACACCGCCAGGACCGTAGCCCTCGAAGGAGATCTCCTCGTACTGCAGGCCGGGGATTTCACCAGTGCCGCGCTGGATACCGCGCTTGATGTTGTCGGCCGGCATGTTCTCGGCCTTGGCCGCGGCAATGGCGGTGCGCAGACGGGGATTGCCGTCCGGGTCGCCGCCGCCGGCGCGTGCCGCGATGGTGATTTCCTTGATCAGGCGGGTAAAAATCTTGCCGCGCTTGGCGTCCAGTGCGCCCTTCTTATGCTTGATTGTCGCCCATTTGGAATGGCCGGACATAGGGACCTCAGGAGTCTGTGTAGATTGATTTTTGCCGCGAAGTGCTGGAAAACATTGCTGCTTTGGAGCTACTCCCGCAACTCCAAAGTATAGCAGGGTGAAAAAGGCGTGAAAATGGTTCGCCCCGGCGCCGGGATGCGAGGATTTTCCCGGTTCTTTCCGTCCGCGAGAGCGTTTCGCTTTGCTCCTGTTTCAATAAGTCCTAAGAATTTAGTTGACAGGGGCTGCTGTCCGCGCCTAATGTCCTAATTCGTTAGGAGGTGTCGTGACGAAAGAGGCAAAGAAGGCGGAGCTGACGCGGCTGGAGTTGAGGATCATGCAGGTGATCTGGCGGTTGGGCGCGAGCACGGTCAGTGCTGTGCAGGCGGAGCTCGAGCCGCCGCTGGCCTACACCACGGTGCAGACCATGCTGAACATTCTCGAGCGCAAGGGCAAGCTGAAGCGCGAGCTCGAGGGGCGCGCTTATGTGTATTCGGCGCGCGTGACCGAGACCAAGGCGCTGGGGCAGAGCGTGCGCGACCTGGTAGACCGCATGTTCGGCGGCTCGAGCGAAGAGCTGGTGATGAGCCTGCTCAAGAACCGGCAGATCGACGCGAAAAAGCTGGCCGAGCTGACAGAGAAGTTCCACCGCGAGCTGGACAGCGAGGAGGAAGCCTGATGAAGAGCGTGGAATCCTGGATTCTGATCTACCTCGTGAACTCGCTGTGGCAGGTGCCGCTGCTGCTCGGTGCAGGCTGGGTGGCGGCGCGGCTGGCGAGACGCATCGGAGCCGCGGCGGAGCATGCCGTCTGGTTGTGCGTGGTGCTCCTCCAGACCATGCTGCCGGCGCTGACCATGTTGCCCTGGGAGCATATCGGGCAGCAGGAGTGGCAGTGGCTGCATCGGCTGATGCTCTGGAGCGGCAGCAATGTGCGGCTTGGGGCAGCGGTCACGGTGGAGCAGGGGCCGGGGACCATCCTCAGAGGGCCTCACCTCTCGTTAACGCTGCTGTCTACGGTGCTGGCTGTCTATACGCTGGCGATGGCGTGGTTCGCGGCCCGTTTCCTCTGGAGCTGGTGGAAGCTGGAGGGTGTCCGCCATGATGCCACGCCCGTCGAGCTTAGAGACGAGGCGGCTTCGGCCTGGGCGCTCTGTACCGGTCGTTTCGAGGTTACAGACGCGACCATCGCGGTATCTGCGAAGGTCTACGGTCCGGTGGCGCTCGGCGGACGGCGCGGGTGGGTGCTTCTGCCTCCTGGAATGCTCTCTGATCTGCCATCAAGCGACCTTCGTGCGGTACTTGCGCACGAGTGTGCGCACCTGCGCCGCAACGATTACCTCGTGAACCTGCTTCTACAGCTGGTTGCGCTGCCGGTGAGCTATCACCCGCTCGCAGCTCTCACCCGGACGCGGCTTGCCGAGACCCGGGAGATGGTCTGCGATGCCATGGCCGCCGGGATTGCGGGGCCGAAGGATTACGCGCGATCGCTCCTGCGGCTGGCTGCCCTTCTGCTCGAAGGCGCACCGCTGCCTATCCCTCACGCCATCGGGCTCTTCGATGCCAACGTTCTCGAAAGGAGACTTATGAAATTGACAGCAAAGCGCGATGAGATCCGCGGATCGCGGCGGCTGGCCATTGTTCTCACCTGTGCAACATTTGGTGTCGGCGTGTGCGGATCGGCCCTGGCGCTGGGGATGCATGGGAGCACCATATCGGCGCAGAGCGAGGATGCGGCTCCGACGAAAACGCCGAAGAAGATTGCAGTTGCACCTGGTGTCATGGCCGGAAACAAGATCAACGGAACCCAGCCGAAGTATCCGGAAGAGGCAAAGAAGGAGAGGATTCAAGGCACAGTCGTGCTCAAGGCGGTTATCGGCAAGGATGGCAAGATCGAAGGCTTGAAAGTAGTATCAGGCCCGAAGGAACTGCAGTCGTCAGCCTTGGATGCTGTCAAGGACTGGACCTACAAGCCATATCTGCTCAACGGCGATCCGGTGCAAGTAGAAACCCAGATCCATGTGATCTATACCTTGGCTGATGGTCCTGCGGGGCCTCCGCCACCCCCACCGCCATCGAGCAACTAACTCTACTTGCACCAGAATGCAGCGGTGGAGAAAGCGTTCTTCTTGCGCTCTCCACCGCTCTCTGTTTTTGCCGGCAAGAGCAGCGGATAACAGGAAATTGATCTGTGCCCGGCAGAATAAAGGGCATGGTCGACCGTCGTAGATTCCTAGCCCGCTCCATCGTTCTTACTGCTGCCGCCATGCCTGCTGTGATCCACGCACAGAAGGTTCCATCCTCGAGCGATTCCGATCCTGAGCTTCTTTCATCGATGCGAACCAGACTGGCGCGGGAGCTGGATGATCCTGCCCTCGCTGCCACGCTGGCTCCTTCCATCCTCAACGTCGGTTTCGAATGGACATCACCAATGCGTCCGGCCGCGGATCTGCGCGCTGTAATCGCCTATAGCTTTGGCAATCGGCTTGCGGCAGATCCGAAGGCTCAGCCTGAGCCTGGCCCCGTGAATGAGGTATTGGCCGATACCGTGGTTCGCGTGCATAAGCTATTGCCATCCGGCTCCCGTATTTATGCGCAGTGGGAGATCGCGCACTTTCTCACTGCGAAATATGGCTTTAAGGATGTAGTCAGCATCGAGCCGGTGATTGCAGCCGATGGCACGGTGACGTACCTGAGCACGGATGGCGTGGCTGAGGCTGCGGTCAAGCGGGCAGGCGGTACTGCGGCGATAGGACCGGTTGCGGTCGTAGGGCATCGCGATCATGCCAAGCGCTGCGTGCTCACCTCACGCGGACGGGGTATGGACGCGTGGGTAGCGAAAGAGGTGTCGCTCCCGGTCGAGTATGATGCGGAGTCCGGACAGCCGTGGACGCGGCGGCGTGATCTCTATCTCCTCCACGACATGGCCGCGCAGATGATGATGCTGCGTGCGGCGAAAATTGCGGAGGCTTATCCGAAGGGCTGACTGCTGCGCTCAGAGCGAATTCCCTTCGGCGCATTGCTGCCGCTACGCTCCCCCGGCGCTCCCACTGGTCGCGATCAAGATGGGCCGCCTGGTTTTTGATTGAGCCCTAAACCAACTTGTCATTTCGACCTGAGCAGGACTGCTGTCGTCCTGCGAAGCGGAGAAACCTGTTTTTCCCGTCTGTACTGGTGAAAACCGCAGGTCCCTCCACTTCACTTCGTGCCGGTCGGGATGACAACTGGCGGGAGCGTTGTTCCTTGATCGCGACCGAAGGGATCGGAGACCGAAGGCGGTTCGCCCTGCGCGGAGCAGCCGAAGGAGTATATCGGGATAATCAGTCCCGGCTGGCTTTGAGCATTTGTTCCGCGTGCCTGATCGAGGTGTCGGTGAGTTTGGCGCCGGAGAGCATGCGGGCGATCTCCTCGGTGCGCTCCTTATCGCCGATGAGCCGGACCGAGGTGCGCGTGCGGCCCTGCTTTTCGTTCTTTTCGATGAGAAAGTGCTGGTCGGCGAAGGCGGCAATCTGCGGGAGGTGGGTGACGCAGAGCACTTGTTGCGCGCGCGAGAGCGCTTTGAGCTTCTGCCCGACGGCTTCCGCGGCGCGGCCGCCGATGCCGATGTCGATTTCGTCGAAGACCAGTGTGCGCGGCACCTGGGTCTTCTTCTTGCCGCGTGCCGCACCCTCTTCCACGCTCACCTTGAGCGCCAGCAGCACACGCGACATTTCGCCGCCGGAGGCGATCTCTTCGAGCGGCTTCAGAGGCTCGCCGGCATTGGTGGCAATGCGGTATTCAACCGTGTCCCAGCCGTGTGCGGACCAGGCAGGCTCGTTTTCGTTGGCGGTGACGGCGATGGAGAAGCGTACGCGCATGGCGAGATCGTTGATCTGTGCTTCGGCGAGTTTCTCGAGCTGTTTTGCCGCGGCGGCGCGCTCCTGGTGCAGGGCAGCCGCAGCCTTGCGATAGGCGGCCGCTTCGCCTGCCAGCTCTTCGCGGAGCGATTTGAGCATTTCGTCGCGATTCTCGATCTCGTCGAGTCTGCGGCGCACCTCTTCGCCGTAGGCGATGACCTCGGCGAGCGTGGCTCCGTACTTGCGCTTCAGGCGACCCAGCGCCGCAAGGCGGTCCTCGATTTCAGCGAGGCGATCGGGCGAGGCCTGAATCCCTTCTGCGTAATCGCGCACGGTTGCGCCTACATCTTCCACGACCGCGAGCGTCGAGGTCAGCTGCTGCACCGCCTCCGTGAATTTCGTGTCGTAGCGAGACAGCTCCTCCACCTGCTTCAGTGCGGCGCGGAGTGTGGCCTCGGCTGAGCCTGTGCCGTCGTAGAGTAGATCGTAGGCGCTCATGGACGCGGCATAGAGTTTTTCCGCATTCGAGAGCACGCGGCGCTCGGTCTCGAGGGCTTCGTCTTCGCCAGGTTCGGGCTTTATGCCTTCAATTTCGCGATGCTGAAAGCTCCACAGGTCGAGCATCTTGAGGCGGTCCTGCTCGTCGCGTTCGAGTTCTTCGAGCTTCTCGAGCGTTTGTTT
The DNA here is from genome assembly GCF_004123295.1 of Silvibacterium dinghuense. Taxonomy (NCBI): domain Bacteria; kingdom Pseudomonadati; phylum Acidobacteriota; class Terriglobia; order Terriglobales; family Acidobacteriaceae; genus Silvibacterium; species Silvibacterium dinghuense. The sequence goes on along the minus strand of NZ_SDMK01000002.1, from coordinate 813,990 downwards.
CCAGCGCGCATAGGCGGTTGTGACGGCATCGGTACTGAGGACGCCAAAACGGTCGAGGAGCAGGCGCTGCTGCAGCTGGTCGAAGGCGCCCATGGTCTCGTTTTGCGCATGGACGAGCGCGAGTTCCGGTGCCAGCTGCCGGAGGACAGCGACGGTTGCCGGCTGATTGTTGACGTAGACGCGCGCCTTCCCGCTTTCGAGGATTTCACGGCGCAGGATAATTTCCGTGCCTTCGGCGTCAAGGCCGTTGGCATCGAGGACGGCCTCGGCGGCGGGTGTGCTTTCGAAGACACAGGAGACGACTGCCCGGTCCGCGCCGTGGCGAACGACATCGCTCGACGCTTTGCTGCCGAGCAGCAGCGCCAGGGCATCGACAAGGATGGATTTTCCGGCGCCTGTTTCGCCTGTCAGCAGGTTCAAGCCCGGCCCGAAGACGGCGACCGCATGATCGATCACCGCATAGTTTTCCGCGCGCAATTCCAGCAGCATAGGTGACTTGAGGTGAATCCTCGCTCAGCATAGCAGGCGAGCGTGTACATATCTGTAACAACTGCTATCCTTTGCAAGGTAACTGCGTCTAATCGAACAGCGTAGCTGTGTCGTTTTCGACACGGACTACAGGCTGCGTTGACGTGGCCTAATATCACTTTTTTGTAATTTTTCTGCTGTATTTTCTGCCCGCTTCCGTCGCTGTTAATCAATCGTGGACCGCGCCGGAGACAACTTGGTCTGGCTTCTCCGCGTCTGGTAACGTGGACATATAAGAGCGCGATGACACCCCTGTTTGCGACAGTAGCCTTCTTCCTTCTTCAATCCGACGCCGATGCCGGCGCGCCTCCGGTTACCAATAGCGGAAGCGCCATCCTCGAGATGCTCCGCAATAGCGGCCCGCTCGCTCTTGCCGTGCTCGGAATTTTGCTCATTGCCAGTATCTGGTCGTGGGCCATCATCCTCGGCAAGTGGAGCAGCTTCCGCCGTGCCGCGACGCAAAGCCGCAAATTCCTGCGTGCTTTCCGCAAAGCGACGCGCCTGCAGGAAATTGCCACGGTGAGTGAACAATTCAAGCCCAGTCCGCTGGTCGGCGTCTTCGACGAGGTCTATGAGACCTACAAGCGCCAGACAGGCGGCTATGGCGCTCCGCGGAATATCACCGCGCTTGAGCGTGCTGCGCAGACCGCTTCGAGTGAATCGCTGACGACGCTGGAGAGCCGGCTGACATGGCTGGCCACGATTGCGTCGATCTCGCCGTTCGTCGGATTGTTCGGCACCGTGATGGGCATCGTCGAGGCCTTCCACGGTCTTGGCCAGGCGGGAACGGCCACACTGCGTGCCGTCGCGCCGGGTGTCTCGGAAGCGCTGATCACAACCGCTGCGGGCCTGCTGGTCGCAGTGCCGGCTGTGGTGGCCTACAACCAGTTCACGGCACGCTGCCGTGACTTCGCTGCGCGCAACGACGACTTTGCGCGTGAACTGCTGAACAGCATGGAAGAGGTTTCGCTCCGGCCTGGGCAGGATCCTGTCGAGAGGGAGGCCGCGCGTGGCCTTCACCAGTAACAACGGGCGGACTCAGACCTCGCTGTCGGAAATCAATATCACGCCGCTGGTCGACGTGGTGCTGGTGCTGCTCGTCATCTTCATGCTGACGGCTCCGGTGTTGCAGTCGGGGATCGAGGTCAATGTCCCGAAAACCAAGACAGTGAAGGAGATCACCGAGCAGCGCGTGGTCGTCACGATCAACCGCGACTCGGAGATCTTCTATCAGGACAAGCCGATTAACCTGAACGATCTCACCAGCAGGCTGCTGAGCTCGGGCAAGGACCCCGCACACCAGGTGATTTATCTCGAGGCGGATGAGAAAGTGCCCTTCGGTGCGTTTGCCTCGGTGATGGATGCGGTCAAACAGGCCGGCATCACCAATATCAGCATTGTCACCCAGCCCATGCAGAACGGCCGAGCACGGTAGGGCGGGGAATCGGGAGATGGCGCAGCGGACGACAATCGATCTGGAGCGCGAGCCGCTCGGCACGCCCATGGCCAAGTCTTTTGGCCTGCATGTGCTGATTGTGGTGCTGCTCGCGGCCTATACGTATTTCTCCGGGCGCTTTCATGGGCAGGAGTGGGGCGACAACAAGGCTCCGGGCGCAATTCAGGCCACACTGGTAAGCTCTGCGCCGGCCATTCCGCTGCCGCAGGATCAGCCGCCGACGCCGAATGTACTGGCCACCGAGCAGCCTTCGCCCGCGCCGCCCAAGCCTCAGCCGAAGCCGGTTGCGCCACCGCCGGATGCCGTACCCATCCCGGTCAAGCAGCCACCGCCGCCCAAGCAGAAGGTAGAGAAGAAGCCGCAGCCAGAGACTCCGAAGCACGTGCAGCCGACCCCGGCGGAGCACCGCGCCCAGTATGGTGAGGCTGCGCCCGCCCAGGTGCCGCGCTCGATGGTGAATAATCCCGGTCCTCCCACTCCGGTGAATGTCACCGGCGGCGGGGAGGGCTTCAACTACCCGTATTACGTGGGGATTATCCAGCGTAAAGTGCAGCAGGCCTGGTACCTCTACGAGGTTTCGCCTTCGACGCCGATGGGCAGCCAGGCGCACGTAACTTTCACCATTGCCCGGGACGGCACGCCCAGCGATATCCGCATCTCCCATAGCAGCGGTTCGCCGACTCTTGATACTTCTGCTGTTCGTGCTGTTCAGCGCATCGAGAGCTTTGGGCCGCTGCCCCCGGGATACAACAAGTCGAGTGTCTCCGTGGAGTACACTTTTACCTACGATCAGCAGGCAAAATGAGCCGCCGATCGTTCACCAGTTCATTCATTTGCCACCGATGCAAGCGCAGAGGCACGATGACCGGTAAGTATCAGAAGTATCCGACCTCCCTGTACGTTTTTTCTCTCCTCGTTCTTTTCATCCTTGCTGCCCCTATGGCCCGCGCGCAGGACTGGGTCCGTACCGGCACGAATCTCGGCGTGCAACGCATCCGTATTGCTGCCGCCGACTTCAAGCTGGCGTCCGGCGATCCGCAGGCCGTGCCGTTGCGCGCGACCTTCAACACGGTACTCTTCAGCGATCTGAAGAATGCCGGTGTCTTCGATATGGTGGCCAAGAGCATGGCGCCCGAGGCCACGCCCGGTGGTCCACAGGAGATCAACCTCGCGCAGTGGGCCGCGGCTCCGGCGAGTGCGCAGATGGTGGTCTTCGGATCGTTTTCGGTGGATGGCGGCCGCATCAATGTTCGTGGCTTTGTCTTCGACACCCACAATACCGAGAGCCCGCAGATTCTCGGCAAACAGTATTCCGATAATGCAAACGATGAGAATGCGCGGCAGATCGCGCATCGCTTCGCCGATGAGATCATTACCCAGCTGGGCGGTGGCATCAACGGCATCTGCGAGACGAAGATCTACTTCGTGGCCCGCAGCGGTGACGGCAACAAGGAAATCTGGGCGATGGATTATGACGGTGCTGCTCCGCACGCCGTGACACATCTGGGCAGCATCTCGCTCTCTCCGCGCGTCTCGCCCGATAACACTCGCGTAGCCTTCTCCTCGCTCGGCCGCAACGGCTGGACGATCAAGATGTATTCGCTGGTGCTCAACCGCATGGTGAACTTCAATGCGCCGGGCGGCACCACGCTTTCCCCGGCATGGTCGAGTGACGGCAGCAAGGTTGCCTACTCGTCGAGCATCAGCGGCGATCCGGAAATTTACACCGCAGACGCCAGCGGCGGCGGAGCCCATCGTATTACTGCGTTCCGCGGTCCCGACGTTTCGCCGACCTGGAACCCGAAGTCGAACTCGCAGATCGCCTGGGTGAGCGGACGCACCGGCCTGCCGCAGATTTACATCATGGATTCCGACGGTGCCAACGTCATGCGCATGACGGACGGCGGCTACGCGACTTCGCCCTCCTGGTCGCCCAATGGACAGTTTCTGGCGTTTGCCTGGAACCGCAAGTACGGTCCCGGCGCTCCGGGCGGGCAGGATATTTACATCATGGACATTGCCAGCAAGCGCTGGACGCAGTTGACCCACGATGCCGGCCGTAATGATTTTCCATCCTGGTCTCCGGATGGCCGCCATATCGTCTTTCAGCGCGAAGACGAGAGCGGTACGCAGATCTGGTCGATGCTGGCCGATGGAACAGAACAGCAACAGCTCACGCATCGTGGTAGCAACTCGATGCCGAACTGGAGCTGGAAATAACGAGTTTGCTGTAAGGCAGGCGGAGTTTTCCGCCTGTTGCCTTGGTTGAACCACCCAATGGCCGTAAGGCCATACAACAAAAGCTCCCGAGGAGGAGATCGTGTCTTTCCAACTTCGTACTGCTCTCAATCGTCAATCCCGCAGCCGGACGCTTGCTCTTGTCGCCGGCGTGTCCACCCTGCTGTTTGTGGCCGGGTGCCATAAGAAGACTTCGCCGCCTCCGCCGCCTCCGCCGCTCACCAGCAGCGCCGCCGCACCGACGGCCGATCTTACCGCGACACCAACGCAGATTGCGCCCGGCGACAGCGTAGTGCTGACCTGGCACACCTCGAACGCGAACAACATTCAGATCGAAGGCATTGGCGAAGTTCCGAGCTCGGGCACCCAGTCGGTTCGTCCCACACAGACGACCAGCTATCACCTGATTGCCCGTGGCGAAGGCGGCTCGACCGATGCGACCGCAACCGTTACCGTGGCAGCGCCTTCGGCTCCGAGTGCTCCGGCCGAGTCGAACATCGACGATGCGACCTTCCACCAGAACGTGAAGGACATCTTCTATGACTACGACAGCTACGACGTGAATGCGCAGTCGCAGTCGGTGATCTCACAGGATGCGAGCTTCCTGAACCAGCATCCGGAGCTGAAGGTGGTCATCGGCGGCTACTGCGACGAGCGTGGCTCGGTGGAGTACAACCTGGCCCTCGGCGAGAACCGCGCCAACGCTGCCAAGCAGGCCCTGGTGGCAGCGGGTGTGAGCCCATCGCGCCTGCGCACCGTCAGCTATGGTAAGGAGAAGCAGTTCTGCACCGATCACGACGAGGCCTGCTGGCAGCAGAACCGTCGCGCGCAGTTCTCGCTCGATCGCTAAACCGCGGATCTTCCGCGCAACTACCGGCAGCACCGCAAAGTATCGCGGTGCTGCCCTTTGTCTTACCAGCACCACCGCTTCCCGCCACGGCTGAGCGATACGAAACGTGTCATCGGGGAGCGGATTCCGGAGAATGATTCCTATGCGCAAGTCCCTGATTCCGCTTCCTGCCGTGGCCGCCTTGGCGCTGATGCTCCCCGCGCCGCCGGCGCATGCCGTCTCCAAGGAGATGGTCCAGCTCCAGACCCAGGTTCAACAGCTGCAGGACATGATCCAGCATCTGCAAACCTCGAACGACCAGAGCATGGGAGTTCTGCAGCACCTTGTGGAACAGACCGCCGATAGCGTCAACCGCATGTCGCAGACGCTCAACACCCTTCAGCAGCAGGTTGAGGCGCAGAACGGACAGGGTGGCAAGGTGGACCAGCTCTCCGGCCAGATTCAGGGCGTCAATGATTCCATCGACGAGATGAAAACCCGGATGGCGAAGCTCGACAAGACGCTGCAGGATATCCAGTCGCAGCTGCAGAACATCCAGTCACAGCCAGCCGGTCAGCAGCCCGCAGGGCAGCCGGGACAGCCCGGCGCGCAGCCTGGGAATGCGCAGCCAGGTCAGCCGCAGGCCATGGGCGCTGCTCCGGCACCGCAGCAGCCCCAGGCTCCGCCCGTGGACCAGCTTTACCAGTCCGCGCTGCGTGACTACACCAGCGCCCGCTATGACCTGGCCAGCGGCGAGTTCGGCGACGTGATCAAGTACTACCCGCAGGACGATATGGCTGGGAACGCCTACTTCTACCTCGGCGAGATCTCCTATCGCAAGGGTGATTACCCGACCGCGATCCAGAACTACGATGCGGTTCTCGAGCAGTTCTCGGGAAGCTCCAAGGCGCCGGCGGCACAGTTGCGGAAGGGCTTGGCCGAGATTGCCGCGAATCAGAAGGATGCTGGCATCCGTGATTTGCGGAGCCTGATTCAGCGCTATCCTCAGACTCCGGAAGCCGCGCAGGCCCGCAGCCGTCTGAACGGCATGGGGGTCCGGATCGTAGCCGCCAAGCCCTCGGCTTATCGCTGACTGCGGAGCCGGCAGCCGAACGGTAAATTTCGCTCCGAACTGCGTACGCGCATGCAGCAAGTCGCATCGAAGGAAAGCAGCCATGACCGACAAGCTTCGCCATCCCGACGCCGACGCGCAGAAGGGCGCCGTCGAGAGCCAGTCTCCGAACGACACGCCCCCTCGTCCCGATCTGCACAGCACGCTCGCCGATCAGCTTCCACATCGGAAGTCTGAAGATCTGGACGGTGCGGACTCCGACTTTCCTGAACCGGGGGCAACCCCGGAGCACAGCGGACAGCACCAGTAACCGCAAAGCCGCCGCGCCGGAGCCATCCGGGCGGCGGCTTTGTTTTCGAGCGCTACGCGCAGACCTTACACTGCAGAGGTGATGATTCCGTCGCTCCGCTCCGCGATTCTTTTGCTTGCCGCCACACTCTCCGCTTCTGCTTTTGCGCAATCTGCACCAGCTCCTACGCCTGCGCCCACAGCCTCTGCTCCTTCCGTAGATGATCTCGAACATCAGGGATTGGCTGCACTCAAAGAGAACCAGCCGCAGCAGGCGCTCGACGCCTTCCAGAAGGCTCTTGCGTTGAATGCGGATGACCCGGCTGCAAACCTTCTGGCCGCAACTGCCGCGCTCAGTCTCTACAAGAGTGATCTCGCCGTCCAGTATGCCGAAAAGGCACGCCAGCTCCAACCCGACAACTGGAAGGTGCACACCGCGCTGGTGGCCGCGTATGCGGAGGCAGGGAAGACGCAGCAGCGGGACCAGGAGCGCGATATTCTGCGCAAGCTGCACGCCGACCCGCACGCGCCCGAAGCCATGCAGACCTCGGGCTTCCTGGTGGAGATGTTTCCGGTGAAGCAGTATCACGTCGATGCGGTCGAATACTTCACGCCGGTCGGTCGTTTCCATGTCTACTATCGTTTCGTGATCCGTAATGCGGAAGGCCGCCGCGTCTGGCAGATCGACGCCGAGAGCAATGACTTCGATCAGAAGTCCTGGGCCGGGGCGCATCCCGAAGAAGCCGCACAAGGAAAGCGGCAGTTTCAGATCGTGGGTGAGGATACGGATGTACACACCGACTACCACATGTTTTCCGGGCTGCCGGACTACGACCTGATCCGCGCGCAGGTGGTCAGCGTGATCACGCAGCAGACCACGCCGTTTCCCGGAGAGAAGCCGTAGGCCGCTCTGCATGGCCGGCCCAGAATTTTGTTTGCAGAAGCCTGAGGACTGGCAATAATCGAGGTACGGACCGCACCCGTTTTTCATTGGGCGCTCTGGTTGCCAGGTTGTTGAGGCGATTGTCTTTCTGATTTTTGGTGAACGGTTCTCTGATTCCGCTCTTTCAACGGTGACGGCGAAGAAGTGCAGCATGGCATCGGATGTCGATCGCAAGCACCGCTCTGTTCTGATTCCCGGTGGGACTCCGCTCCTGTGGGCGCTTCTGCTGGTGCTCTTCCTGCATACAATCCAGCTGCTTTTTGCCGGCCATGCTATCAGCATCTCGCGCCTGTTTACCGCTGCGGTGCCGGTGATAGCTGCGATCTGCGTGCTCTGGCGAAGCAGGTTGCTCGAAGCGCGTGAGCGCGTCTCCTGGCGCTGGATGGCGCTGGCCCTGCTGCTCTGGGCGCTGGGACAGGTTGTTGAGACGCTCATGCCCGGTGCTGCCGCGGCGAGCAATCTCAGCGTCGATGCTTCTGATCTCTTTTACCTGAGCGCTGCGCTGCCGGTACTGCTGGCCGTCAGCAATACGGCCGAGAACGAGGCTGTTCCAGGCGTTCTGTATCTCAACCTCGTGCAGTTCGGACTGGCTGTTCTGCTGATTTACTACCGCGTCTTCCGTGTGCCGCAGAGTAACAGTATGGCGTCGAGCGTGATGCTCGCGATTTACGCCTGGGAATGTGTGTTTCTTGTGCTCGCCTCCACGCTGCGCCTCTTCTGCTGGATCTCCCGTGAAGAGCGGAAACGTATGAAATGGATGGTGGTAACTGTCTGGAGCTATGCGCCCATCGAGTTCGGCATGGATTACGCCACGGCACACTGGCACCTGCGCACGGGAACCCTGCTGGATCTCCTGTGGAGTTTGCCGTTTGCCTTTGCGGGCTGGCGAGCGCTCAGCATTCCTGTTGATGCAAGCAGGACGGAGAAGAATATCCTGTCGCCTCGTACGGCGCGCCTGCTGCAGAGCCTCTGCCCCATGCTGGTTACGATTGCTCTGTTTGTGCTGGCCGCGATGCTGCTTGGCTCCCATCCGCTGCTGGCGCGATATTCCATTCTCGGGCTGCTGGTCTTGCAGGGGCTGCATGCCGGGGTGGTGCAGATGAATTATCACTCCGGGCAGCAGTTGCTGCTTGAGCGCGAGCAGCGGCTTGAGGAGGAGAATGCCGGACTCCTGCATCTCTCGCATATCGATCCGCTGACCGGCGTCGCCAACCGGCGTGGTTTCTCCGAGGCGTTAGAGGATACTTGGGCGCACTCTGTCCGCGAGCAGTGCCCGGTGTCCTTGCTGATGATCGATCTTGATTGGTTCAAGGCGGTCAATGACCGTCATGGTCACACCTATGGAGACGAATGCCTGGCATCGGTCGCCCGTATCCTGCTGCTGCAGGGAGCGCGAGCCGGAGATTATCTGGCGCGTTATGGAGGTGAGGAGTTCGTGCTGCTTTTGCCGGATACAGATCTTGAAGGCGCCCGTATCGTTGCCGAGCGCATGCATCGCGCGGTGGGCATGGCGTCCATCGTGAATCTCGATTCTCCCTACGCCAAACGCCTGACGGTGAGTATCGGGGTGGCAACGATGACGCCGGTAGCAGGAGTTGCTTCAGGAATGCTGCTCGAAGCTGCAGATCAGGCGCTCTACGAGGCTAAGCGCGGCGGCAGAAACCGTGTCTGCTGGCAGGAGCTGCCGGAGATTCCACTCTCCGTTGCGCGGTGACTGCGTGGTGATTCCGCTCTACTGCAGCTGAGGGATGTCTTCTTCGAGCGGAACCACTTCTTCCGGCGCATGCTCTCGCATGGCCAGCTTCGCTCCGATGGAGTAGGCCAGCATGGCGGTGGCCGGCCAGGTGCCCAGGAAACGCCCCTGCCCATCGGCCATGCCGCTATCCCAGTGCAGGCTGAAGAAAGTGAACCACAGCTTGTCGCCCGGCCCGCAGCGATAGCAGGCATCCGGTCCCGTGGGCATATCGAGAACCCACAGTCCTACGATCATGAACCACACCAGCCCGGCCAGCCAGGTCAGGGTGGCGACGTTGCTGGCCCGCATCCTGACGATGAGGAAGCCCGCAGCGAGCGGTATGAGGAAGGAAAGCGCGAGCGTGACGATCGCTGGTACGGATTCCGGATGGAAGAGCGTTACCACGCCCATCATCACGGCCCAGGCCAGCAGCCCGAAGAGCGAATGGAGCAGAAACCACGCTGCCTGGCGCACCATTTCCGCGCTGCTCAGGTTGATCCGTTCGGGCTGAATGCCTGCCATCTCGTTGCTCCTGCACACGATTTTGGCACCGAGGCGCCGATCTGCCAACCCAGGCCTATAGGGTAGCGAATCTGCCCGCCAGGAAAAAGAGGAGCAGGCTCCCTCTTTCGTGGGAGGCTGCTCCGCTGCGTCATTGCGCCGTACAATCGAGCCATGCTGCTCGAAGGAATCTTTGCCGCAATCACGACGCCTTTTCACACCGATGGCCGCCTCTATCTGCACAAACTCGAAGAGAATGGAGAGCATTATTCCCGCACACCGCTGAGCGGACTGACCGTGCTCGGTTCGACGGGCGAGGCTGTGATGCTGAGCGATGACGAGACGCGCGATGTGCTGCGCCACGCGCGCAACAGTGCTTTGGATGAAAAGGTGCTGATCGCGGGGATTGGCCGGGAGAGCCTCGTCGAGACACTGCGGCTGGCCGAATTCGCCGCGTCGCATGACTACGATGCGGTGCTGGTGCGCACACCGCACTACTACACACCGCAATATGCTTCGAGCAATGGCGAGCGCGAGGATTCGCTGGGTCTGCTGACCTACTACCGCACGCTGGCCGACCGCTCGCCGCTGCCGGTGATCCTCTACAGCATTCCGAAGTACACGCATTATGACCTGTCGCCCGCGCTCGTCGGGGAACTGGCACAGCATCCGAATATCATCGGCATTAAGGATTCGAGCGGCAGCGTGGAGCGCATCCGCGAACTGGTGGCGGCCACCGCAAATGCACCCAGGCGCGAGGTGACGGTGACGCCTACCTTCGAGGCGATGACCGGGCGCATGCTGATGGAGCCGGTGTTTGCTGCGGAGAATATGATCTCGGCTGAGATCCTGACAGGCACGTCGATGTTCACGACGCTGCCGGTGATTCCGCAACGGCCTTCACGCAAGAAGTCGATCGGTTTCCAGGTGCTGAGCGGAGCCTCGGACCAGATTCTGCCCTCGCTCGAAGCCGGTGCAAGCGGATCGATCCTCGGTCTGGCCGCCTGCGCGCCGCAGGCCTGCCTCGAGGTGCAGATGGCGTGGAAGGATCGCGATCCTGCACTGGCCGCGCTCAAGCAGAAGCGTCTAGTAGCGGCAACACAGTATGTCGTAGCAAAACTCGGTGTGCCCGCCATCAAGCACGCCTGCGATCTGAACGGCTTCTATGGAGGCGTGCCGCGCCTGCCCATGCTGCCGCTCGACGCGGAGACGAAAGCAAAGGTGGCCGAGGTGATGCGCGACCTGCGGAATTGAGCCACTGCGGGATGTGGCCCAGGTAAGGCAACAGGTTAGAGCAGGCCGAGGTCTGCCTCTACTTCGGGCCTGGGCTGGCTCGCTGCGCCCATCAGCATGAGCGAGCGCTGGGCGAACGGCGCATAGACAAGGGGTGCCATGCAAGCCACAGCAAGACCATACTGGATGTGATGGAGCAGAAGGAACGGCGAGAGCGCCCAGCCACAGTCGAAGATCATCAGAGCCCACCAGGCCCGCAGATAATGCTCCTGCATGCGAGGAGCACGAAACAGGGTTCCACATATCAGGAATGCTCTTACTGGTATTAGCAACGCTGCCGTGGTCATCACAATGAGCCATAGTCGAGAATCCAGCCCATACTCGACAAACAACTGCCGGATCTCATCGAGATTGGTGAGCGCTCCGACATAGAAGCCGAGGTACATGCCTTGTAGGAGCAGGAAAAGGATAGAGACGACTCTTTGTGGTGTCTTCGGCAGATCGGCTTGGGTCGCAAGTATCGATCTTCGCAAGGATGGAATTTCCTGCTCGGCTGCAGGCGGTGAGTAGGCCCGGAGGCTATTTGTGATTGTGGCGGTGCCTTTTGCCTCAACCGGTCCGAGAAATCGATATCCACGCCGTGCGACGGTCTCAATGTAGCGTGGGCGTGCCGCCTGATCGCCTAAAGCTGCTCGTAGCCGATTGATCGCAGAGTGGATGCCGTGGTCGAAGTCGACGAAGACGCCATCGGGCCAGAGCACACGGCTGATCTCTTCTCTCGTGACAGTCTCGCCCGGTTGCTTCAGCATGAGAAGTAAAACTTGGAAGGGTTGAGTGTGCAGCTTGATCAGCGCACCGCGCCGGCGCAGTTCTCCTGCCTCTACGGACACCTCAAATTCGCCGAATCGATAATGGAATGTCGTGCCAGAGCCGCCCATAATCGCCCAGTGTATCGAAAGAATGCTCAAAAGTGCTTCCAAAAAACATTGGAGAGAGGGTGCTAACTCGTTGGAGCAAAGCGACTTGTACGGTGAGCCAGGTTTGAGGCGAATTCGAGCGGCGTTGCATGGTTAGGCTGCCACGAACTGTGACAGGATGCCTCCATGTTCAGCCAAATCGTCCATGCTACTTTCGCGGTTTTATTCTTGCTCCGTGGCTGCTCGGTCAGGAGAGCGGCGAAACGCTGCTTTCTTCTGGTGCTCATTACTGCGCTTTCTTCTGGTCTGCCTGCCTGTGCCGCCGCGCAAACCTCGACGCCTGAGAACCAGTCTCAAAGCTCCTCTACGAGCGTGTCCATTCCCGATGCTCCCCAAGCCCAGCCGCCATCGGCTCCGAAGGCATGGACTGACGCAGCGAGTGCAAGCTATCTCACGCATATCGGTGTCTTGTGCGGAATGGGAGCGAGTAATTCCCCGGTGGGGAAGAAACCGGCTGTTGGCTGTGGGGCTGGTATGAGCTTTGTGCCCTTACCTGTATTTGTAGAGTTCGGCCTGATGGGTCCTCAGGCTAACCGAAGTTATCTGACCGGCTATATGAGCGCGGACGTGAACGTTCCTCTCTTCAAGAGTTCGGCCAAATATGTGCCCATCGCAATCGCAGGCTATAGCCGCCTCTTTGAAACCGGGCATGCGCTGGATTATGGCATTGCTTTGGCTCTGCCTCGCTCCGCCAAGCAGAGTGCTCTGGGTAACAGCCTGCGCATCGAGCTTCGCGACTACTGGACTTTTGCCAATCCGCAGCAGCACAACATCATGCTGCGCGTGGGATGGATGTACCTGGAAACAGACTGAGGTATGTCGGCGCAACACATTGGATCAATGGGGTATATTCGCCCCAATAAAATAATTTCTGCAATGTATACAACCAATGTATCTCCGTTCGGCGACGCATTTGCGCCGCTGAGCGGGGCTGAGTGCCCGTTCGCGCCGCTCAGGTCTACGCTGGCTGTAAGCGTCGCTATAATAGTCACTCAGAGAGAACCGATTTCTTTCCATCTACTTTCTGAAGGGAACACCGCCAAATGGCGACAGGCGACGTTGCCTTGGGCAATCCAGAGCCCAGTACAGGCACGAATAGCGATCTTTCCGGGCGCAAGCCCGTTATTAACGACTTCAGCATCCAGGTAGCCACGGTCAACGGCTCCGGATCACAGTCGGCCAACAGCATCCTGCTGCGCAGCATCTTCGGCATGGGCATTCCGGTGAGCGGTAAGAACCTCTTTCCGTCCAACATTGCCGGCCTGCCAACCTGGTACACCATCCGCGCCAGCAAGAACGGCTACGTCGCGCGCAAGAAGGATATCGACATCGTCGTGGCGATGAACGCCGAGACGGCCAAGGACGACATCCTCTCGCTGCCCACCGGCGGCGTGGCTGTTTACGAGGCTTCGTTCGCGCTCGAGCAGTACCGCTCCGACGTTACCTGTTATCCCGTACCCTTCGACAAGCTGACCGCCGCTGTGTGCCCTGAAGCGCGCCTGCGCAAGCTGGTCAAGAACATGATCTACGTCGGCGTTGTCGCGAAGATCATCGGTCTGGACATGAAGGCCGTCGAGAAGGCGCTGCGCAAGCAGTTCGCCAAGAAGCAGAAGGCTGCCGACCTGAACTGGGCCGCCGTTGAGGCCGGTTACAACTACGCCTCCGAGACCTTCACCAAGCAGGATCCGTTCGTGCTCGAGCCGATGCACGCGACCGACGGAAAGATCATCATTGACGGCAACGCCGCCTGCGCGCTGGGCGCGCTCTTCGCCGGTGTCACGGTCGTCACCTGGTATCCGATCACCCCGTCGTCCTCGGTGGTCGAGTCGCTGATCGATCTGCTCAAGAAGTACCGCATCGAGCCGGATGGCAAGGCTTCGTTTGCTGTCGTTCAGGCAGAAGATGAGCTGGCTGCCGTGGGCATGGTGCTCGGCGCCGGCTGGGCTGGTGCCCGTTCGATGACCGCAACTTCAGGCCCTGGCATCTCGCTGATGGCCGAATTCGCCGGTCTTGGCTACTGGGCCGAGCTGCCGGGCGTGATCTTCGACATTCAGCGTGTCGGTCCTTCGACCGGCTTGCCGACTCGTACCGCGCAGGCCGACCTGCTCTCGATCGCCTACCTCTCGCACGGCGACACCAAGCACGTTATGCTGCTGCCGGGATCGGTGAAGGAGTGCTACGAGTTCAGCGCAGCTGCTTTCGATCTGACGGAACGCCTGCAGACGCCGGTCTTCGTGGTCTCCGACCTCGATCTCGGCATGAACAACTGGATGTCCGAGCCCTTCGAGTATCCGACGAAGCCGCTCGATCGCGGCAAGGTGCTGACGGCCGAAGACCTCACCCGTCTGGGCGGCTTTGCCCGCTACAAGGACGTGGACGGTGACGCGATTCCGTACCGTACGCTGCCGGGCACCGATCATCCGCAGGCTGCGTACTTCACGCGTGGTTCGGGTCACAACGAGAAGGCTCTCTACACCGAAAAGCCGGACGATTACCAGAACATGATGGAGCGTCTCGACCGCAAGTTCGAAACGGCGCGCACGCTGGTTCCGGCGCCGGTCGTGGTTGCGAACGGCACCTCGAAGATCGGCATCCTGGCCTTCGGTACTTCGGACTTCGCTATCACGGAGAGCCGCGATCAGCTGAAGAACGAGTACCAGTTCGATACGGACTATCTGCGTATCCGCGCCTTCCCGTTCTCGAAGGAAGTGCAGGACTTCGTGGCTTCGCATGAGCGTGTGTATGTCGTCGAGCAGAACCGCGACGCTCAGCTGCTGAGCCTGCTCAAGCTCGATCTGCCCGCCGGGGAGACCCTCAAGCTGCGCAGCATCCGCCACTACAACGGCCTGCCCATCGATGCGCGTTCCGTCACCGACGAGCTCGTGCTGCAGGAGGGAATCTAATCATGGCAACGACTTCGACTCCCGCGCCCAAGGTCAATCGCCTGGGCCTGCCGATCCTCGACTACCGCGGCGGCAAGACCACTCTCTGCGCCGGCTGCGGCCACAACGCCATCTCCGAGCGCATCATCGATGCCTTCTACGAGATGGGTGTCCAGCCCGAGCGCATCATGAAGCTCTCCGGCATCGGATGCTCGTCGAAGAGCCCGGCGTACTTCCTTTCGCGCTCGCACAGCTTCAACTCGGTGCACGGCCGCATGCCCGCGGTCGCCACCGGCGCGCTGCTCGCGAACAAGACCATGCAGGCCATCGGCGTCTCCGGCGACGGCGACACCGCGTCAATCGGCATGGGCCAGTTCGTGCACCTGATGCGCCGCAACCTGCCGCTGATCTACATCATCGAGGACAACGGCGTGTACGGCCTGACCAAGGGCCAGTTCTCGGCCACCGCCGATCTCGGCTCGAAGCTGAAGACGGGTGTCATCAACGACCTGCCCGCGATCGATACCTGCTCGCTCGCCATCCAGCTGGGCGCGACCTTCGTCGGCCGCTCTTTCTCGGGCGATAAGAAGCAGCTGCTCGCGATGCTCAAGGCCGCGATTGCCCACAAGGGCACGGTGATGCTCGACGTCATCTCGCCTTGCGTGACCTTCAACGATCACGAAGGCTCGACCAAGAGCTACAAGTACATGCAGGAGCACGAAGAGGCGATCAACGAGATCGGCTTCGTTCCCCACTTCGAAGACATCGCCGTGGATTACGAAGAGGGTACGAGCTACGACGTGCGCATGCACGACGGCTCGCAGCTGCGCCTGCGCAAGCTGCGCGAGGACTACAACCCGACCGACCGCGTGACCGCCGTGAAGCAGTTGATGGAAGCGCATGAGAAGGGCGAAGTCCTGACCGGCATCTTCTATCTCGATACCGAGAAGCCCAGCTTCACGGACATGCTGAACACGGTGGACGAGCCCCTCGCCACGCTGCCCGAGGAGCGCACCCGCCCCTCGAAGCAGGTGCTGGACGAGATCATGGCCCGCATGCAGTAAGCCCTGTTTCTGAAGAGAATGACAAGCCCCGCGCGTGAGCGTGGGGCTTGTCATTTTGAGAACGGATGCGGAGTGCTGTGTGCTCATTACCCAGGTAAAAGAGGCTTGGATGGGCCACCTTCGGGTTTTGACGATAGAAAAATCTTCCCTCTGAGAATCGTTCGCCGGGGGATTTGGCGTCTAATGGTTTGTTATGTCTGATCAGCTGTATTTGAGTCTCTGGTATCCGAACTTCCGACTGGCCGCGTTGCCTGCGGCGCTCGACAAGGTCATGGAGCTGTTCGGCCGTGTCGCCGGATCGGCGCATGTGCGCGCCGTCACTGTCTACCCCATCTCCTGGCATGAGCCGGCGGCCTACCAGCGTGTCTACGACGAGGAGCACGCGCCGGATCTCGAGGCCTCCGAGCCGCGTAACGCGATTGCCGACGCCATGGAGAGCATCCACGACGATTTTGCCTACGAGTTCGAGCTGGCCTGGGAGCTGTGGACGCCTGAAAGCGGCGGCGGCCTCGAGACGGCGTGGAAGAAGACGCCCTCGGTGGTGCGGATCATCGGCTTCGGGCCGGAGTTCGACGAGGGCGCATACGAGCAGAACGGACACGTCCGCATTGATTTTGGTTCCGATACGTACTTTCTGCAGGAGGATGTGGATCTGGACTCGGAAGCTGCCGATCGTGTGAAGCAGAATGTGCAGATGCTGGTGGATTTCACAAACGCGGTGCAGCAGCAGGGAGGCATCTCCAGCCGGCTGCTCTGGTCGGAGTCCGGGGAAACGCTGGCGCAGAAGCTGATTGCGCGTCTGCAGAGCGTGAATTGAGGCTTTGCCGTCTACCGTACTGGCGGGCTGCGAAACATTGCCGTAGAAACCGGGTTTGAGCGGCGAGAGTCTTCCTGTGTCTCCAGGGAGGCTCGCCTGTCCCTCCTGTATCTGGATCTGTTCTGCGTTCCCTGAATCTTTGTTGCGATTGGTCTGAGAAAATAACGATATGCGCGTGACGGTGGCGAGGCTTCGCCAGGGAATTGTGGTGTTGGCCTGCCTTTTGTTTGTGATTCTGGCGGGGTTCTTCTTTTACGCGCGCAATCGCTTCCGGCACATCGAAAAGGATCTTCCGGGGCGTCTCGGAGTCAACATCGAGCAGACGGCGGACGGTTTCACGTATTCGCAGTCGAGCCAGGGGCACACGCTGTACACCATCCACGCCTCGAAGCTCTTCCAGTACAAGTCAGGCGGTCATGCGACGCTGCACAATGTCGAGATCACCCTTTATGGCGCGCCAGGTTCGAACCGGCAGGACCATATTTATGGCTCGGAATTCGACTACGACAAAGAAGCCGGGATTGTGACGGCAAAGGGCGATGTCCAGATTGATCTTTCGAGCCTGAATGGCGACAACGGCGCCAACAACAATCCGGCCGCGAAGCCGGCACAGACGCCCCCCGCTTCCTCACCGCAGGCGGATGACGAGACTGCCGCTGCACGTCAGGGCGATGTGCATATCAAGACCAGCGGCCTTACCTTCAATCAGAAGACGGGTGATGCGGTTACCAGCGAGCATACGGAGTTCACCTTCCCGCGCGCGGCCGGGAGCTCGACCGGTGCGAACTACAACTCGAAGACCGGCCTGCTGGTGCTGGACAAGGATGTGGTGCTGACGACCAGCAGTGACGGCAACCAGGCGGTGGTGCACGCCACGCATGCCACGCTGCTGCGCAGCTCGATGCAGGCTTTTCTTCTGAATCCCGTGACTGATTATCAGAGCGAGAAGAGTTCGGCAGATCAGGCGACGGTTTATTTCCGCAAGGATGGCTCGACCTCGCAGATTCATGCGCAGGGTCATGTGCACATGACCACGGACAGCGGCGCTGTCCTGACGGCGGAGAATACGCTCACCCAGATGGACGCGAAGAGCCAGCCGACGCAGACCGATGCTGGCGGAGGTGTGAACTTCGTTTCGAATGGCGATAACTCCAGCATGCACGGGACCGCTGTTCGCTGCTCGCTGACCTATGGGCCGAAGGAGATGCTGAAGCATGCGCGCTGCAATGACGCGGTGAACTTCGTGGAGCAGATCCTCAGCCTGGCGGACGACCCGAAGGGAACGGCTTCACGTCAGGTGCAGGCTTCGCAGCTGGATGTGGACTTCGTGCCTGGTCCGGACGGAAAAAAAGCTGTGGCGCAGAAGGCGCTGGGTACCGGCTCAGCCGAAGTAAACCTGCATACGATTCCGTCGACCGGTGGTCAGGAGCTGACGAACATCAAGGGCGATCAGCTGCTGGCGATCATGGATGATTCGGGAACGGCGATCAAGACGCTGGACGGTACCGGACATACGAAGGTCACCGATCTTGCCAAGGACGGCTCGCACAATACCAGCTCGGGTGACACGCTGCATGTCGTGTTTGCGCCGCAGGCCAAGCCCGCGAAGAGCGACAGGACGGCCGGCGCGAAGCCTGCTGCTAAGCCTGCGAAGAAGGGCAACGATTCCGAGGTGTCGCAGATCGAAACCGCGATTCAGGACGGCCACGTCATCATGACGCAGACTCCGGCAAAGAAGCCCGGCGCGAAGACCGATCCGGATACGCTCACGGCGTGGGCCAATCATGCGGAATATCATGCAGTGGACCAGATTCTGCATCTGACCGGCAGCCCTCGGCTCAAAGACGGCGATTCGATGCAGCTCTCGGCCGGGCTGATCGACTATCACAAGGATTCAGGCGACGCGACGGCTACCGGCGCGGTGAAGGCTGTCTACCGGCAGACGCAGAATCAGAATACGCAGCAGGCACAGGCGAAGAATCCGCCTGTGAACCCGGGTCCGGACCTCGGAGGCAATGGGCCGGTATCGATCACAGCGGACCATGCGAACCTGAAGCACGCTGAGAATATCAGCTACTTCTATGGAACACCGTCCGTTCCGGCGCGGATGTGGCAGGGCGATCATGCCATTGCGGCACCGGTGCTCGAGCTGTCGCAGAATCCGCAGACACTGAAGGCTTATGGCGCACCGGGCAGCACGGGAACACCCGTCTCAGCCAATTTGACCTCGAACCTGGGCGCGAAGCATCAGCCGAGCGTGGTGCGTATCCACTCGAAGACCCTCGATTATGCGGATGCCGAGAGGCGAGGAGTCTTTAAAGGTTCGGTCGTAGCCGAGGAGCCGGACGGCATCATTCATTCCGATCAGGCGGAGGTCTTCCTTACGCCGAAACCGGCGGCAAAGACCGGTACCCAGAACGGGCAGCCGCAGACGAGCGTCCAGACCCAAAATGGCGAGACGCAGAACGGCCAAACTCAGATTGATCACATCGTGGCGACAGGCAACGTCGTGATGACGCAGCCTGGCCGGAAGGCCGAGGGCGAGCGGCTCGTTTATACCGCGGAAGATGGTCAGTATGTGTTAACTGGAAATGCAACAAAATTGCCGCATGTATACGATCAGTTAAAGGGTACGACGACCGGGGCTCGATTGATTTTCCATAGTCAGGATGATAGCGTCGTGGTGAGCGGGGGGCCGTCCGGGGCCGTTACCGACACGCGCGCACCCAAGTAAATGCAGAAGCTTTCTACGGACGAAATAGGCAAGTCATACAAGGGGCGCCAGGTGGTTCGCGGCGTCAGCGTGCACGTCAGCCAGGGTGAGGTGGTCGGGCTTCTGGGCCCGAACGGCGCCGGCAAGACGACGAGCTTCTACATGATCGTAGGACTGGTGACGCCGGATTCGGGGCGCATCTTGGCCGATGGCGAAGACATCACGCGGGTGCCCATGTACCTGCGGGCGCGCCAGTTTGGAATCAGTTATCTGCCGCAGGAGCCCTCGGTCTTCCGCAAGCTGACGGTCGAAGAGAACATTCTCGCCGTGCTTGAGGTGCAGAATCTGCCGCCGCAGGTGCGCAGGGCGCGAACGGAAAAGCTGATCGAGCAGCTGAACCTGGGGCATATTCGCAAAACGAATGGGTTTGCGCTCTCAGGCGGCGAGCGCCGGCGCGTGGAAATTGCACGCTGCCTGTGCATCCAGCCATCGTTTATTCTCCTCGACGAACCTTTTTCGGGAATTGATCCCATTGCGGTCATCGATCTTCAGGAGATCATTTCGAATCTGAAATCGAGTGGTATCGGTGTCCTGATTACGGACCATAATGTTCGTGAGACTCTTTCCGTAACCGACCGGGCATACGTGATCAGCGAAGGCCGAATCTTTGCTGATGGCACGCCGGATGCTCTCGCAAGCAACCCGGATGTGAAGCGGTTGTACTTCGGCGAGGGCTTTACGCTCAACTAGCCCGGGTAGCAGAGCAGGGGAGCGAGCCGGAATACTGGTGGCTGCGGTGTTCCGGGGTGGTTGCCGGGAGCGGCGGCGCGAGGATGGGGCATTCCTCTTCGCATGTACACTGGAGCATACTTTTAAGGATTTAGCGCAGCAAACCATACCATGGCACTTCTTCAACCCAAGCTGAGCTTGAAGGTCGCCCAACGGCAGATCCTGACCCCTGGCCTCATGCAGATGGTCAGCGTGCTGGCGTTGAACAAGCTTGAGCTGAAGGAGATGATCAACGCCGAGATCACCGAGAATCCAATACTCGAGGAGATTGAAGAATCGGTGCCGATGCTCGACGAGGTGACGAGCCAGGAAATCGAGCATGATCGTGCCATCGAGTTGCGGGCTGCCGAGGCTGAGCCGGAGAAGAAAACCGATCCCTTCGAGGAGATCGATTTCGGTTCGTACTTCCAGGAGTACCTCGATCCGGGTTTCCGCTCGCCGAACAGTTTTGAGATTACCGAGGCGCCGTCGATTGAGAACTACCTCACCGCCCCGGGGACGCTGAGCGATCACCTGTCCTGGCAGCTGGGGTCGATAAGTGTGACGCCCGCGGTCCGGGACGCGGCCGAGTATATTATTGGTAACCTCAATGAAGACGGGTATTTAACCGCGACTGAAGAAGAGTTGCTTGAAGGTTATCTGCGCGAGCAGCTTTCTCCGTCGGGTGGTGCAGAGCTGCGCAATGGGGAGCTTCATGCCGCGCTGGCAGCCCTGCCTGCGCCGATGCTCAGCCGGGCGCGTGCGCACCTTGAGGCCGGACTCTCGATCGTGCGGCAGCTCGATCCCATCGGCGTCGGGACACGGGATCTGCGCGAGTGCCTGCTGGTGCAGATCGAGGCGCATCGCAACGAATACGAGCAGATGAGCCAGAGGCTGGCGGCACGCCAGGCCGAAGCAGCCTCTGCGGAAGACGAAGATGAGCTGGTTGCCCCCGAAGAGGGGACGAAAGCGCAGGCTACTGCCGATCCTCATACGGATTCTTCAGCCTCCGATGCCGCAGCTGCCCCTCCGCCCGATCCGCGGGTGGAGCTCTTCGAGAACGCGGAAAAAATTGTCGATAAGCACCTGATCCTGCTGCAGAAGCGCGATCCGCGTGAACTCTCACGGGCTATCGGCCGGCCGGCGGATGCGGTGCAGCTGGCCATTGATTTCATTCGCACGCTCGATCCACGTCCGGGGCAACGCTTTAATCGTTCGGATGCCCGGCTGATCGAGCCGGACGTGGTCTTCGTGAAGCGCGGCGACGAATACGTCGTGGTGATGAACGAGGAGGACCTGCCGAATCTCCGCCTGAACCAGGGCTACCGGCGCATGCTGACCCAGGAAGGCGCGGAAAAAGAGGTCAAGGATTATGTGAAGGAGCGCTACCGATCGGCGCTCCAGCTGATGCGCAACATCGAGCAGCGGAAGAACACGATCCTGCGCACCTGCGAGGCCATCGTCCGCCGCCAGTATGACTTTCTCGAGCAGGGGGTCGAGGCCCTGCGGCCGATGATGATCAAGGAAGTGGCCGAGGAGATCGGCGTGCATCCTTCGACGGTAAGCCGGGCTGTCTCGAACAAGTATGTGCACACGTCGCAGGGTGTCTATGAGCTGCGCTTCTTCTTCTCCGAGGGTGTGAATGGCCGCGAGGGCGCGGCGACGCCTCTGATGCTGCTCAAACGCAAGGTGAAGAAGATGATTGAAGAGGAAGACCCCCGCAAACCGCTCACCGACGACCAGATCGCCCTGATGCTGCAGGGGCAGGGCATTGAGGTGACGCGACGTACGGTGGCAAAATATCGCGAAGATATGAGAATTCCGAGCACACATCAGCGTCGTGTGCGAGGATAATGTCTCAACGGTTCTTTCCGGAGCCGAAGTACGGGAGCTTCTCCTATTTCCGAACTGAGCGCCAGCACGGTTCCGACGCTTTCCCCTCGATCCTTCCCCGATCCCTGTCCAGATTCCTGCTCTGAACCAACTCTCCAACCATCCTCTTTTGTTCCTGTGTCTTCTTACAGGGATATGCCTCTTTTCTTCCTGAAGGGCGACCTGTTTCCGGCAGCGGGCCGCAGTACCGAATCGCGATTTTTTTACCCTGTTGTGACAGAAGGGAGCTTTGACCATGCAGGTTGAGTACACCGGCAGGCAGGTGACCATCAGCAGTACTTTTCGAACGCTGGCCGAGGAGGGCGTGGAGCGTATCGCCAAGCTCTTCCCGCGGATTACCAGTGTGCATGTGACCCTCAGCGCCGAGAAATACCGGCAGACGGCGGAGGTGACCATTAAGACGCGGCTGCACGAGTTCCTTGGAATCTCGGAGTCAACCAATATGGAGACGGCCTTGCGCGAAGCGCTCGACAAGGCCGAGACCCAGGCGATCAAGTGCAAGAAGAAACTGGAGGCGAAGAAACGCACGCCCAAGGTGGAGAAGGTGACGGCCGAGACCCAGCTGCTTCGTCCGGCGCGTAAGGCGGCCAAGCTGGTGCCGCGGTCTGTGGAGGATCTGGATGAGGTGCCTGCAGTGGTGAATGGCACTCGCAACGGCCGGAGAGCGTCCAGTGTGACGGTTCCGGTGACGGTGCACAGCTTCCCCTCGCGCACGCCGATCCACGAGCCGCACATCGTGCGCTCGACCGATGGCGTCGCGCTGCGTCCGATGACGCTGGAGGAGGCGGTGAAGGAGGCGGAGTTCCGCGATCGCGAGGTCTTCGTCTTCCGCGATAACAAGGGGCACGTCAAGGTGCTGCACCGCAAACGGGACGGCAAGATGGAGCTGATCGAAGAGCCGTAAAAGCAGGCAGACAGATCAGGGAATCAAGGGGCAGGGCAACGGGCGCGAACGCCGGGTTCGCGCCCTTGCTCTTTCTGTGATGAGTTGCCTGGTTGCTGCTAGGATTTTTGCATGGCCCGTCCTCCGAAGAAGGCTGTTGTGAGGCGCCAGCCACGGCTGGCTGCAAAGCAGAGCAGGAAGCAGAACAGCGAGCAGAAGCCGGAGAGCGCCGTTGCCGCGTCAGTAGTCTTACCGGCGCATGGCGAGGCGAAGCGCGAGCTGGTGATTCTGACCGGGCTTTCCGGCTCGGGCAAGGCTTCGGCGCTGAAGGCCTTTGAAGACCTTGGCTACTACGCGGTGGACAATCTGCCGCTGGAACTGTTGCCGCATTTTGCTGCGCTGGTCGCGCAGTCGATGGAGATCACGCGTGCTGCGCTGGTCGTGGACGTGCGCGAGGGGCAGCGGCTGGAGCGGTTTCCAGCAACACTCAAGGACCTGCGACAGCAGCTGGATACGACGGTTGTCTATCTCGAGGCCTCGGAGCCCGTGCTGCTGCGCCGCTTCTCGGAGACACGGCGGCCGCATCCGCTGGGACGCGAGGAGCGCGTGGGCGAGGCCATTCGCGCGGAGCGCAAGCTGCTGGACCCTGTGCGCAATGTCGCAGATATTCTCATCGACACTTCGCGCTTCAATGTGCACGAGTTGCGGGCGTATGTGCAGAACCAGTTCAAGCGGGAGAGCGACGGCAAGGGGCTGCTGATCTCTACGCTAAGTTTCGGTTACAAGAATGGGATTCCGCTTGAGGCGGACCTGGTTTTTGATGTACGCTTCCTCCCAAATCCCCATTTTGTGCCAGAGTTTCGCAAGTTAACCGGGCGTCATCCCAAGGTCATCGGATATGTGGGCCAATTCCCGCAAACGCGGGAGTTCCTGGACAAGGTAACGGACCTGTTGTTGTTTCTGCTCCCCCATTACATCCACGAGGGCAAGAGCTACCTGACGGTGGCTTTTGGCTGTACAGGCGGGCAGCATCGCTCGGTGATGATTGCCGAGGAGATGAAAAAGCGTCTTGTGCGCGAGGGATATCGCGTGAAGGCGCATCATCGCGATATGCCGCGCTGACCCGTCGGGTTTGCTGATGAGAGGAGCAAGGCGCGCATATGTACTCTGTCACAGAGTGTGTTGTGAAGCGGCCATCCAGCTTTTACCGTCTTTCCGTTGTTCTCACTGGATTAGGTTTGTTGGCAGCGCTGGTGCTGGCCGTGCTGATCCGCGAGCAATACAGGCATGAGCCGCTGGCACGGAATGAAGTTGCGAGATTGGAGTCGCCGGATGGGAAGGCGACGGCATTGCTCTATGAGGCGGAAGGAAAGGGCTCAGCCTCGTTTCTCTACGATGTCCTGCTGAGGAGCGGTGGGCAGACAGAGCTTGTGGCGCACCTGGCCGGAGCCATGCGTAACGACCGTGCCTATGGCGTGGATCTCCGCTGGTCGGGCAATAGCGAGTTAGATCTGGTGTATCTGCAGGCGCAGAGTGCGCAGGTGCTGGTGAACCATGTATCTGCAGGTACCGGTAAGGTGAATGTCGTGTTGAAGCCCGGTGTTCAGGATGAAACGGCACCGCCCGGCAGCATGCTGTTCCACCTGCAGGAATTGCGCGAGCCGGGAATGTAAAGGGGAGTGAGAGATGCGGCTTCGGCCAGTGTTGCTGTTGTTTGCCGTGGTGGTTGTACTGGTGCTGGTGCGGCGCCGTTTTTTGCGGCGGTAGAACATGCACCGTTACGGCGTCCCTTTCCATATATAGGCATCGGATTGAGGGAGTCCAAGATGGGCCAGGACGCGGTAGACGAACTGGCGCGCCATCTCATCCGAGTCGACAGGCTGGTTGTAGAACGAAGGGATCACCGGGAAGATTGTGGCTCCGGCATCGGCGGCCAGAGTCATGTTGCGCAGATGAATCTTGTTGAAAGGTGTCTCGCGCACACAGAGGATGAGCGGCCGGCGCTCCTTGAGGACAACGTCTGCGGCTCGCTCGATGAGTGACTGCGCGAGGCCGTTGGCAATCGAGGCCAGTGTGCCCATGCTGCAAGGCAGTACGATCATGCCGTCGGAAGGATAGCTGCCGCTGGCGATCGAGGCTCCGATGTCGGAGTCATTGTGCTGGACGATCTTCTCCGAGGCGTGTCCGAGCAGCTTCTCGACAAAATCATTGCGCCCGCTGAATGCGAGTTCTTCTGCGGCGACGCGCAGGGCGCTTTGCGAGGCGACGAAGTCCATGTGTACGACGCGCGGATCGGCGTCGAGCGCGCGCAAAAGTTCGCGGGCAAAAACCGAGCCGCTGGCACCGGTAATGGCGACGGTGAGTTTCATGCTGTCTTCAGGGTAACGCGGGCATGCTGAAGAATCGTAAGCAGGTCTTAAGGCTGTCTTCAGGAGGCATCGCTAGATTTTGAGAAAGGGCCAGGTGCGGATGTTCTGCTGTCGCTCTCGATAGCGTCGGCTCTTCGAGGATTCAGATGTCTAAAAATGCTCGATGGCTGATGCTTCCGCTGGCCGGATGCGCGGCATCATGGCCCTGCATGGGGCAGGTGGGAATGCACACGACGATTCCCGCGGGGACACCTTTGCAGGTCAGGCTGGTCCGGGCTGTTCCAGTGCGGCAGGGCGAGGATCTGGCAACTACGCTGGTCTTCCCAGTGTATGTGGATGGGGCTCTGGTGCTGCCAGCAGGTACGCGCGTGCATGGACGGATCGTAGAGCTTCCTCCTGACCATTCGCGCAGAGTGGATGCGCGGCTCAACGGAGACTTCACGCCGTTTCACAAGGCGGTAGTGCAGCTGGACGAGCTCTGGACGGCTGATGGCGCAGCCGTGCCGCTGGTGACGGCAACGGCAAATGACGGCGCTCCTTTGTTGAGTCTGGCACCGGCTCCGCAGCACGGCGGAATCATTCATCAGGAATGGGACGCGGGGATCGGCATCCTGCGCGGTGCGGGAGAAGAGCTGACTGCGCCGGGCAAGGGAGAACGGCTGAAGCAGCTTCTCTACAGCCAGCTTCCGTATCATCCGGAGCGGTTGCAGGCCGGAACGAGCTGGAGTGTCGAATTGACGCAGCCGGTGGATATCTCTTTGCCCGCGAAGCCTGCAGCTCCAGTACCGTCACTCTCCCATACCCCTTCTGATTCGGCCTCCGGCACGCCGTCCACCGTAGGCGCTTCGGGTAAGACGATGCTGCTCCATGCATATCTTGACCGGGCTCTGAGTTCCAAGGATGCAAAAGCGGGGAGCACGTTTGAGGCGACACTGACGCAGCCTGTGGCCGAAGGAGGTAAGGCCCTGGTGCCGCAGGGATCGGTGCTGGTCGGTATGGTGACTCGCGCCCGCCCCGCGAAGTCGTTCGGACGGGCGGGAGTGCTGCGCTTCGATTTCCGGGAGCTGAGGCTGCCGGAGGGCGAGCGGAAGGCCGTGACCGGTTCGCTGACCGGCGTGGAGACAACCGCGTCAGGGAGCCTCCAATTAGATGGAGAGGGACAAGTGAAGCCTCAGGCTCCGAGCAGGGTGATTGTGCCGCTGGCCATGGTTTTTCTGGCCAGCCGGCCGCTCGATTCAGACGGAAATCAATTGGCCGGAGCGACGGTCGGCTCGAACGGGATCGGGCTCATTGGCCGCGTGGTGGGGATGGCCTCGGCCTCGCGCAATTTGGCTGCGGGCATCGGATTTTACGGCGCGGCTGTCTCAGTCTACCGCCGCTGGTTGCGGCGCGGGAGGGAAGTGGAGTTCCCGCGCTTTACGAGGGTCGATGTGAAGATCACGGAGCAGACGGGGAGGGCTCTGCGGCTGCAGTAGCCCTCAGCCCGCATTCTGCATATATCGGTGACGGGCGAAGACGAGCTGCTCGAGCTGACGCTGGGTGAGCGGCTGCGGGGTGCCAAGCTGGTGAACCGCGAGGCGGATTTGGGCGAGGTGCTCGACGGTCTCCATCTTGTAGAAGGCGTCTGCGACCGATGTGCCGTAGCTCACTGCCCCATGGTTGGCCATCAAAATCGCCTGGTGACCAGGGATGAGCGGTTCGAGGCTGGCCGCGACCTCGGCCGTGCCGGTCGTGGCATAGACCGCGAGGGGAACTGGTCCGAGAGCCATAGCCGCTTCCTGGCAGAGCATCTCGTCGAGTGCCCGGCCCGTACAGGCAAAGGCGGTGGCCAGCGGCGGATGGGCATGGACGACGGCGCGGACGTCTTCCCGCAGATGGTAGACCGCGAGATGCATGCCGAGCTCGCTGGTCGCCTTGCGCTTGCCGGCGAGATGACGGCCTTCCGGATCGACGAGGACCATGTCGGCGGAGCGCAGGAGCGCTTTGCTCACCCCGGTAGGCGTGACGAGGATGTTTCCGCCAGGCATGCGGACAGAAAGGTTACCCGAGGTGCCGGGAGTATAGCCGAGGCGTGCAAGCCAGCGTCCGAAACGGACGATATCCCGGCGCACGGTAGCTTCATACCGAGCAGAGGACTCGGCGGGGAAGAACGAGCCGGGCAGAGCGGCATCGTGGGAGGCTTCGCTGCGATCTTCCATGTACGTTCCTTTATGGTGCACCGGGGAACCCCGGCGATACTTTACAGGATTTTGAATGGAGAAAGCTCAGGTTGATTTGTGGGGGCGGGTTGGAACCATTCCTGCACTCTTTTCCAGGCCTGGCCGACCCGGTCAGAGGCGAGGAAGAGATCACCGACGGTGAGGCTGCTGACCAGTCCGTGATGACCGACTGCCGCGAGGCCCATCGAAGCAATGCAGCCGCACTGCGAGCAGTCGGGGTCGCCACCGAACTGGCAGGGGGTGATCCGGGTCTTGAGATCCGCGGAGATGGTCTCGGTGGTGCGGGCGAAGATGCACTGGTCAGGGCTTGAAGGCGGGGTATGGATCTCGTCGATGAGCTGATCGCCCATTTCGAGGATCGGGAAGAGGCGGCGCAGGCGCTTGAGCTCGACTGCGACCTCGGCACGCTGGGCGGGGGAGAGGATTTCGGGGTCGGTCGCGCCGCGCTGCGGGGTAAAGAGGCTGAACCAGACCCGCTGAATCTGCGGCTGGGCGCTCCAGAAGCGCAGGAACTTTTCGAGATAGCCGGGGCGGCCTGCGATCTGCGCCGTGATGGTCGAGTGAATGGTTACCCGCGCGTCGGCAATGCTCTTCAGAATGCGCTCGTAGGTAGCCGGCTTGCGGCGGGCATCATGCTCGGGCTGCAGGCCGTCGATGGAGACAACCACATAGAGCCCGGGAATCTCCATCCATTCTTTGGGGATGACGCGGAAGGCGCTGGTGACGAGCTGCACGTGGATGCCGCGCGCACCGAGCTGGGGCAGCAGCGAGTCGAGCTCGCGATAGCGGACCAGAGGGTCGCCGCCCACGATGGAGAGATGCACCGGCTTCTTTTCATCGACCAGGGCAAGGACACGTTGAATGAGTTCTTCGCCTTTGTAGTCGGCGAGGGAGCGGATGCTGGTGCCTGTGCCCAGGTGATCGTCGTCGAAGGCATAGCAGCCTGGGCAGCGCAGCGGGCATTCCTTGGTAATTTCAATCGAAAGCGAGGGGGCTCGGCCTGTGAGGATACGAGACCAGGCCTGCAGCAGCTCCGATGTCTTCATCGGCTCTCCGGTCATGTTCGGGCCGGAAGGATTCCGGCGACAGAAGGATCGGGCGGCGTCAGTCGCGGGCAGGCGCAACCCCGAAAAATAAATGCCTATGAATCAGTAGACGCAGGAAATGGCCGACCGGCTTCTTCTTTCGTAGCAGAGCGCGATAAGCTCAGACGCTAGGAGGACAGGGTGACGGCAGAGAATTCAGCGATGAAGACCTCGCGGCTGGAGGCATTTTCCGATGGTGTGATCGCCGTGATTATCACCATCATGGTGCTCGAGCTGCACGTTCCGCATCAGGACGGCATTGCCGGCCTATGGTCGGTAGCACCGCGGCTGGGTATTTATCTGCTGAGCTTCCTGGCTGTAGGTATCTACTGGATTAACCATCACGAGCTGCTGCGCCGCACCGAGCAGGCCGATTACCCCATGCTCTGGGCAAATCTGGTCTTCCTCTTCGCCCTGTCTCTGATCCCATATTTTGTCGACTACCTGGACGACAAGCAGTTCAGCTCATTTGCAACCGTGCTTTACGAGATTGCGATGCTGTTTGCGGGCTTTGCCTTCTACGTTCTGCGCTGGACGATATTGAAAATGCAAGCGAGGATCGGAGTCTTGACCGTCGGCGACCGGAACGAATTCTGGAAGCACCGTCTCAGCCTCCTGCTTTATCTCGTTTCGATTGCCGTGGCCTACTATCGTCCATGGATTTCCCTGGCGTTGAATTCCGTGGTCACCGTGGTGTGGATCATTCCGCAGATGGGCGTGAAGGACTGCAACGCGGACGAGGCCAACATCGCCGCATCGCTCGAAGGCCGGCACTGAACTTCCACCGGGGAGAGACCGTCTAAAATAGAACGATGGCCCAGCAAGACCGGCAACTGCCGACTCTCCCGGTGCGCGCATGAAGCGCGTAGGGCGACTCCTCTACTATGCACGGCGGTACTGGCTGCAGGTGATCACCTCCGTGTTGCTGGCAGCTGGCGTCGGCTTCTTCGACGCGTTCCGCGTACTGCTGATTGGCCCGATCTTCGATACCGTGTTGAGCCCCGGCGAGCAGCACAGCCAGGGCAACTTCTCTGCCTTCAGCGCTCATTTGCAGGACTATCTCATGAAGCTGGTGCCCTCGCATCTCCACAATCCGTGGAGTGTGGTGGCATTTGCGTTCGTCTTTTCCACGCTGCTCAAGGGCCTGTGCGATTACGTCGGGACCTACCTGGCCAACTATGCAGGTTTCGGAATCATCACGGACCTGCGCGATGACCTCTACGAGGTCATCCTGCGCCGTTCGATCTCCTTCTTTCAGAAGCACGCCACCGGCACGCTGCTTTCCGCGCTGATTAATGACATCGAGCGGATGCAATCGGCCATGTCGTCCGTACTCTCCGATTTTCTGCAGCAAATCTTCACGCTGGCCTTCACTGCGGCTGTGGTGATCAAGATCGGCGGCAACCTGGCCTGGATCCTGCTAATCTTTGTGCCCGTGGTTGCCGGGTCGATCCGCAAGATTGGCCGCGGTGTGCGCCAGACGACGCGGAAGGGCCAGGACAAGCTGGCCGAGATCCAGAACATCCTGCATGAAACGATCACGGGCAATCGCATCGTGAAAGCCTTCAACATGGAGTTCTGGGAGCTGCTGCGCTTCCGCAAGGCGGCCAGGCGCCTGTTCCGTGCAAACCTGAACTCGGTGCGCGCGCAGGCTATCAGCTCGCCGCTGATGGACCTGATCGGCGCTATCGCCATCGCGCTGCTGCTGCTTGTGGGCCGTAATGCCATCAACTCACATCGCATGACGTCGGGCATGTTTTTCACCTTCATCATCGCGCTGTTCAAGATGTATGATCCGATCCGTCGCTCGGCCGTGTACTACAACAGCTTTCAGCAGGCGATGGGTGCATCCCAGGCGGTCTTCGACTTCATGGACGATCGTGACGAGGTGCAGGAGAAAAAACATCCGCACCAGATCAAGAGCTTCAAGGAATCCATTCGCTTCGAGCATGTGGGTTTTGCTTATCGAAGCGATGAGGGTGAAAGCCAGGTGCTGCACGATATCGACCTCACCGTGCCGCGTGGCGAAGTGCTGGCGCTGGTGGGTCCCAGCGGCGCTGGCAAGTCAACATTCGTCAATCTTATTCCGCGCTTCTTTGATGCGACCTCGGGACGGATTCTCATCGATGGCCACGACTTGCGCGATGTGAGTCTGCGCTCGCTGCGCGACCAGATCGGCAAGGTGACGCAGGAAATCATTCTCTTCAACGACACAGTGCGCAACAATATTGCCTATGGGCAGCCGGATGTGCCGCTGGCCAGGGTGATCGAAGCGGCAAAAGCGGCGCTGGCGCATGACTTCATCGAGCGGCTGCCGGAGGGCTACGACACGGTGATCGGAGAGAAGGGATTTCGGCTCTCGGGCGGCGAGCGTCAACGCCTCGCCATTGCCCGGGCCATCCTGAAAGATGCGCCGATCCTGATCCTCGATGAGGCGACCTCCTCGCTCGATGCCGAAAGCGAGTCGCTGGTGCAGGGTGCCTTGAATAACCTGATGCAGGACCGCACCAGCTTTGTGATTGCGCACCGGCTCTCAACCGTGCGGCGTGCCAATCGGATTGCGGTGCTCGAGCGTGGCCGTATCACGGCGATTGGTTCTCATGAAGAGCTGCTGCAGATTTCGCCGACCTACCAGAAGCTCTACAGGCTGCAGTTTATGGATGCCTCGACTCCCGAGGCACATGAGCCTGTGCTGAGCGTGAGGACTGACTCATGAAGACTGCCAAGCAGGCCGCTGCTGCGGCTTCCCAGAACGGCCAGGTCCCCCCTGTGTATTCGATGACCGGCTTCGCTCGGCGCAACGGGCGTGTCTCCGACCTGCTGGGGTTTACGCTGAGCCTGAAGAGTGTCAATCACCGCTTTCTCGATTTGCATCTGCGCCTGCCTTCGAATACAGACGCGTTGGAGATGGAGCTGCGGCGCGAGCTGAAGGCGCGGCTTTCCCGTGGGCACGTCGAAGTGACGCTGAATCTGGACCGCACGATCAAGAGCGAGCTGGCCTACGATGCGTCGCAGGTCGCAGCGTACCTGGAAATCTTTCGCAAGACAGCGGCGGAGCACGGGCTGGTGTGCGAGCCGGACCTGAATGAGATCTTTCGCATGCCGGGTGTGTTCGGAGAAAACCGCGGCGAGCGGGCGCAGGGAGAACGCAATTCAGAAGAAGAGGCCAAGGCGATGGAAGTAGCGGTGCTGGCCGAACTCCCTGCTCTGGTGGAAGCATTGAATGAGATGCGTGCCCGCGAAGGCGGTGTGCTCGCTGCGGAGCTTCGCGCCGGACTCGATCGCCTGGAGGCCCTGGTTGCCGAAGCCGCAGCTCTGCGCGAAGATGTGCAGCAGGCTTACTTCGAACGCGTGGCGCAGCGATTGAAAGCAATGGTGGGCGATGCCTTCGATCCGCAGCGGGTGCTACAGGAGGCGGCGCTGCTGGCCGAAAAGAGTGATGTCGAAGAAGAGGTCGCGAGGCTCAGGGCGCACATCGGGCACTTCCGAGAGCTGCTGGCGCAAGGCGGAGAGATCGGCAAGAAGCTGGATTTTCTGCTGCAGGAGATGAACCGCGAGGCAAACACGCTGCTCTCGAAGACAGGAGGCGTGGCCGGCAACGGTGCGCGGGTTACCGAGATTGGCTTGGGCATGAAGGCGGAGATCGAAAAAGCGCGCGAGCAGATCCAGAATCTGGAGTAAGCGCAGGTCCTGTGCAGGAGCCGCGGTCCGAGGCGAAGCGGATAGTTTGCATGAAGGAGGCGGCAGCGTTTTGGCCGGCATTTTATTTCTGATTTCAGCTCCCTCGGGTTCGGGGAAGTCTTCGGTGGTGAACCGGCTGCACTCGCTGGTGACGGACCTCGAGTTTTCGGTGTCGTACACGACCCGCGCACCGCGCGGCTCGGAGCGCGATGGACAGGAGTATCACTTTGTTACCAGGGAGCGCTTCGAGCAGATGATCGCCGAGGACGCATTCCTGGAGCATGCCGAGGTCTTCGGTAATTACTACGGCACGGCGCGGCATTCGCTCGAGGACGCCTTCCGGGCGGGGCGCGATCTGCTGCTCGATATCGATGTGCAGGGTGCCCGGCAGGTGCGTGAACGGCTGCCGGAGGTGGTGAGCATCTTTCTGATGCCCCCCTCGCCGCAGATTCTGGAGACGCGGCTGCGTGGCCGCAGCCGGGCCGAGGGCGTAGTAGATGAAGAGGTTATCCGGCGGCGGCTGGCCAAGGCGCGGCTGGAGATTGAGAATTACCGGGAATATGGATATATTCTCGTCAACGACGTCCTCGATATTGCAGTAGAAGAGATGTCAGCGATCGTCTCCTCGGAGCGGCTCAGCCGCGGTACGGGCCCCGTCACCGAAGAAGACCGACGACTACAAGAAATTGCAGAACGATGCCGGCAGCGAAACTCTGAAGTCCGGATCAAGCCGGTGCTTCAGGCCTTCGGTGTAGGGAATGCCGAGGCTGCACCTGTGGAGGGCGCCTTGGCGGATCGGTAACTTCAGGAGAAGCCATGAGCGTTGAGCAGGGATTCGATAGCAATTTCCGTTATGTCATGGTGGCCGCTCGCAGGGCCCGTCAGCTTCAAAATGGTTCGCAGCCCTTGGTGGACTCCCGCTCGCGCAAGGCCTGCCGGGTCGCCCAGGATGAAATCGCCGCTGGCAAGGTGGGTTATGTAACCATGGGCTCTCCGGTGCATAAGCCCGAAGTTGCAGCTCCCGATATCCCGAAGTTCGCCGCCTCCTAGCTTACATTTTCGTCATCGGCTGGAGAGACCCGCTGCTCGCGGCGGATGGGTCTCCCTGTGTCCGAAAAATAGGACCAAATTTGTCCACGGACTGAGCGCGCTTTCCTTTTAGAATTTGACTATGAAGGTTACCGTCGGAGTCTCCGGTGGCATCGCTGCCTACAAGGCAGCGGAACTGGTCCGTGCCCTGCAGCAGCAGGCCCTGGATGTGCATGTGGTCATGACGGAATCGGCGCAGCAGTTCGTGCAGCCGGTCACGTTTGCCGCGCTCAGTGGACACAAGGTGATTACCAGCCTGTGGACACTGCCCGAGGTTCCGGACGACAACCTCTCTTCGGCGATTGAGCACATCGAAGCCGCGCAGTCGACAGACGCGCTCGTCGTAGCACCGGCAACGGCAAACATTCTTGCCAAGTTTGCCAATGGCATTGCGGATGACTTCCTGACGACGCTCTACTTGGCGACGACGGCTCCCGTCATCGTTGCTCCGGCCATGAATGTGAACATGTGGAACCATCCGGCGACGCGCGCCAACCTGGAGACGCTGGCCAGCCGCGGTGTACGCATCGTGGAGCCGGAGTCAGGCTACCTGGCCTGTGGCATGACCGGCAGCGGCCGGTTGGCCGAGATGCCGCGCATTGTCGATGCAGTGCTGGGCGTGCTGCACCATCGCAATGATCTGAGCGGCGAGACTGTGCTGATCACCGCCGGCGGCACGCGTGAGGCGCTCGATCCGGTGCGCTTCCTGGGTAATCGTTCGAGCGGCAAGATGGGTTACGCGCTGGCAGAAGCCGCGGTACGGCGCGGTGCACGAGTCATTCTGGTTTCGGCGCCTACAGCGCTGCGGCCACCGGCGGGTGTGGAGCTGGTGCCGGTGATCACCACGGAAGAGATGCGCCGCGAGGTGCTCAACCGTACCGATCAGGCTTCGATTGTCATCAAGGCGGCCGCGGTTGCGGACTATCGCCCCAAGCAGCAGGCCGAGCAGAAGATGAAGCGTGTGGGGCCGCTGTCTCTGGAACTGGAACCGACGGAAGATATCCTCGCAGAAGTGGTTTCGCACCGGCATCCGGGGCAGCTGATCATCGGCTTCGCGGCAGAGACCGAGAATGCCGTTGCTCATGGGCGGGATAAGCTGCTGCGCAAGGGCGCGGATGCGATCGTGCTCAACGATGTCTCCCGCGAGGGCATTGGCTTCGACTCCGACCGCAACGCGGTCACCTTTCTCACGCCGCACCGGGCGCTGGATCTGCCGGAGATGGCCAAGCGGGATATTGCCGATCGAATTCTCGAAGAGGTTCTCGGGCTGCGTCGGCCGCAGCAGGTGGTCGCGGAGACCGGGCCGCTGGTTGAATAGAGTAAGAAACAGACCTGGAAGCAGGGTGTGGATGCACGAACATCCACACCCTGTTTGCTTTTACACTGGGATTTGCCTCGAGCCTATGTCCTCGGAGCATTGCTACGCATGAGTTTTCTTACGCCAGAACAGGAGCTGGAGCTAGCTGCGCGGTTGCGGTATTTTCGCGACCTGGGCGTGTACGATTTCTATCGTCGCGGTGAGTATGTGCCTGCGGTGGTTACAGAAATGGCACCCGAGCCTGCTCCCACGGTGGTGGAAGTTGCCGCTGCGGTGGAAGAAATTCCCGCCGAACCGGTGCTGGCGCCGGCATTTGAACTTTTGTCTGAAACGGAGTCTGCTATTCCTCCTCGCAAGCCCCTTCCACAGCCGCCGGCGATTGTGCCGGAGATTTTGCCCGCAGCCGCACGCCCCGCGGCGCTCGAGGCGGTCCGCGCCGAGATCGGCGAATGTACGCGGTGCCCGCTGGCTTTCCAGGGACGCCACAAGATCGTCTTCGGTGACGGCAATCCGAATGCGCGGATTCTCTTCGTAGGCGAAGGCCCGGGCGCGGATGAAGACGCACAGGGGGTGCCTTTCGTGGGCAAGGCCGGCCAACTGTTGAACAACATGATCGCGGCCATGGGGCTGAAGCGCGAAGAGGTCTACATCGCAAACGTGGTCAAATGCCGGCCGCCGAAGAATCGCCAGCCGGAACCGGAAGAGGCGAATACCTGCATGCCATTCCTCTGGCAGCAGATCGACATCATTCGGCCTGAGGTCATTGTGGCGCTGGGCGCGACGGCGATCCTGTACCTGATGGGGCAGAAGGCATCACTCGCCAGCTGGCGCGGCCGAATCCATTCTCTGCGCGGCTCCAAGCTGATCGTCACCTATCACCCCGCCTTCCTGCTGCGCGATCCCAACCAGAAGAAAGAAGCCTGGAAGGACCTGCAGATTGCGATGAAGGAACTGGGGCTGAAGCCAGCGAAGTAGCAGGCTCTAGTACCCTGAAACAGTGTCAGCCTTTTGTGATGTAGCCCTGCCCGTGCCCTTGGACCGTGTCTTTACGTATGCGGTCGGCGCGGCTGATCCTCCGATTGGTGGGCGGGTTCTGGTGCCCTTCCGCAACGAGAAGATGGCCGGGGTCGTGGTGCGGCTGCATGACGAGCCGCCGCCGGTCGAGGCCAAGCCTCTGGTCGCGGTGATGGACGAAGAGGCGATCGTTTCGCCTGAGCTCCTGGAGCTTGCGCAGTGGATCGCAGGCTACTATGTCGCGCCTCTCGGGGAGGTGCTGCGGGCCATGCTTCCCCTGATGAGCGAGGTCAAAAAGCAGATTCTCTACCGCATCACGGATGCGGGGCGTGCCGCGCTTTTCGATGGCGCTGATTGCGGCAGCTCGCGCCGGTCGAAGCTCTCTCCGGAAGACCAGGACACCGAGTACAAGGCGCTGAATTACCTGGAGAACGGTGAAGCAGCGAAGGCGACGGCCCTGCGTTCGGCTACCGGCATCAGCCGCGAGCTCCTCGCCGGGATGCTGCGCAAGAAGTGGATCGTGCGCGAGACTGCGGCGGCACAGCGCGATGCGCGTCGGCTGGTGCGCTACGCGGTGCTGGTCGAAGGGACGCGACTGCCGAAGCTCAATGACAATCAGCAGGCTATCCTCGCGGAGTTGGCAGGCAGCGGGGGCGAGCTTCCGGTGGCCGAACTGCGTGAGCTCGAGGTGCCGCAGTCTACGCTTGCCACGCTTGTCAAACGTGAACTGGTGCGTATCGAGGAGCGTCCAGCCGACTTTCACCTCACGCATCTCTCTTTGATGAAGAAGGCAGCCTACGAGCTGAATGAAGCGCAGCAGCGTGCCCTGGCGGTGATGACGGCAGCGGTCGATGCCGGCGAGTTCCGGCCGCATTTATTGCATGGGGTTACCGGCTCGGGCAAAACGGCGGTGTATCTTGCCGCGATGCGCGAGACGCTGAATCGCGGGCGTACGGCGATTCTGCTGGTGCCGGAGATCGGCCTCACGCCGCAGATGGCCGCGCAGCTGCATCATGCCTTTGGCCGCGAAGTGGCTCTGCTGCACTCCGCGCTCACGCCGGAGGAGCGCAGCGAGCAATGGCATCGTATCCGGCGTGGCGAGGCGCG
Source organism: Silvibacterium dinghuense (assembly GCF_004123295.1). Lineage (NCBI taxonomy): Bacteria > Pseudomonadati > Acidobacteriota > Terriglobia > Terriglobales > Acidobacteriaceae > Silvibacterium > Silvibacterium dinghuense. Next base: position 777,288 of record NZ_SDMK01000002.1, on the reverse strand, counting down.
CGTGGTGGTGGGGACGCGCTCTGCTGTTTTTGCGCCGGTTGAAAATCTCGGCCTGATCGTTGTCGACGAGGAGCATGATTCGAGCTACAAGCAGGAGTCGATGCCGCGCTATCACGCGCGGGACACGGCCGTGGTGCGCGCAAAGCTTGCCGGCGCGGCGGTCGTGCTGGGCTCGGCCACGCCGTCGCTTGAGTCGTGGAGAAATGCGGAAGAAGGGAAGTATGCGCGCATCGAGATGCACGAGCGCGTGCAGAATCGTCCGCTGCCCAAGGTCGAGCTGGTGGATATGCGGCAGGAGTTCCAGGAAACCGGGCAGGAGCATATCTTTTCGCGAGCGCTGATCGAGAAAACGCAGGCCACGCTCGAGCGTGGAGAGCAGGCGATCATTCTCCTGAACCGGCGCGGGTATTCGTTCGTGGTCATGTGCCGTTCCTGCGGCGACAAGCTGGAGTGCGAGAACTGCTCGATCGCGTTGACCTATCACAAGCAGGTGACGGGTGAAGACGGGATTGCGCCGGTGGGCCAGCGCCTCGAATGTCACTACTGCGGTTACAAAACCGGCGTGCCGCCGCGCTGCCCCAAATGTGAGAGCGAGCACCTATATTTTCTTGGCGTGGGATCGCAGCAGGGCGAGGAGCGGCTGCAGGAGATTTTCCCCGGTGCTCGTATCGGACGGATGGATCGCGATACCGTGCGCGGGCGCAATGACATGGAGCGGCTGCTGATGCGGCTGCACTCAGGCGAAATCAACCTCCTCGTCGGCACGCAGATGATCGCCAAGGGGCACGATATTCACGGTGTGACGATGGTCGGCGTAGTTGGCTGCGATCACGCGCTGGGGATGCCGGATTTTCGTGCTGCGGAGCGGGTCTTTCAGCTGCTGACGCAGGTATCAGGCCGCGCCGGACGCGGTGAACTGCCCGGTACGGTGCTGGTGCAGACCTACCATCCCGACCACTATGCCGTGCAGTGTGCGGCGAAGCATGACTTTCATGGTTTTGTGGAGCGCGAGATGAAATACCGGCGCTGGATGCACTATCCGCCTTACGCAGCGTTGGCAAATGTGATCATCCAGAGCCCACACCTGGAAGAGGCCGCCGGCTGGTCGGCGACGCTGGGGCGGTGGTTCCAGAAGACGCAACTCGACGGTGTGCGGGTGCTTGGGCCTGCGACGGCTCCGCTGGCGCGGATCAAGCGGATCTACCGCTTTCACCTGGTGCTGAAGGCAGAGAAGCGTTCAGCGCTGGCTCGCACCTTGCGGATGATGCTGGCGCATGCCGATGCGGCTGGAGTTCCACGGCGAAACCTGATTGTGGATGTGGATGCGGTGAACCTGATGTAGAGTCTCCCGACTTCGGAGAAAAGAGAAGGGCGGCCATTCGGCCGCCCTTTGTTCTTTCCATAAGTTTCTGGCTATGGAGTACCAGAGCCGTAGCTATGGCTGGTCAGGATCTGATTGCAATAGGTTTCAGCGCCAGTGGTTGAAGTTGCCGTGCAGGTGCCGCCGGCATACTGCGTGGTCGTGTGCAGATCGACGATCTGGCCTTCTACCGCCGGGTAGGCGGTGATCGTGTCGGATTCCGTATCGATGATGTTCAGATACTCGCTGTTCGGAGCGCCGACATAAACGCGGCCGGAGGGGTAGTTGTAGATCGAGTCGATGACTCGGGGCTGCAGGATGGCCGTGTCCGAGATGGTGTTGTTGGAGGTGGCTGTTCCAAGCAGCGTGATGGTCGACTGCGCCGTGTAGCTGGTGAGGCTGCCGACAGTCACCGTGCCGTCACCCTCGTTTGCCGAGTAGACCTTGCTGCCGTCGCCGAGGATGGTGAGAGCAGCGGGATTGGCGCCGGTGCTGATCGTGCCGACAATCTTGCCGAAGGTTGAGCTGTCGTTGCCGTAGATATCCGTGGAGACATCGATGACGCTCATGGTGTTGTTGCCGTAGTTGGCAGTCACCAGCAGGTCGCCGAGCGTGTAGAAGGCGGCGTAGACAGGCTGTGCGCCGCAGGAAGCGGTGATGCCGCTGGTGGAATTAGAGGTGTTGCAGAGATTGATGGTGGCAGTCGAGCCGAGATAGGAGGAGTTCGAATTCGTATCGAGCGAATTCGACTGCGCATTGATGACTGTGACCGTGCCGCTGCCGCGGTTCAGCACAAAGGTACGCAGGCCGTCCGCCGAAGTAACAGCGTAGACCGGGCAGATGCCGAGCTGGAGCTGCGAAGAGACGGTGTTCGTAGAGACTTCGATGCCGTCTGCCTCACCGTTCGTCGAGACGGAAGACGGATCGGAGCAGCTTCCCCAGGCCAGGCTGTTGGAGCTGTTGCCCTGGCTGATGGCATAAATACGGGCGCCGGAATTGATGCCGGTGACGTTGACCACGGAGGGCGCAACCGTGACTTCCTGGACGAGCGCAGCAGGGCTGCCGCTGTAGGCAGCGACGGCGTCGCGGGCCTCTTCGACGACATACTCGCTGGCGCTGGCAGCAAGGGCATTGATCGGCGCGGCGCCGGAAAAGAAGGTGCTGCTCAGCACGTTCTTCGTCTGCAGCGATTGGGAGATGGGGATGGTGCTCATCGTGTTGTCGCAGTTAAGCGTATAGGCATCGCTGCCGGAGGCATTGAAGGCAAAGCCGAGCGGGCCTGTGCCGAGCTGAGCCTGCGCCATGACGCTGTCGCCGGAGAAATCGTACAGAGTGACGATGCCCGCATCGGAATATTGCGTGGTCGGGCAGGGCGGCTTGGTGGTGGCCAGGCTGCTGGGAGGGGTCAGCTCAGGCTGCGAAACGACCACGGCATAGGCTGTCGGCTCCGACGCGGGACCTGTGCCGGTTACCTGATTGATAACGGGACGATACTGGCTACCGCAACCCGTGAGACCGGCCAGAACCAGCAGCGACGCGGCTGCCAGCCATTTCATACTCTGCACTCGTAAATACCTCACTCCACGATCGTTCCGGATCGATGCCCGCCGCCTTCCGTGAATAGAAGAGCGAAACCCGATGGAAATTCGATTGTAAATCACCGTAGGGTTTGACTTAACAGAAGGGGGGAAGGAAAGCTGAGAAGGTAAATCCTGGCCGCCGAAAAGTTAGCAGGCGGCGATTCCGATAAGAGGTAAAAGCGCGTGGAGAAGCAGGAACAGGTGCGAACGGTAGCAGGGTTGCAATCCCTGAGCTGGCAGTCATGGGCAGTGCTGGCGGTGTGCCTGCTGGGAACGCTGGCCTCTGTTCCGGGTGTGCTGGAAGCGCGGAATTCGGCCGGCTTATGGCTCTTCGGGCAGGCAGTAGCCATTGGGGCCGGATTTGCGTTGCTGGTGCTTGGGCTGCGGGCCGCGACACCCGGGGCGGCTGCGACGGGCGGCCTGTTTACTGTGACACTTTACCTGGCTCAGCCAGGCTGGAGGACGCTTCTGTGGCCGCTGGCGGCGCTTTTTGTATTGACCTTTGCGGCGACAAAGTTTGGAAAAACGAAGAAGGAAAAGCTGGCCGTTGCCGAGGGCCATGGTGGTCGTTCGGCCTCGCAGGTGGCGGCAAATCTGGGGATGGCCGCACTGGTGGTGATGCCTGTGGTCTGGTTACGTGGTGCGGTCCCGGTACTGGCGATCCTGGGGAGGCCGCTGCTGGTGGCCTCGGTCGCAGCGATGGCCGAGGCGACGGCGGACACGCTTTCCTCGGAACTGGGAGCTGTGCTGGGTGGCGAACCACTGATGATCACGACCGGGAGGCGGGTCGCTCCGGGCACCGACGGCGCGATTTCTGTGGCAGGGACGCTAGCAGGCTGCCTTGGAGCTATGGCGATCGCGCTGCTGGCGGGTCTGGTCCTGCCGCTGCGCCCGCTGGAGGCTGCGATTGCGGCCGGAGCAGGAATCCTGGGGCTCTTTGTGGATAGCCTGCTCGGTGCGACGCTCGAGCGCGCAGGGCGGCTGAATAACGATGCGGTGAATTTTCTCTCCACCTGCGCGGCGGCCCTGGCCGGATTCCTGCTGGCGGGGATGCTTTCGTTTTAGGGCGTATCCCCCTATATCCAGACTGAAAATAAGCGACTTATATTTATTGCGCATTGTCATTCCGACCGGAGTGAGCCGTAAGGCGAACGTAGCGGAGGAACCTGCAGTTTTCTCCGGCCCAGGCAGAACTGCAGGTTTCTCCACTCCGCAGGACCAAAAACCGTCCTGCTCCGGTCGAAATGACAACCCTTTCTTGTAGCTATAGGTAGATACGTCTTAGTTAGGGTGCTCCCGGCGGAGTGCGATCGAAGCCGATCATCCGCCGCAAACGCCATGCCGTATAGCTGAGAACCTCGTGCCCGATGCGTTCCGCTTCTTCTTGCCGGCTCAGGCCTTTGCCCATGCTCCGGGGAGAAGTGAAGACGGTGAGACCAAGGCTCTCGCACAACGCATGGGTGCGGAAGAGATGCGTGCCGTCGCTGACCACTACGATCGTGTGCAACTGGTTTGCGCGGGCGATGACAGCGAGACGGCGGGTGGATTGTTCCGTATTGCGGCTTTCGGTTTCCGCGATGATGGCGCGTTCCGGCACGCCGTGGCCCAGCAGGTAATCATGGCCTACTCCGCCTTCGGAATGAAGGTCTGCGGGATCGCCTCCGCCGAGGGTGACGATGATGGGCGCGAGTTTTTCCTGGTAGAGCGCCAGAGCGTGATCCAGGCGGGCTTTAAGCACGGGCGAGGGCCGGCCGTCATACTCGGCTGCGCCGAAGACGGCGATCGCGTCGGCCGGACGGGCCTCGTCGCGGTGAGCATAGTTGAGAACCTGGCTGTAGACCCAGGCAGTCCAGCCCAGCGCTGCGACGAACAGCAGCAGGAGGAGCAGGGCAATCATTTTGCCCCGGCTTCGGCCCCGGCGGGTTGAACCCGCCGGCGAGTGGAGATGTCGAAGATTGGAAGCCGGGACGATCATGCGAAGACGCGGGGTGGATCAGGCTTGTAGAGCGAGAGCGATCTCGTGGGTCGGGATGGCGCCTTCGCGGAGAATCTGCCAGGTACCTTCGCCGCCGGAAAGATCGACGATGGTGGTGGGCAGGCTGCGTCCGGTCGGGCCGCCGTCGACGATGACAGGAATGCGGTCGCCGATCTGATCGCGGACGCCTGCTGCGTAGGTGCACTCGGGCATGCCTTGCAGATTGGCCGAGGTCGCGGTGATGGGCAGGCCGAAGGCCTCGACCACGGCACGCGGGATAGCGGCATCGGGCACGCGGATAGCCACATTGCCGGTGTTGGCAGTGCTGCGCAGCGGCAGCTTGGAGCCGGCCTTGACGATCAGCGTCAGCGGGCCAGGCCAGAAGCGCTCGGCAAGGCGGTCAAGCGTGGAGCCGGTCTCTCTCGCCAGTTCGTAGGCTTGAGACACATTGGCGATGAGCAGAGAGAGAGGCTTGTGCTTGAGCCGGCGTTTGATCTCGTAAATACGCTCGACCGCGCGAAGGTTCACGGGGTCGACAGCCAGCCCGTAGAACGTATCCGTGGGCATGGCGACAACTTTGCCGCTTTTCAGGCACGAAGCAATGTATTGCACGCGATCCGGCTCGGGCTCATCCGGATGGATGCGCAGAATCTCTGCAGACAAGGTGGCTCCCATTCAAAGAAAACATGGCTGTCCGGCGGTTCTTGGGCTTCTCGAGGACGGCATCCGTCCGGAACAGGTACGACACGTCAATTCTATGCCACAGGCTGTCCACAGAGGGGCAGGGGCTGGGAGCGATAGAATCCATAAATGCCCATGGCCGCGCCACGATTGATCCAGAGCCGACAGAATGCACGTGTGAAGGAATTGCGCGCGGGCGTGTCGGCTGCCGGGGATATCGCAATCGAAGGCGAGCATCTGCTCGCCGAAGCCGCTGCAAGCGGGCTGAAGTTTTCGACTGTTTTCGTGGAGCAGGGGCAGGAGGCCAGGCTCGCACGGCTGCACCTGCCCACGGATGCGGAACTGCTGGCTGTTGCTCCGGATGTTTTTGCCAGCGCCGTGCATACTGAGTCGCCACAGGGCGTGGCTGCGCTGGTGCGGCTGCCGCTTTGGACGTTGAACCAGGTGCTCGATCGTAGAGGACCGGCGCTGGTGATGGTCTCGGGTGGTCTGCAGGACCCGGGAAATCTCGGCACTCTGATCCGCTCGGCGGAGGCATTTGGCGCTACAGGATTTGTCATGCTGCCAGGCACCGTGAGCGTAGCTAATCAGAAAGTTTTGCGTGCATCAGCCGGGTCAGCCTTCCGTCTGTCGTGCGTGACGGCAAAGGAAAGTGAATTCTTTGCAGCATTGGAAGCACGGGGCATCAAGACGGTAGCCGCGGTGGCAGTCGATGGCGGCTCTGCCACAAGCTGGGATTTTACGCAGCCAACTGCTTTGTTGCTGGGCAACGAAGGCGCAGGCCTGGCAGCTTCGCTCGTAGAGCGGGCAAATGCACGTGTGACTATTCCCATGCCTGGTCCTGTCGAATCGCTGAACGTAGCCGTTGCGGGCTCCGTGCTGCTCTATGAAGCAGCACGCCAGCGTGGAGGTGCGCGATGAGCCTCTTTCAACCGACACCGGATCTGGCCTCTTCCGGCAATCTCGCTGCGCCGCTGGCCGAGCGCATGCGTCCACGCAATCTTGAAGAGTATGTAGGGCAAAAGCATCTGCTTGCGCCGGGCAAACCGCTGCGCGTGCAGATCGAGCGCGACGATCCTGCATCCATGATCTTCTGGGGGCCTCCCGGCGTAGGGAAGACCACTCTGGCCAAGATCATCGCCCATGCCACGCATGCCACCTTCATCGAGTTCTCGGCGGTCATGTCGGGGATCAAGGAAATCAAGCAGGTGATGGTCGATGCGGAGAAGGCCGCGCAGTTCGGCTCGCGCACCATCCTCTTTATCGACGAGATTCACCGCTTCAACCGCGCGCAGCAGGATGCCTTTCTGCCTTACGTGGAGCACGGGACGATTCGTCTCATCGGCGCGACGACCGAGAACCCCTCGTTCGAGATCAACGGCGCGCTGCTTTCTCGTTGCCGCGTGTACACGCTGCAGGCGCTGAGCGAAGAAGAACTGCTCACACTGTTGCGCCGCGCTCTCGAAAATGAAGAGCGTGGTCTCGGGCGGATGCAGATCGGCGCGGAGGATGATGCGCTGATTACGCTGGCGTCGTACTCAAGCGGCGATGCGCGCAATGCGCTGAATGCTCTCGAAGTCTCGGCAAAGCTGGCCGAGGCGCGCGGCGAGAAGACCATCACGAAGGATCTTGCTGTCGAAGCATTGCAGCAGCGTGTACTGCTCTATGACAAGAAGGGTGAGGAACACTACAACCTCATCTCTGCATTGCATAAGTCGGTGCGCAATTCCGATGCCGATGCGGCGCTCTATTGGTTAGGGCGCATGATGCAGGCTGGTGAAGACCCGATGTACATTGCTCGCCGCGTGGTGCGCATGGCCGTCGAAGATATCGGCCTTGCCTCGCCCGAGGCGTTGAACCTGACCCTGTCTGCGCGGGAAGCGATGGAGTTTCTCGGCTCGCCGGAGGGTGATCTGGCGCTGGCGCAGGCCGTCGTCTATCTTGCCCTGGCGCCGAAGTCGAATGCTGTCTACACGGCTTATGGCGAAATCCTCGATGAGATCGAGCACAACCGCGCTGAGCCTGTTCCGCTGCACCTTCGCAACGCGCCAACCGGCCTGATGAAAACATTAGGCTACGGTCACGGTTATAAATATGCGCATGACGAAGCGGGCAAGGTGGCAGATATGGAGTGCCTGCCTGATCGCCTGCGCGGACGGCGCTGGTATCACCCGACTGCGGAAGGCCGCGAAAAACTTCTCGGGCAGCGGATGGAGGAGATCCGCCGCCTGAAAGAAGCGAAGGCTAAGGGCCCGCAGTAGGTTCCTGCTGCAGGGCTCAATCCGGATAAGTGAAACGCCGGCCGGTTTGGCTGGATTCGATGGCCAGTTCGATGATGCGTGCGGTACGCCAGGCATGCTCAGCCGTAACCTCGAGCGGTGCGATGCCCAGGATGGCATCCCGGAGATTGGCATAAATACTGCGGTAGTCGCCGCGCACGGTCGGGACACGCTCGTCTGCTTTGCCGTCGATGTGGAGTGTGCCCCAGTCGGATTCCGGTTCTTCGCCGAAGCCCGCATCGGTAAACTCCATACCCGCAAGAAGCTGCGGCTCCTGTGGGTCGAGTCCCCACTTTACAAAGCTCCCTTGGGTGCCATGAACAAGGAAGCGCGGTCCGCGGAAGCATGCGGTGAGCGAAGAACGCAGCCATGCCGAGAGGCCGTGGGCAAACTTCAATTCGATGTCGAAAGCATCCACGACCATGCTGCCTTCGCGGTCGATGCGCACATCGGCCCAGACGCTTTCAGGATTGCCAAAGAGCGAGCAAGCCTGATCGATGAGGTGCGGGCCGAGGTCGAGGAGCAGCCCGCCGCCGGGCACACCGTTTTCCTTCCAGTTGGTGCGCGATTCCTGGCGGAAGCGGTCGAAGTGCGATTCGTAAGTGACGATGCGTCCAAGCGCGCCTGAGGCCAGGACCTGCTTCAGCGTGACGAAGTCGCCATCCCATCGGCGGTTTTGATACGGCGCGAGGACCAGCCCCTTGCTTGTTGCCAGATCGATCAGATCGCGTGCTTCGGCCGAGGTCAGGGTGAAGGGCTTATCGACCATGACGTGCCGGCCCGCCTCGAGACACTGCTTCGCATGCGCGTAGTGGTCGCCACTGGGTGAGCTGACCGCAACCAGCTGGATCGAATCGTCCGCGAGCAGCTCATCGAGGGAATGAGCAATGGCGATGTCAGGATAGACTTCTGCCGCGGATTTACTGCTGCGCTGCACCACAGCGGCAAGCTCAAGGCCAGGCGTAGCGGCGATGACGGCGGCATGAAAGATACGTCCGCCGAGACCGAAGCCGATAACGCCGGCGCGAATTGGCTTAAGGACAGGCTGCGAGGAATGGCTCTGGGTCATAGCAGCAACATTGTCGCAGATGGTGCGGAGACTGTGCTCAGTCCTACTGCCATCCGGCAGCCATGCGGTCTTTGAGAATGCAGCGGTCCATCACCACCTTCACGCCATGCGCCTCTGCTTTCGCCGCTGCCTCTTCATTCACGATGCCTTCCTGTATCCAGATGGCAGACAGATTGAGGCGAATCACATCGTCAATGATCGGTGGAAGATGCTGCGGCAGCCGGAAGATATTCACGAGATCGACCTTCATGCCTTCCGCAGCGAGTGCCACGACGGCCTCTTCGAGCGAAGGGTAGGACTTTTCGCCGAGTGCACTTTCGATCGCCGGATTGACCGGGACAATGCGGTAGCCGCGCGACTGCATGAACTTCGAGACCCCGTGCGAGGCCTTCGCAGGATTGTCGCTCAGGCCGACCACGGCGATGATTTTCGTCGTCTCGAGAATCTGCTGGATCAGCTGGGGCTCATTCATCGCAATTACTCCAGATCGTCGCCGCTATCGACCACCGACGGCACGCCGCCATTGCGGCGGAGCAGCAGGTACCCGCGGATGAAGGGCTCGAGATAGCCGTCGAGCACACGGTCCACGTCGCCCACTTCAACCTTGGTGCGGTGATCCTTAGCGATGCGATAGGGCTGCAGCACATACGAGCGAATCTGTGAGCCGAAGTTGATGTCCAGCTTCGAGTCTTCGAGCTTCTTCGTCTCTGCGTTCTTCTTCTCGAGCTCGTACTCGTAGAGGCGCGAGCGCAGCATCTTCATTGCCTTCTCGCGGTTCTTGTGCTGCGAGCGCTCGTTCTGGCATTGCACCACAATGCCGGTGGGAAGATGCGTGATGCGCACAGCCGAGTCCGTGGTGTTCACATGCTGGCCGCCCTTGCCGCCGGAGCGGTACGTATCGGTGCGAAGTTCATCCGGTTTGATGTCGATCTGGATCGAGTCGTCGATTTCCGGCGAGACGAAGACCGACGCGAATGAAGTGTGCCGCCGCTTCGCCTGATCGAAGGGCGAGATGCGGACCAGGCGATGCACGCCGGTTTCACCGGAAAGCATGCCGAAGGCGTATTCCCCGGTGATGGTGAAGGTCGCGGATTTGATGCCGGCCTCTTCGCCATCCTGGTAGTCGTTCATTTCCGTCTTGAAGCCCTGCTGTTCGGCCCAGCGCAGGTACATGCGCATCAGCATTTCGGCCCAGTCCTGGCTCTCGGTGCCGCCGGCGCCGGGATGCACGGTCACAATCGCGTTGAGCGCATCGGTTTCGCCGGAGAGGAGCGTGCGGGCCTCCATGGCCTCGGCAAATTCGTTCAGCGAATTGATTTCGCGCTTGAGCTCGGCTTCGACAGATTCGCCTTCCCGGGCCAGATCGAAATACGCATCGACATCGCCGGAACGGCGCTCTAGTTCCGCGTCATCGGCCAGCAGCGCTTCAAAACGCTTGCGATCGCGCATGAGCGGCTGTGAGAGCTGGGGGTTCGACCAGAGGCTGGGATCGGAGAGCTTCTGCTCGATCTCGGCTAGATCAGACTTGAGGCGGGCGGGGTCAAAGGTACTCCCGCAGGCCACGGACTTTTTCGCGTACCGGAGCGTAGGCGAATTCGAGATCGTTCAACACGAGATCGGGACCTGTCTTCAGGGCTGGAATCGGATGCGCCGCTTACCCAGCAGCAGCACCACGCCCAGTGTGATTATCACACACGTGTAACCGAAGAGGTCGCCGTGGCGGGTATAGAAGGTCACGTCGTTCCGGAAACCGTACTGCACGGCAAGCGAGGTGAAGATGCCGCGCGGCGCGCTGGTCAGCAGGCGGCCTTCGGGATCGATGACGCTGGTGACGCCGGTGTTGGTGTCGCGCACCAGCCAGCGGTGGTTCTCGATGGCGCGCATGCGGGCCATGTTCAGGTGCTGCCACGGGGCGCTGGTGTCGCCGTACCAGCCGTCATCGGAAATATTGACGAAGACTTCGGCGCCGTTATCTGCAAAGTGCCGGACTTCATCCGCGAAGATCGACTCATAGCAGATGAAAACTCCGTAGCGATGACCATTCAGTGAGTAGACGCTGCGATGATTTCCGTGCGTAAAGTTGCCGGCCTGGCGTGTGAGCTTGTGCGCGAAGAAGAAGAGATCTTTGAACGGGATGTATTCACCCCAGGGCACGAGATGAATCTTGTCATAGCGCCCGATGCGGTCGCCACTTGTGTTGAAAATCGTTGCCGAATTGAAATATTGGACATACTGCCGTCCTCGGCTGTCCGTCGCCCAGTCGGCGGCGGGCAGGCCGACAATGATGCCGGCGTGGGTATTCGCCGCGAGCTGGTGCATGGCCGTGAGGAAGCGCGGATCGGTTTCTTCGAAGGGGGATGGCGCCTCCGGCCAGGCAATGAGCGAGATCGGTGGAGCGGGCGCGGCGGGAGCCGCATGCAATGTTTTCGCCGGACTCGGCATGCCGGTGTAGTACGGGGTCAGCGTGTTGGAGCTCTGTGCCAGGAATCGGCCGATGTTCTGGTCCCACTCGGTGCCGGGCCAGTCGTGGTCTTCATCCACGCTGAAGTCCGGCTGCAGCAGCACGGCCGTTGCTTCTGTCTTCGCGGGGGCAACAGGCATCCATGTGCCGGCCTGCAATAATGCAGCCGCTGCGATGCCAGCCGCGGCCAGCGCAAGACGCAGGCGCACCGGCTTCACCAGAAACCCGGCTGCGAGCACTGCGTTGACGGCCACCAGCACAAACGAGATGCCGTAGACGCCGGTGAAGGGAGCCAGTCGAGTCAGGAGCAGGTTGTCCACCTGCGAGTAGCCGAACTGATCCCATGGCACACAGGTAACGCGGGAAGCGGCCAGTTCCACTGCAGCCCAGGCAAACGGCGCGAGCCCCAGTGCCGGGACGATGCTGCGGGTAACGGAGCGCACCAGCGCCAGCAGGAATCCAAAGAGCGCGAAGTACAGGCCGAGAATCAACGCATAGAGCAGGAGAATGCCGATGGCGCCAGGGACCGGCACATTGCCGTAGAGATGCATGGTGCGCTCGATCCAGTAGGAATTGAGCGCATACCACGCAATGCCGCAGACGTACCCGGTGAGAGCGCTGCGGCGCAGAAAGTGCGCGGCTCCCGAAGCTGCGGGGCGGAGAATCGCAACGATCAGCGGAATGAGCGCGATCCACGCAAACGAGGCGCGCCATGGAGGCAGCGGTCCGGCAATCGGGAAGGGGAGATCGAGCAGGCAGGCTGCGAGCAGGGCGAGCACCACAGCGGTAACGGAGGGCCATCTCCCGCTACGGCGAAGGGCTTGCGGCACGCTGGATTTGCTGGTGTCGGTTGCCACGGCCATTCAGCGCGAGTGTAACATCTCCGAGGGTATCCGGAGATGGGACGCCGAAGACAGAAAGCAGAGGTACAATCAGACAGATGATTGCAGTAGCTCAATTCGGGATGCATCTGCTGACCGGTTTATTTTTTCTGGGACTGGCAGGTGCGGCCGTGGTGGTAGTCATCAGCTTTATTGAGGATTTTGCCGAGCTGCTAGAGAAGTAACGGAGGGGACGATTCGATTGACGTGCTCGCCGGTGGGTCATACACTCAGCGAGAGCGTCAGGACGAAAGATCGCCGGCCGGTAGATGAAAGATAGTACCGGCATCCGATTCTGACCCACAGTCTTCGCCCACATTCCATGTCATCCGGACAAACTTTTTCCGCTCCGCAATCGAATCGAGTCAGGCTTGTTGTAGCCTCCTCGGTCATGTTGACCTTCATTTCGTTCTGGAGGGCAGCAGCGGTCGTTTTGAACGACCTGGGCTCTTCGGCTTTCTATGCCGGAGGCATCGCGGAAGAGGCGGTAGGTAAAGCCGCGCCGTGGTTCATCCTCGGCGTCATGCTCTTTTCTTTCGCCGTACGTGCGGTCTACGTTGAGAGCTGTTCCATGTTTACCCGCGGCGGAGTCTACCGCGTGGTCAAGGAAGCGCTCGGCGGCACATTTGCCAAGCTCAGCGTCTCGGCGCTGATGTTCGACTACATCCTCACCGGTCCTATTTCCGGCGTCTCAGCCGGCCAGTACATCACCGGGCTGATGAATGAGCTGATGCAGCAGGGAGCCTTGCATGGCTGGCTGCCCGCGGCTCTGGTGCACGGACAAACGGCCTGGCAGTTCCCGGTGGACGAGACCTCTGCTGTCTTTTGCATCGCCGTAACTATTTATTACTGGTGGCAGAACATCAAGGGCATCGAGGAGTCGAGCGATAAGGCTCTCGAGGTGATGAAGATCACGACCATTATGGTCGTGCTGCTGCTGGGCTGGGGCATTGTGACCGCGATTCTCCGGCACGTATCCCTGCCGCCGCTGCCTGTGCCGTCGAATCTGCACTTCTCGAAAGATGCCCTGGGCTTCCTCTCCGGCACGAAACTGGCCGGCTCCCTGGGGCTCTTCGGCATCCTGATGGCATTTGGTCACTCGGTGCTGGCGATGAGCGGTGAAGAGACGCTTGCGCAGGTCAACCGCGAGATCGAACACCCCAAGCTCAGGAACCTGAAGCGCGCGGCGATCGTTATTGCCATCTACAGCTTTGTTTTTACCGGCATCGTCTCGCTGTTGGCGGTCATGATCATTCCCGATTCGGTGCGCATTCCGCTCTATCGCGACAACCTGATCGCCGGTCTGGCCATGTATATGGTCGGGCCGCTGACGCTGAAGATTATCTTCCGCGTCTTCGTGGTGCTCGTCGGCTTCCTGATCCTCTCGGGCGCCATCAATACCTCGATCATCGGCTCGACCGGCGTTCTGATGCGCGTGGCCGAAGACGGCGTGCTTACAGACTGGTTCCGCAAGCCGCATCACAAGTACGGCACGAGCTACCGCATTGTGAACCTGGTGACGGCGCTGCAGCTGTTCACCATCATCGTGAGCCGGGGCAACGTGATCACGCTCGGCGAGGCCTATGCCTTCGGTGTGATCTGGAGTTTCACTTTCAACAGCCTGGCCATGCTGGTGCTGCGTTGGAAGTTCAAGGGCGAGCGCGGCTGGAAGGTGCCGATCAATCTCAAGATTGGCAAGACAGAGTTTCCGGTCGGACTGTTTTCCGTCTTTCTTGTTCTATTCACGACGGCGATCGTGAACCTGTTCACCAAGAGTGTGGCTACAGAGAGCGGCATTGCCTTTGCGGCGACGTTCTTTGTGATCTTTTCGATTTCCGAGCAGAAGAACCTGAAGAAACAGGCTGCGACCGCGGCGCAGATGAAGGAGCACTTCCAGCTCGAGCACCCGGAGGCAATCAACCGGGAGGCGCTGGAGATCAATCCGGGAGCCATGCTCGTCACCATGCGCGATTCGGGAAATCCCTTCGCGCTCAAGTGGGCACTCTCCCGCACCAACACCGACGAGCAGGACGTGGTGGTGATGACGGTGCGCATGATGGGAGCCGGTGGTCCGGAGATCATCGACGAGCAACCCTTCAGCGAGCACGAGCAGATGCTCTTCACCAAGGCTGTGTCGGTTGCGGAGAGCTTCGGCAAGCATATTTCACTGTTGGTGGTTCCGGCGGGCGATATTTTCGCAGCTCTGGTGCAAACAGCAAGCAAGCTCGAGGCGTCTGCGCTGGTCTCCGGCCTCTCGACGAAGATGTCAGCACAGGAGCAGGCCTATCATGTCGGGCAGGCGTGGGAGAGCCTGCCCGAACCGAAGCGGCAGTTCACCTTCTACGTCGTGATGCCGGATGGCGAGGCGCAGGCCTTCCATATCGGCCCGCATGCGCCGCAGCTGCAGGCCGAGGATGTACAGCTGGTGCATCGCCTGTGGCTGAACTTCCGCCGCGATCCGGAGATGGAAGGGCTCCATCACAGCGATATCGTGACCTACGCGTTGACGCGGTTAGCCAGCGAATATGCGCGTGACAAGGTGGAAACGGTCAAAGAACTGCGCCGTTATACGCAGGACGGAAATGCTCCGACTGGTGCATCGGTTTATGCCATGCGGGAGCGGGAAGGGCGAGATTACGCACATGGTGGCGACGGATATTCGATTCCGGCACCACGCTCTTCACGTTCGGCATCGGGACAGGAAGAATAACGACGCTCTCCTGGTGGAATACATCCGTTTGCACGATAGAAGGGGAGAGCGGGTAGATCGTTCGTAATGTCAACAGCAGTCCTTCGTAATGCTGACCTAAGTCCAAGCGTAGAAATTACACCATCCGGACTTGGCAACACACTCAGTCGCGGTTATGCTTGCGCAGTATCTCCAAAGCATTGAACGGGCAGCATGGTTATCTGTGTTGCCGGCAAGCCGTTTTCATTCAGGAGTCGTATGGGAGGACAGGTGCAGATCGAGTTGATTCTCCGGGAAATTGACCAGCAGATAGTCGCCTTACAAGAGGCCAGGACTCTCTTAGGTACATGGGCCAAGAAATCGCGCGGGCGTCATAAGTCCGTGGTCACTCCAGTTATACCTAAGAAGAAACCAGCGGTAAAAAGGTCAGCTACCGGCCGTAAGAAACTTGTTATAGCTGCTAAGCCTCGGACACGCGCGGTGAAACGAACTTCAGCAAAGAAGCAGACCGGCAGAAAGTAACATAAAGGTATTTTCACCCAAAGGCCCGGCCAGTCATGGCCGGGCCTTTGGGTGTCTGCAGGGCAGCGTTTACTTTGCGGTTTCACCTGGAGCCAGTTCGGTTATCTCAATGCCGGTGGCAAGATGCTTCCGAAGCTCTGCAGGTGTGCCGGTGAGTCCAGGGAAAGTTCCCCAGTGAATGGGAATCACTGTTTTGAGCCCGAGATATTGTGCCGCGATGGCGCCAGCCTTCGGTCCCATAGTGTAGTGATCGCCGATGGGGAGCAGACCGATCTCCGGCTGGTAGAGCTCACCGATCAGCTTCATGTCGGAGAAGAGCGAAGTATCGCCGGCGTGATAGATCACCGGGCCATTGTCGATGGTGAGAATAAAGCCGGCTGCGACTCCGGCATACAGAGTCTTGTCGCCGTCCTGGATCGAGGCGCTGTGCTTGGCTTCGACCATGGTGATGGCAACATCCTTGAACCTGTATGTTCCGCCAAGATTCATCCCCACGGTGTTCTCCACACCTTTCGAGGCCAGCCAGCCTGCGAGTTCGACCATGCCCACCACCTGCGACTTGTACTGCTTCGCAAGCGGTTCTGCATCGGCGATATGGTCGAAATGGCCATGGGTGAGGAGCACCAGATCGAGCTTCTCAGGGAGCACGTAATCCTTGGGGAAGGTCGGGCTCTGAGCGAAGAACGGATCGATGAGGATCTGGGTCCCTTGAGCGGTTGTGATGAGGGCGGAGGCGTGGCCCAGCCAGGTGATAGAGGTTCCCTTGAAGTCGGTCATCGCGTGCGTGCTCCTTATGTAAACCATTGAGGAATAGGAAGAAATCCTACCCTTTCATGGGATGCGGAAGGAGCGTGGCCGGATTCTGATGGAGTCAAAAGCCTCAGAATATTCACCGTTGACGGTGGGCGCGCCCCGGAGTACTGTTGTCGTCATGAGCGAAGAAAAAGCGAAAATCGAGACGCTGTTTCCAATCCTTGGACAGGGAAATTTGCAGGGCTTTTCCGAGGAGAAGACATCCAGGCTTAGCGGCATTGCGCGTCTTGCTGCTCAGGGGAGCGAGGCTGGGGAGGGATACCAGATCGAATTCCGGACGCTGCCGGTGCGCTCACTCTTGAACCACTCCGTGTCAAAACGAGGGATCTGGTTCGCGAAGAGCATCAATCCCTATCGGGGCTGTGAGTTCGCCTGCCGTTATTGCTATGCGCGCTACACGCACGAGTTTCTGGAGTTACGCGACCCGGCGGATTTCGAGCGCAAGATCTTCATCAAGGAGAATGCGCGCTGGCTGCTTGAGCAGGAGCTGGCGAAGTTGAAGCCAGGCGAAGAGGTTGCGCTGGGTACTGCGACAGACCCCTACCAGCCGATTGAGCGGAGAGCGCGGGTGACGCGTGGGATTCTCGAGGTCTTTGCGAAGCGGCGCGGATTGCGGTTGGGGATCGTCACCAAGTCGACGCTGATTGAGCGGGATATCGATGTGCTGACGGAGATCGCCTGCCGGCATGATCTGGTCATCCACATGACGATCACCACTGCCGATGCGAAGCTGGCGCGTATTCTCGAGCCACGCGCGCCACGGCCTGATCTTCGCTTCCAGACGGTGAAGCGGCTGCGCGAAGCACGGTTGCGAACCGGAGTCCTGTGCTCACCCCTGCTGCCCGGGATTACCGATCACCTGACAGCCATTGAGGGAGTGGCGCGGCGGGCGAAAGAGGCGGACGCGAGCTTCTTTTCTGCGAATCCGTTATTCCTCAAGCCATGCTCGAAGGGAACCTTTCTCGAATTTGTGAAGGATCACTTTCCGCAGCTGCTGGCCAGTTATGAGCGGCGCTATGCGACGGATGCGTTCACCTCCGAGGCATATCAGGAGCGGCTTAGGGAACTGGTGCGGGTGGTGAGGCAGAAATACGGGCTGGGACGGAGAACGACCGAAGGACTGCGGCCACGAGATGATCCGCAGGGAGCGGAGGTTTCGTGGCAGGGAGAGCTGTTCACCGTTGAACAGGAGCGCCGCGGCCCGGTGAAGATCGAAGGCGGAAAGTCAGCCGGACCTGAAGAAGTACCGGCCCGCAGCGCAGGGAAGCGCTTCAGCGCGTGATGATGACCTCGTAGAGGTTGTCCTTGGCGAGGAAGAAGCGATAGTTGCTGTACTTCGAGAAGAGCTTCTCGATGTTGCGGTTGGTATAGACGCGCTGAATGGGGTGCGGCTCTGTCTCCTGCATCTCGATGGTATCGCCTTCGGTGAGGTGATAGCGGCAGTAGGCTGTGGCGCCTGCGAGCTTGCTGTGAAAGAGCGCAAGAATACGCCCTCCCTTGGAGACGGAGTGATGGAGATGTGCGACGAGCGGCTCGATGAGCCCTTCGGGTAGGTAGTCGAGCGTAGTCCAGAGCAGGACGACGTCGAACTCGCGGCCGCCGAAGTTCAGATTCTGCTCAAAAAAGCCGGTGACATCGAAGCCAGGCTTTCCGGTGGCCTCGTCGACAGGGAGAATCCAGGAGCCGTCGGCGGGACCAGTCAGTGCCTCATGGACAACATCACCCATGTAGACGCTATGGCCCAGTCCGGTGATGAAGTTGATATTTTGCGGCGAGGTTGGTCCGATGTCGAGCACGCGAAGGCCTTCCTCTTCCTTCATGTGTTTGAGCATGGCAGCCCAGCCGCTCGAGTGGCGGGGGATACGCGGACCTGAGAGCATGGTCGGGCTATTGCGCTCGGGTTCCTGATTTCGCTTGAAGAGGCTGCGGAGCACGCGTGCTGATCTTACCTCGTTACCTGGGCTTTGCAGCGCTCAGGTTGTATGAGCGTGAAGGCGAGTGGCCGTTATGGACTCTCGCCTTCACGCTGTTCCAGATCAGGATGCGCCCTGAAGCGCGCCGGGCTGGGTGGTGGCTGCGGCTGGTGCCGCCCCGTTCTGGACGAGATCGACTTTGCCCGAAAAGATGGCGTTCTCTTCGATGGAAAGGCGCGCGGCCTTCACGTCGCCGAGAATGTTCGCTCCCGAGCGGAGCTCAACGCGGCCTGTGGCGGTAATGTCACCGACGAGGGCGCCGAGGATCACCACATCGCGGGCCGAGACGTTGGCCTTGACGCGGGCGTTGGGGCCGATCGTGAGCCGGCTCTCCGTAAGGGTGATGGTGCCTTCAACCAGGCCGTCGACGAGGAGGTCTTCGCTGCCTTTCACTTCACCACGAATCTGCACAGATTTACCGATAGAGGCGGCGCCGGTTGCGTCGGACGGGGGCATCTTGACACTCCTTAAAGAGAAGGACTGATCTTGGTCGAACTATACGCAAGGTCCCGTCGCGGCTGCAAGGTGCGGCGGCGCAGAGTGCAGGGAATCTGCAGGATATGGGAGTCGTGACGCCATGTTCCGCATCCATTGAGACATGGAATACAGACTGCTTGGCCATTCCGGTCTGAAGGTTTCGGCGCTGAGTTTCGGCACCGGTACCTTTGGTGGTTCAACTGAGTTTTTTCGCGCGTGGGGACAAACAGGCGTAAGTGAGGCGTCGC
The DNA here is from genome assembly GCF_004123295.1 of Silvibacterium dinghuense. Lineage (NCBI taxonomy): Bacteria > Pseudomonadati > Acidobacteriota > Terriglobia > Terriglobales > Acidobacteriaceae > Silvibacterium > Silvibacterium dinghuense. Next base: position 758,280 of record NZ_SDMK01000002.1, on the reverse strand, counting down.
GGCTGATCGATATCTGCCTCGATGCGGGGATCAATTTATTCGATGTGGCCGATGTGTATTCAGATGGTCACGCCGAAGAAGTGCTCGGAGAGGCGATCAAGGGCAAGCGCGACCGCCTGCTGATTTCAACCAAGGCAACCTACCGGCTCGGCGACGGGATCAATGACGTCGGTTCATCGCGTTTTCATATTCTGAACGCCGTAGAGGCAAGCCTGAAGCGGCTGAAGGTGGATCACATCGACATCTACCACATGCACGAAGTGGATTCGCTGACGCCGATCGAGGAGACGCTGGATACGCTGAACGGACTGGTGCAGGCGGGCAAGATCCGCTACATCGCCTGCTCGAACTTTTCCGGCTGGCACCTGATGAAGTCGCTGGCCATCTCGGAGCGCTACGGCTGGGCGCGTTACGTCGCGCAGCAGTCTTACTACTCGCTGGTAGGCCGCGAATTCGAGTGGGAGCTGATGCCCCTGGGCCTCGACCAGAAGGTAGGGACGCTGGTGTGGAGTCCTCTCGGGTGGGGACGGCTCACCGGCAAGATCCGCCGTGGGCAGCCTATTCCTGAGAACAGCCGTCTGCCGCAGACCGCGCAGAACGGGCCGCCGGTATCCGATGAACACCTCTACAAGATCGTGGACGTGCTCGACGAGATCGCCGCTGAGACAGGCCGCACCGTGCCGCAGATCGCGCTGAACTGGGTGCTGCATCGCCCGACGGTTTCAAGCGTGATCATCGGTGCGCGGAACGAGGAGCAGCTGAAGCAGAATCTGGTTGCGGCGGAATTCCGCCTCACCGAGGAGCAGATAGCTCGCCTCGATGCGGCAAGCGCGGTGACGCCGATTTATCCCTACTGGCACCAGCGGCAGTTTACGGAACGGAATACCCCTGCTGTGTAGATCCAGTGTTCGATTGGACGGTCCCGGCTTGCATCAGGCCGGGACCGTTTTCTTTTGTGCCGTTGTGATTTCCTGATGCGGAAAGTCGTGCTGTTTTTCTGCAGCGGTACAGCGGCTGACATACAATCACTCGTCATGCGTTGCCGCATTTTGCGTGTGCTTCCTGCCCTGATCCTGATCGTTGCAGCCTGCCCGGTGTGGGCCGGCTCTACGCCGCATGTGTTTATTTCTGTTTCGCTCAGCCGCGAGGCTGCGGCTGCTCCGCTCTCCGGGCGTGTTCTGATCTTTATTTCCGAGGGAGAAGGTGCAAAAGAGATAGACGACAACCCTTTCGCTCCGAAGCCGGTATATGTGGCCGCAAAAGAGGTCGTGGGACTGAAGCCGGGCGATCGCATGGAGGTGGATGCCGATGACCTCGCCTATCCGGCAGGCTTCTCGACGCTGAAACCGGGAAATTACGAAGTGCAGGCGGTGCTCGATACACGGCACACGTATGCCTACTCCGGGCGTGGCGAGGGAGATCTGATCAGCGCAGTGACCCAGCTGCGTAACTGGACACCGGGCGTGAGTTCCGAGCCTCAGCTGGAACTGCGTGTGGCCGCGCATGAGCGAATTCAGGCAGAAAAAGAAAAGCAGACGACCGAAGATTCGGCCCGGCTCGAGGATTTTGTCAGCCCGGCATTGAGCACTTTCTTCGGCTGGCCAGTGCACATGCGGGCCTGGGTGATCCTGCCGCCGGGATACGAGGAGCATCCCGGGGACCGCTATCTGACCGCCTATTGGACACACGGCTTCGGTGGCGGTCTGGACTATGCGAAAGCAACGGGTGAGATGATTCGCGGGCGGATGGCCCAGGACAAAATGCCGCCGATGATCTGGGTCATGCTCGATGAGTCCTGGGCCACGGGGACCCATGAGTTCGCCAACTCGGCGAACAACGGCCCATGGGGAACAGCGCTGATCTCGGAGTTTATTCCGTATCTCGAGGCGAAGTACCGCATGAACGGCACCCCCGAGGGCCGCTTTCTCAACGGCCATTCCTCGGGCGGCTGGGCGACTCTCCAGCTACAGGTGAATTACCCGACAGTCTTCGGCGGGACATGGTCCACCTCGCCGGACCCGAGCGATTTCCACGACTTCACCGGTGTCGATCTCTATGCACCGGGCGCGAATGTCTACCATCGCCCGGATGGCACGCCATACCCTCTCGTCCGCATGGACGGCAAGGTTGTCGGTACCTTTGAGAGCTTTGCCCGACTCGAGCGCGTGCTGGGCGACTACGGCGGCCAAATCGGCTCTTTCGAGTGGGTCTTTTCACCGCGAGGCGCGAATGGGAGACCGCTTCCGATGTTTGACCGGGAGACCGGGGCAGTCAATCCGGAGGTGGTTGCCTACTGGCGCGACCATTACGACCTCGCGCACGAGCTTGAAACCGATTGGGCAGACCGGGGACCGGCGCTCAAGGGCAAGATTCACCTCTACGTCGGGACAGCGGATACCTTTTACCTCGATGGGGCAGCGCACCGGCTGGATGCGGTGCTGACGAAGCTGGGTGGGGATGCCGAGTTCCGGTTTGTCGATGGACGGACGCATTTCGATCTCTATCGTGTCGACAAGGACCGGATGGGGCTCTTTGACGAGATCGGGGCGGCCATGTGGGCAGCCGGTCATGGCGGACAGAAGTGGTCCGGAGACAAACCTTAACTCAGGCGCAGGGACTGGAGTTCGGATTCGCGCCTATGGACATCGTCTTTCGTGGTGACAGAGTCGAGCGCCATCAGCTGAACGAATGCGCCGATCAGGACGCCGGTGGCCGCGCCAATGAGGAAGTCGTGGACTTTCGAAAGTGCAGGTACAAAGAGCCCGCAGAGGAGCAGCACAACCGAAGCGCCGACAAATGCCCGAAGGATTGCGAGAGGAGTGAACCGGTCGCGGATCATGATGCCACCAAGGCTAGATCCGGTCTTCTCGTAAATACAAGGAAAATCAGGGCCTGGAACTATAGCTTAGCCCAGAGGACCTTTTCAGGGTGTAGGCGGTTTGCCACTGTCCCGTTCCCGCGTAGAACGGTATACTAAGAGATGTGACAGCCACTAGCATTGATACCCTTACGCCTACCGGTCTCGCGACCAACGATTCTTCGAACGACAAGCGTGTTCTCCTGCTCAAGCCGCGCGGATTCTGCGCCGGTGTGGTGCGTGCGATCGATATCGTGAAGATTGCGCTGGAGACCTTCGGCGCGCCGATCTACGTCCGCAAGGAAATCGTCCATAACCGCTTTGTTGTGAATGAACTAGCGGAAAAGGGCGCGATTTTTGTCGATGATATCGACCAGGTGCCCGAGGGCATGCGTGTCATCTACTCGGCCCACGGCGTTTCACCGGCGGTGCGTGAACACTCGAAGGAGCGCAAGCTCAAGGTGATCGACGCGACCTGTCCGCTGGTGACCAAGGTCCACGTCGAGGCGATCAAGTTTGCCAAGCAGGGCTATTCGCTGGTTTTGGTCGGCCATCGCGACCACGATGAGATTGAAGGCACGATGGGCGAGGCGCCCGACGTGACCCAGGTGGTCTCCAATGTCGAAGAAGTGCAGGCTCTCCAGGTTCCCGATCCGAACCGCGTAGCCTACCTGACCCAGACGACGCTCTCGCTCGACGAGGCGCGGGATATCATCCAGGCGCTCAAGGAAAAATTCCCCAACATTGCCGGTCCGCATTCGCAGGACATCTGCTACGCGACCGAAAATCGCCAGACGGCGGTGAAGAACGTGGCTCACAACGCCGACCTGGTACTGGTGGTGGGTTCGCAGAACAGCTCGAACTCGAATCGTCTGGTAGAAGTTTCGAAAAACCTGGGCACCAACGGCTATCTCATCGAAAACTCGACGGCCATCGATCCTGCATGGCTGGAAGGTATCTCGACGGTAGCTGTGACGGCGGGTGCTTCGGCTCCCGAGGTTCTGGTGGAGGACGTGGTCGCCTATCTGAAAGAACGCGGCTACGGTTCGGTCGAAGAAGTTGAGGTCATGCCGGAAAATGTACGTTTCGGTCTGCCGCCGGAGATCGTTCAGGCGATCCAGGCAGCTCCCGGTGGAACCTCGGCGACGGTCTAACCGTAAGCAGCATAAGCTGGCGCAGGTCAGGCCGGCGCTTCGGACAGAATGAGTACACGATTCGAATTTCCCCAATCCGGCGCACCCGAGCACCCCGATCCCGCAAAGGGGCACCAGACGCGAGGGGCGGAGACACAGACGAAAGGTACAGCATCGGCCACGAACCCTGCCGCAGCGGGCAGGGTTCGTTTTGGACGCATTGATGCGGACCTGGCGGATGTAGAGTCGTCCATCGGAAGGTCGCGTGACTATCTCTTTTCGCAGCAGGACCCGGCCGGGTTCTGGTGCGGCGAGCTGGAAGCGGACTCCATGCTCGAGGCGGACTACATCTTCGCGCACGTACTGCTGGGCAGTGGCGATGCGGGCAAGATGGAACGCGCCATGACGGAGATTCTCCGTTTTCAGAACGCGGATGGCGGATGGTCGAATTATCCGGGCGGACCCTCGAATATCAGTCTGTCGGTGAAGGGCTATTTCGCCGGCAAGCTGATGGGGATGAGCCCCGATCATCCAGCCATGGCGAAGGCCCGGGAGTGGGTCCTCGCTCATGGCGGCGTCACCGAGTGTAATACCTTTACCAAGATCTATCTCTGCGCTCTCGGCCAGTACGACTATGACGCCGTACCGGCTATTCCGCCGGAGATCGTACTTTTTCCGAACTGGTTTTACTTCAACCTGTACGAGATTTCGTCGTGGTCGCGCGCCATCCTGGTGCCGCTTTCGATCGCGTACGCGAAGAAGCCGTTCAAGAAGATTCCTGCCGAGCAGGGCATCGATGAGCTCTTCGTCGGTGGTCGCGAGAATGCCGATCTCCGTCTGAAGTTCGATCGCAAGAAACTGATCAGCTGGCGGAACTTCTTCCTGGTCTGTGACCGCATGACGCACTGGATGGAACGGATTCACATTCGGCCCTTGCGCAAGGTTGCGCTCAAGAAAGCCGAGAAGTGGATGCTGGAGCGTCTGGAGATGTCGGACGGTCTCGGTGCGATCTACCCGGGCATTCTGAATTCGATCATCGCCATGCGCTGCCTCGGCTACTCGCTCGATGACCCGCAGGTGATCCGGGCGATCGATGAGTTTGAGAAGCTGGGGATTGATGCGCCGAACGGTACGCCGGATTATGCCGAGCCGACCTTCCGCATGCAGCCCTGTGTTTCTCCGGTATGGGACACGGCGCAGGCGGTCTATGCGCTGGGTGAGGCTGGAGTTTCACGCAACGATCCGCGCCTGTTGAAGGCCGTGGACTGGATGCTCTCGAAGGAAGTCCGCCATAAGGGTGATTGGGCCGTCAAGGTCCGTGGTGTAGAGCCGGGTGGATGGTATTTCGAGTTCAACAATGAGTTTTACCCGGATACTGATGATTCTGCGCAGGTTCTGCTTGCGTTGAACAAGGTGGATAATCCCCGGGAGCGGTATCAGTACGATGTGGCGCAGCGGGCGATTGAGTGGCTCTTCGCCATGCAGTGCAAGAACGGCGGCTGGGCAAGCTTCGATAAAGACAACACGAAGATGATCTTCCAGTACATCCCGTTTGCTGACCACAACGCGATGCTGGACCCGCCGACGGTAGATATCACCGGCCGCATGCTCGAGATGCTGGCCGCCTACGGATATACACGCAAAGACAAGCGCATCGAGAAGGCGATCAAGTTCATCTACAGTGAGCAGGAGCCGGACGGAAGCTGGTTTGGCCGCTGGGGGGTGAACTACCTCTACGGAACCTTCCTGGTACTGCGTGGCCTCGAGGCGATCGGTGTCTGGAACCACGAACCGCAGGTGCAGCAGGCTGCAGAGTGGGTTCGCTCGGTGCAGAACGCGGACGGTGGCTGGGGTGAGAGCTGCGGAAGCTACGATGATCCCGCAACGCGCGGAGTGGGAACGAGCACACCTTCGCAGACGGCATGGGCGATCCTTGGACTGCTGGCGGCCGGTGATGACCGGAGCGATTCCGTAGCCAAGGGCATCAAGTGGTTGCTGGCGCATCAGGAGGAAGATGGCTCCTGGGACGAAAGCACCGGAGAAGACGTACATCGGCAGGCGATTTACACCGGCACGGGTTTCCCGCGGGTGTTTTATCTGGCGTATCACCTGTACCGGAACTACTTCCCGCTGCTTGCGCTGACGACCTATAAGAAGGCGCTCCAGAAGGCTTAGCAGTTCCGGACGGAGTCGTTGCACTCAGGGAAGAGCGGGCGGCAGGTTTTTGTTGCAGGCCCGGGTTTGAATTTTGGATCGATGCATTTCGATCGACAGTTTTTTGATCTGATTTTTCAGATCAGGGGAGAACGATGGGCGTACCGATTTCACAGGCATGGACGGTTGCCAGCTACGTATTGAAGCAGAAGCTGAAGGGGCGCAGGCGGTATCCGCTGGTGCTGATGCTTGAGCCTCTGTTCCGCTGTAACCTGGCCTGCGCGGGCTGCGGAAAGATCCAGTACCCGGCGCATATTCTGAAGGCAGAGCTGACGCCTGAGGAATGCTTCAAGGCGGTGGAAGAGTGTGGCGCGCCGATGGTGTCGATTCCCGGCGGCGAGCCGCTGCTGCATCCCAAGATGCCGGAGATTGTGGCCGGACTGGTGGCGCGCAAAAAGTACGTATATATGTGCACGAACGCGCTGCTTCTTAAAGAAAAACTTCACCTCTTTAAGCCGAGCAAGTATCTGTCCTTCTCCGTCCACGTCGACGGCCAGAAGGAGCATCACGACTTCTCCGTCTGCCGCGAAGGCGGCCATGACATGGCGATGGAAGGCATTCATGCGGCGGTTGCTGCCGGTTTCCGGGTAACGACCAACACCACGCTCTTCGACGGTGCCGATCCGAACTCGGTGCGCGCCCACTTCGACGAGCTGATGGCCGCTGGTGTTGAGAGCATGATGGTCTCGCCTGGCTATACCTATGAGAAGGCGCCTGACCAGAACCACTTCCTGGGCAAGGCAAAGTCGCGCAAGCTCTTCCGCATGATCCTTTCCAACCGGAACAAGAGCTGGCAGTTCAACACGCATCCGCTCTTCTCCGAGTTCTTGATGGGCAAGCAGGATTTTGAATGCACCCCGTGGGGCATGCCGACCTTCTCCATCTTCGGATGGCAGAAGCCGTGCTATCTGCTGCAGGACGGCTACGCCGACACCTTCAAAGAGTTGATGGAAACCACAAAGTGGGAGAATTACGGCGCGAAGAGCGGCAATCCGCAGTGCGCCAACTGCATGGTGCACTCCGGTCATGAAGCCTCGGCGGTCGATTACAACTTCGGCTCGCTCAAGGGCTTCTGGGAGACGGCGAAGAAGTACATGTTCCCCTCGCTCTATCCGGACCCCGAAGCGCAGAAGCTGCTGAATGACTGGAAGCCGGCTAATTCCCATCCGCTGGTGCAGATCCAGTCCGCAGCGTCGGAAAAACGCTCGCTTGAAACCTCGGTGGCAGGAGACTAACCATGGCGACCGAACAGCAGGAGCACTTGCGCATCGAGCAACTCAAGCACCAGAGCGCGGACGAGATCGAGCACATTGCCGGACGCGATCGCGAGAACCTCGAAGGCTGGATTCCGTCGCTGGCGACCGAACCGGAGATCTTCGATGCGCTGGAGAAGGCCTTCGATTATCGCGGCGACGTGACGCTGACGCTGAAGAGCGGCCAGCAGGTCAACGGCTATATTTTTGACCGCCGCACAGGAACCAATTTGCAGAATTCGGCTGTGCGGGTCATCCCGTCGACCGAGCGGACGAAGCTGAGCATCCCCTATGCCGATATCGCCGCATTGGCTTTTACCGGCCGTGATACGGCAGCCGGCAAGACCTTCGAGGCGTGGGTGAAGAAGTATTTCGAAAAGAAGGCAGCTGGCGAGAAGAATATCGGCATCGAGGCAGAGAAGCTGGATTAGCCGGATACTTCACCATGGAAAAGGGACGCGGAGGCTTTGGCCTCCGCGTTTTGTTTTTATCCGTTCCGGGGGGTGCTCCTGAGCACGCGTACGCCATAGCCAGGCAAGGAGAATGAGCCTGAGACGGACGTGCTGTCGAAGGCGTCCTGGTAGGACATTGCGAGCGGAACCTGCTGTGGCTGCGGCGCATGGTTGAGGAAATAGGTCCAGCTGTTCTGGCCGACGGAGCGGCTGGTGATCTCGACGCCGCGCGGGGCATCGAAGGCGCGGGGTATCCCGTGTGCGGTCAGAAGAGTCATCAGCACGCGGGCCAGCTCGGGGGCTTCGAGATGAGCTCCGAGGTAGACGGCGTGGCCCTGGCCGAAGCGGTTAGCGGTGATGGCGGCGCGGCCCGCATAAGCGCCTCCCGTGTAGGTAGCTAGGACCTCGGCAGTCTTCGGCTCGAGGATGTCGGCCCAGAGATGGACCGGCGCATCGGGAGCGGTGAGCGGTCCCGAGAACTTCACATTTTGTGTCTCGGTGTAGATGGGCTGGTAGTCCTCGAGCTCGACGCCCATGACGTCGCGGAGTAGGCCGGGCAGCGGGGTCTCGACCATGCGGGAGTGCTCGTCCTTGACGCCGAGGCGGACACCGGAAAAGAACAGCCCTCCGCCCTGGACGTAGGCCCGGATGCGTTCGGCCTGCTGCGCGCTGACGATATAGGAGAGCGGAGCGAAGACGGCCTTGTAGCGGGAAAGGTCTTCGGTGCCATCGAGGATATCGACGCCGCGTCCGGCGGCAGCGAGCGAGCCGTACCAGCTGGTGAGCTCGCCCAGGTACTTGAGCTTTGGCTGGCCGGGCTGGAAGCCGAGAGCCCAGTCGGAGCTGAGGTCGTAGAGAAGACCGAGGCCGGCATCACAGGAGGCATGCAGCGCTTCCGGCCCGAGGGTCTTCAGTTCGCGGATGGTCTGCACAATTTCATCGAAGCCTGGGCTGTGCGAGCGATCATGGCGGAGCAGGCCATGCCAATACTCTTCGGCGCCGAAGACGGCGGTATCCCAGCGGAAATAGTTGATGCCGAAGGCGCCGTGAGCGACGGCCTGATAGCTCCAGAGGCGAAGCTGGCCGGGTTCGGGTTGCGGCGTGAAGAAGGGCTGGCCAGCCTTGCCGCTCTGTTCTTCCATGATGAAGAAGGGCTTGCCGTCCTTGAGGCCGCGTGCGGAGTCATGGCCCAGTGCGGCGAGCGCGGCGATGGCCTCGGGCGGGAGCGAGGTGCCGGAGTCGGCGAGGATGATGGCGAAGAAGCTGGGATAGTTGTCGGCCGAGGCGAAGTCGAGGTTGCGATAGAGGTCGCGCAGGTTCAGGTTGTCGACCAGGCCGGCGTTGTTGGTGGTCATGAAGTGCTGCGGGCAGAGCCGGCGCAGCACGGTGAGCTGTTCGTCGAGGAATGAGGCGTTGGCGTCGCTCTGGTAGCGATAGTAGTCGAGAGCGAAGCCGGGATTGGGCGGCGCTCCGGAGGGCAGTGGGACGGGGATCTGCGAGAAGTCGGTGTAGGTGTTGCTCCAGAAGACGGTACCCCAGGCCTGGTTGATGGCTTCAAGCGACGGATAACGCTTTCTCAGCCACTGCTGAAAACCCTCGCGGCACCAGCGGCAGTAGCAGCGGGCACTGTCGCCGAGGGTCAGCTCGTTGTCGATCTGCCAGCCGATGACGCCGGGTGTCGAAGCGAAGTGCTTTGCCATCTCGGTGGCGATATTCACGGACAGGCGGCGATAGGTGGCATTGGTGGGGCAGGTGAAGCGGCGCGTGCCGGGCGCAAGGGTGACGCCCTTGTCGTTCACCATCAGAACTTCGGGGTACTTCTGCGTGAGCCATGGTGGAGGTGCGGCGGATGGTGTGCCGAGGATGCAGCCTATGTTGTGCGCATGCAGGATGGAAACGGCGCGGTCGAGCCAGCGGAAGTCGTAAGTGCCTTCGCTCGGCTCCATCAATCCCCAGGCGAACTCGGCGATGCGGACGTTGGTGACACCGGCTGCGGCCATGGCGGCGGCATCCTCTTCCCAGAGGTGTTCGGGTGTCTGGTCGGGATAGTAGTCGACGCCGAAGAGCATCGGCGGAACTATGGGCGACGTGGCGGGCGCGGCGGCAGAAAGGGCAGCAAGATGGTGTGCGGAAAAAAAGGTGACGGCTCCGGCGCTGCCGGCAGCAAGGAATTCGCGACGATTCATGCGGGTGTGAGTCCTCGCCGGACGTTATACAGGAGGCCGCCAACGCCGGGGAAGACGCTGGCGGCCTTTGTTTCCTGTCAGTAGCTGTGGCCGAGGATGGGGTGGGGCTCGTATGGCTCCTCAAGCGCCTTGATCTCTTCGGTGGTGAGCTGGATTTCGAGCGATTTGAGGGCGTCTTCGAGGTGGTGCATCTTGCTGGCGCCGATGATCGGCGCGGTGATGCCCGGTTTGGAGAGCATCCAGGCGAGCGCGACCTGCGCGTTGTTGACGCCGCGCGCTGTGGCGATCTCGGTGATGCGGTCGACGACGACATAGTCCGAGTCGCGGTAGTAGAGGCCGTGCGCGAAGTCGTCCGTTTTGGCGCGGATGGTCTCGCCCTTGTCGCCGCGCTTGCGGCTGCCGGTGAGGAAGCCGCGGGCGAGCGGGCTCCAGGGGATGAGGCCGACGCCTTCGGAGAGGCAGAGCGGGATCATCTCGCGTTCTTCCTCGCGGTAGACGAGGTTGTAGTGGTTCTGCATGGTGACGAACTTCGTCCAGCCGTTGCGCTCTGCGGTGTACTGCATCTTCTGGAACTGCCAGGCATACATGGACGAGGCGCCGAGGTAGAGCACCTTGCCGGCACGCACCAGATCGTGGAGAGCTTCCATGGTCTCTTCGACCGGGGTATGCGGATCGAAGCGGTGGATCTGGTAGAGGTCGATGTAGTCGGTGCCGAGACGGCGCAGGCTGTCGTCAATGGCGTGATGGATATGTTTCCGCGAGAGACCGCGCTGATTGGGGTCGCTGCCCATGGCATTAAAGACTTTCGTGGCGATGACGACCTTATCCCGTGAGGGGCCGAAGTCGCGGAGGGCGCGGCCGAGGATCTCCTCGCTGACGCCAACCGAGTACATGTCCGCAGTGTCGAAGAAATTGATGCCGGCTTCGAGGGCGCGCTGGAGGAAGGGGCGGCTCTCCTGCTCTTCGAGTACCCATTCGCGCCATGCCTTTGCGCCGTAGGTCATGGTGCCGAGGCAGATGCGGGAGACTTTAAGGCCGGTGCGGCCGAGATTCACGTAGTCCATCGAGGATCCTCTGAGTGGGAGAAGTGGGATACAGGCATTGGATGCGGCGGCAGGGAATGGGACTCGACGCGTAGTTCCGGGCGGCAAAGGCTGGAATGGCATCTGGACAGACGGTTTGTGGCGATTTGAAACGAAAGAGTGCGCTGACTGCCGAGGAGGGCTGCCGCTGCATGTCCTTCGTGCGGGAATGCGGTGTAAAGTGAACGGTTACAGGTTTCCGCGCTTCTCGGGGAGCAGGACAGCGTTATTCACAAAGGTGTAGGAGGATTATGGGCCTGCAAACAGATGCACTTGCTACTTCGCTTACGAAGGTTCTTCCGCCGGAAGCCACATCCGGGCACTGCCGGATCACGGTCAACGGGACAGAAGTGGAAGCGCAGGCCGGTGAGCGGCTGATCGATGCGCTGAACCGGTACGCCGACGACGGCGCCGCTGAGCACGATCATCATGCCGGGGAAGATGGTCGCAAGCGCGTCCCTCAGGTCTGCTATCACCCCCGCATGGGGCCGATCCAGAGCTGCGACACCTGCATGGTGGAGATTGACGGCACGCTGGGGCGCGCCTGCGCGGCGAAGGTCGAGGCGGGCATGACGATCGTGACCGCGTCACCCGCGGCCGAGGCCGCGCAGCACGAGGCCTTCGACCGCATCCTGAAGAATCACATGCTCTACTGCACCGTCTGCGACAACAACAACCAGAACTGCACGGTGCACAACACGACGGCGCTGATGGATATTCAGCACCAGAAGTATCCCTATCGCGAAAAGCCGTACGAGAAGGACATGTCGAACCCCTTCTATCGCTACGACCCGCAGCAGTGCATCCTGTGCGGGCGGTGCGTGGAGGCCTGCCAGAACGTGCAGGTGAACGAGACGCTCTCGATCCGCTGGGAGGACGAGCACCCGCGGGTGCTGTGGGACGGCGGGACGACAATCGCCGGTTCGAGCTGTGTCTCCTGCGGCCACTGCGTGACGGTGTGCCCCTGCAACGCGCTGATGGAGAAGTCAATGCTGGGGGAGGCCGGCTACATGACCAAGCTGCCGGGCGCCGCGCTGACCAAGATGATCGACCTGGTGAAGGATATCGAGCCGGAGATGGGCTACGGGCCGATCCTGCAGGTCTCCGAGACCGAGGCGGCGATGCGCAACGTGCGCAACAAGCGGACGAAGACGGTCTGCACCTATTGCGGCGTGGGCTGCAGCTACGACGTCTGGACGGGCGGTGCGGGCGGTGACCGGCACATCCTCAAGATCGAGCCCGGCGAGGGTGCGGCGAACAACATCTCCACCTGCGTGAAGGGCAAGTTCGGCTGGGATTTTGTGAACAGCCCGGACCGGCTGACGACGCCGCTGATCCGCGAGAACGGGGTCTTCCGCGAGGCGAGCTGGGAGGAGGCATTGGAACTGGTCGGGCGGCGCTTTAGCGAGATCAAGGCCGAGCATGGGCCGGATGCGCTCTCCTTCATCTCTTCCTCGAAGTGCACCAACGAAGAAAGCTACCTGCTGCAGAAGCTGGCCCGCGCCGTGGTAGGCACCAACAACGTCGACAACTGCTCGCGCTATTGCCAGAGTCCGGCAACGCAGGGGCTCTTCCGCACCGTAGGCTATGGCGGCGACTCAGGATCGATTACCGACATTGCGCAGTCTGCGCTGGTGATGATTGTGGGAGCGAATCCAGCCGAGGCGCATCCGGTGCTGGCCACGCGCGTTAAGCGCGCGCACAAGCTTAACGGGCAGCGTCTGATTGTGGCCGACCTTCGCAAGCACGAGATGGCGCGGCGCGCGGATATCTTCTTCCGGCCGAATCCGGGCACCGACCTGGTGTGGATGTCGGCAGTAACGAAGTACATCCTCGATACCGGCAACGCGAAGATGGATTTCATCGAGCGCTGGGTAAATGGTCTCGAGGCATATCGCAAGAGCCTGGAGCCGTACACGCTTGAGCACGCCTCGCATATCTGCGGCCTCTCGATCGACCTGCTGAAGCAGGTGGCGCAGGAGTTCATCGACGCGCCCTCGGCCTGCATTCTGTGGGCGATGGGTGTGACGCAGCACTGCGGCGGCTCGGATACTTCGACGGCGATCTCGAACCTGCTGCTGGTCACCGGCAATTACATGCGGCCGGGCACCGGTGCCTATCCGCTGCGCGGGCACAACAATGTGCAGGGCGCCAGCGACTGGGGCGCGATGCCGGCCTACTTCCCCAGCTATGAGAAGGTGGACGATCCGGCGGCGAAGGCCCGCTACGAGCAGGCCTGGGGCGTGAAGCTCTCGTCGAGCAAGGGCCTGGATAACCACGAGATGGTGGAGGCGATTTACGAGGGTCACCTGAAGGCGATGTATCTCGTCGGCGAGGACATGTACAAGGCCGATGCGAATGCGAACTTTGTCGGTGGGGGCTTTGAAAAGCTGGAGTTCTTCGTCGTCGAGGACATCTTCTTCTCCGCAACCTGCCAGTATGCCGACGTGGTGCTGCCGGCCAGCCCGGCGCTGGAGAAGGACGGCACCTTCACCAGCACGGAACGTCGCTTCCAGCGGCTCTACCAGGTGATGGAGCCGCTCGGCGACAGCCGGCCCGACTGGCGGATCATCCAGGATGTAGCGAACCGCCTGGGAGCGAACTGGAAGTACACGCATCCTTCCGAGATCATGGCCGAGGCCGCGCTGCTGACGCCGTTGTTCACCGGCGTGACCTACGAGCGGCTCGAAGGCTACAAGACACTGCAGTGGCCGGTGGCCGCCGACGGCACCGACACGCCGCTGCTCTATACCGAGGGCTTCGCCTTCCCGGATGGCAAGGCGCGCTTCTATCCGGTGGATTGGACGCCGCCCTCCGAAGCCCTCGACGCGGAGTTCGATCTCTTCCTGAACAACGGGCGCATGCTCGAGCACTTCCACGAAGGGAACATGACTTACCGCGTACCGGGCATCGACGAGGAGACGCCGGAGGGTTTTGTGGAGGTGTCTCCGGAGCTGGCTGAGGCGCGCGGGCTCCAGACCGGGCAGTGGGTGCATCTGCACTCCCGGCACGGCGAGGTGAAGACCCAGGTCTACGTAACCGACCGGGTCTTCGGCGACCAGGTCTTTGTGCCGCTAAACCTGCGCGAGCAGGCGGTGAACCTGCTGACTGGCACACATACCGACAAGGTGACGCATACGCCGGCCTACAAGGAGACCGCGGTGCGAATGAAGACGCTGCCCAGCGTGGGCGAAGACCCGCTGCCGCGCATCAACTTCCGCCACGGGCATCCGACGCCGCAGCGCGGCGTGGAGGTGGAGCGCAAGTGGAAGCGCGCCGACTACTGGATGCCAGGCACGGAGCCAAAGAACAGCGGGCAGAATAACGGACTGGTGCAGATCCAGACGGGGAAGAAGGAGTAGGCCATGGCAAAGCCGATTGAGCTGCTGCCGCACGTGGGGCGCGATCCGCGAGCCGAGCTGCGCAAGAAGGTGGAAGAGGCCCCGGTGGAGCATGCCGAGGCCGTGCTCTCCGCCTATGCGCTGCTCGAGCAGATGCACGAGAGCGGGGTGCTCGACACGGTGCGCGGGGTACTGGGCGCGGGAGACCGCGTGATCGAGCATGTTGTTGGCCTGACGACTCAGCCCGAAGCGGTGACTGCGCTGCGCAACCTGCTCATCCTCAGCAAGGTGATGGGCAGCATTCCGCCGGATACACTGCACAGCCTGGTTGCCGATCTGCCGCAGGCGATGGCGGTCAAACCGGAGGCTGAGCCGCCGTCCTTTTTTGCATTGCTGCGGAAGATGATGTCAAAGGAAAGCCGAAGGGCGATGGCCCTTGGCGCAAATGTGCTTGAAGCGGTGGGCAAGGGCCTGGGCAGCAAACGCCACGAGTAGGCTGCGGTACCGCATGCAAAAGAGGCAGGCCATCGGCCTGCCTCTTTTGCATGCGAGAGCTATCGCGTGCGCCGTTTCGCAGGGGTTCGCTTGCTGCCCGCGCCGGAACGTGCGGGAGCCGGGCCTGTGGACTCGCGAACGATCAGCTCAGGTTGCATGAGAACCTCTGCGGGCTGCGGCTTCTTCGGATCGGCAATGAGAGCGAGCAGGAGCTGCGCGCCTTCGCTGCCCATCTCGCGCAGCGGCTGGCGCACGGTGGTGAGGCTTGGCTTCTGGTAGGCGGCGCTGATGATGTCGTCGAAGCCGACGACCGACACATCGCCGGGGACGGAGAGCCCGGCATCGTGAATAGCGCGGATGGCGCCGATCGCAGAGATGTCATTGAAGCAGAAAATGGCGGTGAAGGCGCGGGTGCGCTCGAGCAGTGCCTTCATGGGCTGATAGCCGATCTCCGGCGACCAGCTGTCGGCAGGGAGCTGAATGGAGAGCTCGGGGAGAACCTTGATATCAAGGCTTTTCGCAACCTGCAGGATCGACTTCCAGCGGTACTCGGTGTCGGGGATGATCTCCGGGCCCTTCACGAAGGCAATGTGGCGGTGCCCGAGTTCGTAGAGATGGCGGAGGGCCAGCTCGGCGGCGCGGTGATGATCGAGCACGACATTGGTGACTCCGGCTGCGTCATGGTGTGCGGAGATCGCGACGGTGGGCAGCGGACTTGAGAAGGCTGCGGGCGTGTTAAGCAGCAGGTAGCCGTCGACCGCGCGCTCGGCGAGCATGCGCGGGTATTCCCGCATGAGTTCGGTCTGCCAGTAGTGGCTGGCGGTGAAGTAGAAGTAGTGCGAGCGGAGCAGCGTCTCCTCGACGCCCTGCATGACGAGGGTGAAATAGCCTTCGCTGAGATCGGGCGCAAGCACGCCGACAGACATGCTCTTGCTGCGGCGCAGAGAGCGCGCGAAGTAGTTGGGGCGATACTGAAATTTGCGGGCAGCCTCGAAGACGCGTGCGCGGGTGTGCTCGGGAATGGATTTGGCAGCGGGTGAGTCGTTCAGAACCAGCGAAATGGTGGTCTGCGAGAGATGAAGGAGTTCGGAGAGCTGGCGGAGATTGATCGGACCTTGTTCAAGGTCTGACTCCGGCTTCTTCTTAACCATAGCGGATGTTGTAGCACGCGGAGGGGGTGATATGCGAGGGAATCGCTCTTCGGGCGCAGGCAAACTAAAACGATTTTTTCAGGGTGCTTTCCGGTTTATGCTTGGTCACAGTTGCCGATATCGGGAAGACGTTTACTGTACAAGCCAATCTATTTCTATGAGGAAAGTATGCATAGGAAGCCCAATCTGGCGATAGTGCAGGCAGAAATATAAAACGATTACCGTTGATCTCTTGCATGGGGGAACGAAAAGAAAAAGGGCTGCCAGTCTCACTGGCGGCCCTTTAAGTTGGAAGGTTTTCAGCAGCAATACAGCTCAGAAGATTGCGACATCCTCATCGTCGTCTCCGATGGGCTGGCCTGGCGGCGCTTCCAGTGCTTCAGAGGCTTTGAATGCAGACGGGTTTTTGTCGAAGGCTGCGATCTTTTGCTCAGCCGCGCTGTATGCGGCCTTGAGATCAGGATCGAGGTTCAGGTTTTCTGTCTGCGACTTGAGCCAGACGCTGAGCTTTGATGCCTCGTAGCCGGCCTGCGCTGCAGCCTGCGGCTCCGTTTCGCTGCTGGCAGCGAGGGCCAGCAGATGATTGAGAACGGCATCTTCGACGGTGAACTGCGTAAGGCCTGCAAGTCCGGACTGATGCGGCGCATACCAGGTGGCCTTCAGCGTCGATTCGATCACGTCGTCGAGGCTCGGTTCTGCAGGCTCACGGTCATGGTACTGCACCAGGCGCGAGGCCCGGCTAGGCTCGAAGAGCAGGTCGAGCGTGAGGTCGGCAGCCGACTCGACCGCGCCTTCGGGGTCGAAGGTGAGGCCGGTGCGTCCGGGGAATGGCTCGGGATTGCCGGAGCGGCTGAGGTCATAGCCCGGAGGTGTGGGCGGCAGAATCTTCAGCAGCGACTCGGGCAGTGTGAGCGTCGCGGGATCGAGCGTCTTGAGTACGGCATCAAGCGCCTTGCGCTGGTCTTCAGGCGAGACGATCTGGGTGATGAGCTGGCCGTCACCGCGCAGCGCGTAGCGGTAGTCGAGACCGCCAATCTCCTTGGCTGCGGCCTGGGTCTGGTAGCGGTGCAGCAGGTAGAGCGGAACGAGTGTGTTTTCGAGCTCGCTCATCGGCTCACCGACCGGGATGGCCTCTTCGCCGAAGCGCTTGAGGGCGGCGGCGCGGACGTCGAGGATGCGGTTCAGCTCATCGGCCGGATCGGCACCGTTATCCCAGAGATGTGCGTGCGGATGAGCGCTGCCGAGCGGGCGCGAGTCTTCATCGGTGATGAAGAGCAGGCCATGGTCGGTAGCGTTGCGCAGGATGTGATCGAGCTGTGCCTTCTCGTCTGAGCCGGGTTTGAACTCCGAGTAGCCGTAGGCGATGGCGACCTTGTCCCATGCGCCGATGCCAACTGGGTAGGCGTGCGAGAGGTCGGGACGGCCGTTGGCATCGAGCGTGACCCACGGGTGCGGGTAGTCCATCACCGAGGTGCCGGGGGCGATGGAGCTGGCGGCGAAGTTATGCGCGAGGCCGAGGGTGTGGCCCACCTCGTGTGCGGCCAGTTGGCGGATGCGCTGCAGCACCATCTCCTTCATCTCGGGCGTGACCGGTTTGCCCTGCACATAGGGTGAGAGCAGCGCCTCGGCGATCATGTAGTCCTGACGGGCGCGCAGCGAGCCGAGCGTGACCTGGCCCTTGATGATCTCGCCGGTGCGCGGATCGGTGACCGCTTCGCCATAAGACCAGCCGCGCGTGGAACGGTGTACCCACTGGATCATGTTGTAGCGGATGTCCATGGGATCGGCGCCTTCGGGCAGGACTTTTACTTGAAACGCATTCCTAAAGCCGGCGGCCTCGAAGGCCTGGTTCCACCAGCTTGCGCCTTCCACCAGCGCTGAACGGATCGGCTCGGGGGCACCGCGGTCGACATAGTAGACGATCGGCTTCACCGGATCGCTGATCGCCGCATTCGGATCTTTCTTCTCCAGGCGATGACGGATGATGAAATTCAGATCGATGGGTTCGCCAAGAGGGGATGAGTAGTCTCGCCAGCTGGCAGGGAAGTAGCCGGCGCGGATATCGAAGGCGCGCGGCTTGTAATGATCGTCCGGCAGCTGGATGAGCGAGGTGTGCTCTTCGACGGTGACGGCGTGGGCATCGGGCGTGACCGAGTCGATGAGCTTGCCGGTGTGGCCGTGCGCGGCGAAGGTAATCATCGCCTGGACTTCGGTGTTTTCCGGAAAGTTCTTCGTATCTTCAGGAACGATAACGGAGCGGCTGGGGTCGATGGCGTAATCGCCCTGCTTGGCCTGCTGCAGGCGCTCCCCGACACCGTGCGGATCGCGGAGGAAGAAGCCGGTGGCATCGACGAGAACCTTGCCGTTCTCTTCCGCCTCCACTGGGAAGCCCCAGACGACGGAGCGGGCGAAGGACTGTTCGACATCGAGGCGCTCGGCCGGGTCCTGAGAGCTGGAGCGGTACATCAGGTTGCGTTCGATGAGCAGGATCTTGTTCCCGCTGCGGTAGAAATGCACCACCTTTCCGCGGCCAAGCTGTCCGCGATCGAGGCCAAGATCGTTCGAACCGATGCCGTAGGGGAGCTGGTCGAGGAGGAGGAATTCCTTATCGAAATCGCTGACTTCGAGATAAAGCTTGCCGTTCTTTGCGTCCCAGTCGAGGGGCAGGAAGCCATCCCAGTGACGCATGCCAGCGGTCTTCTTGCCGATAGAGGAGTCGGGTGACTGTGCGTAGGCAGGGGCTGAGACAGTAAACGAAGACAAGGCGACGGCAGCGGGCAGAAGTGCCGCGGCGAGCATGGGCGCCGCGGCTAACAAAGAGGAACGGGGCATCGGCCATCCTTACAGGCAGCCCTGAGGCTACCCGGGTCTGATTTAGGTGCTGTAAGGCGTTGACCGGATTTTAATCGAGAGTGCCGCTGAAGACGCTAGTTAAGTGTGACGCTGCCGCCACCGAGTTGCTCGTTGATGAGGCGAGCCATCAATGGCTTGAGCGGAGTGGAATCCTTTGGCAGAACGAAGGCGGAAGCTTCCTCCGACCATTCAAGCTTGAAGCTGGTGGAGAGAGCGGAAATCCAGATCTGGCGGACGGGCGCATTCGGCGTGAGGACAAACTTGGCCGGCGGTTCCTCGAAGACGATATTGAGGACGCCGCCCTGCTCCTCGACCTCGAAGCCGCCGTCTTCTTCGGCGTCGATGAGAGAGCGCTTGAGGGATTCGATGGCCTGGTCGGCGTGGCGGCGGAAGGTGGTTTCGTCGAGCATGAGGCTAGTGTAGTGCAGCGTGGCTGACGGAGCCGAGGAACCACTTCGGACCCTGTTCCGAGGGAGATGCAGTTCGCACAATTTCTGCAGCAATTCTCAGACTTTTAGCATGCGCGGGGGCAAGTATTTGCCACTCTGGAGGCGGAGTTCATTTCCTCCGAGAGGTGAATACGAGCCATGCCATCCCGCTTGTCTTTCGCAGTCACCTTGCCGATTCTGTTCGCGATGGTTCCGGCAGCCGTAGCCCAACCGCAGATCTCTGTCCCAGCCGAGCCGGCGCAGAAGCTGGTGGCCGACGTGATTTACAACGAGATGCAGGACCGGGAGCGCGACAGCTTCTGGGAGTATCGCAGCGAGCGGCTGGAGGCCGGCCGTGCGCTGGTGCGCGAGCAGGTGGAGACCTCCGAGGGGCCGATTTTCCGTGTGATCGAGCAACAGGGCGCTCCTCTGGACAACACGGCGCGGGCTGAAGAAGAACAGCGACTCAAGACACTGGTCGAGCACCCGGGTGCGATGGATAAGGTCCGCAAGGCGCATGAGGCGGACGAAGAACGGCTGCGCCGGGTGATGGAAATGCTGCCAAAGGCGTTTCTTTTCACCTACGACCGCGTCGAGAGCAGCGATGCTGTGCGTATCGGCTTCCGGCCTGATCCAGCGTTTACACCCTCGGGCTACGAAGAGCGGATCATGCACGCGATGGCCGGGACCATCACGGTGAATCCGCGGCTCAAGCGGATGATCGCGATGCACGGAGTGCTGGAGCAGCGTGTCGACTTCGGCTATGGCCTGCTGGGACACGTCGATCAGGGTGGGACATTTGAAATCGGGCGCATGCAGGTGAGCGCGGAGCACTGGAAAACATCCCTGGTGGAAGTCCATGTGGAGGGCAAGATCCTGCTCTTCAAAGATGTGACCAAGAATCAGCGGGAGACGCGGTCGGAGTTCCATCCGGTGAGCCACGAAATTACGCTGACCGAAGCCAAGCAACTGCTCGACAAAGCGGCTGGTGGCAGCGGCCGCGAGCTGGCATCCGTGCAAAGATAGCGCTCCCGATAGCCCTCGCGCTGCAATAGACTGGGTACGCCATCCTTTCCGTGCGCTGCGTGAGGGCTGAATGTTCCTGTTGATCAGGCTGTGCCGAGCTGTGCCCGCCTCTTTGTGTCTTTTCGCCGGAGTCCTCCTCTTCGGCAGCACTGCCATGATCGCCGAAGGTAGTGGTGAACCGTCAAAGAGCATGCGGTTCGAGGTCACCTCCATTCGTCCGGTCCGGCCGGGCGTCATCGGCGAGGGCGTCAACTTCAATCCTTCACCGACCGGCTTCACTGCGAACCTGACGGTGTGGATGATGGTGGCGATCGCCTACGCGCCCGACGACAACTCGTGGGAAACCTTCCCCATCCTGCACATGCCGAAGTGGATGTACACCCCGGACTGGTACACGATTCGCGCGCGTGTTTCCGAGGCCGACGAGGCGGCGTGGCGCGACCAGGGCCCTCGCCATGAACTGCTGAGGGCGGCCATGCGGGACCTGCTAAAGACCCGCTGCCACCTCGAAGCCCACACCGTGCCCGCCGAGTTTACCGACTACACGCTGGTGGTCGGTCCCAAGGGCCTCACCGGCATGAAGCCCTCCGATCCGAAAGCGCCACTGCCGGCTGGAGGCATACCCTTCGCCTCGGGTGGCGAGAAGAAGCTCGAGTGGTCGAACGGGCGGACGGTCGTACACTTCTACGGCGTCCAGGTGGCCGGGCTGGCCGAATTCCTGCAGCAGATGTCGCCCAGCCGGCAGGTCCACGACCGTACTGGCCTGACCGGGCGCTATGATTTCACCATGACCTCGGCGGGCAACAACCCCACGCATGACCGCGATCTTGAAATTCTCCTCTGGCCGGTGAAGCCGCTGGGGCTCGAGCTGAAGACAGGGAAGTACGAGGGCTTCAAGCTGGTGATCGACCACATGGACAAGCCGACCGATAACGACGAGTAGCCCTGCCGGCCCGGGTTTCGAGCAGGAAAACGGCGCAGCCTTCAGGCTGCGCCGTTTGTCGTTCCTGCGTGAAAGCTCAAACTAGAATGGGATATCGTCGTCGGTGATTTCCGTCGAGCTGACGAGGTCGTCTGCGCCGCCGGGACCGCGCTGGTCGTAGCTCGAAGCGCCGCCGCGGTTGTAGTTGCTGCTTCCGCCGTAGCTGCTCCCGCTGGAGTAGCCGCCGCCCTCGCCGCCTTCGCCGCGGCCGGAAAGCAGGGCGATGTCGTTCACGATGATCTCGGTGCGGTACTTCTTCTCGCCGGTGGTCTTGTCGTCCCAGGAGCGGGTCTGGATCTTGCCTTCGACGTAGAGCTTGGAGCCCTTCTTGACGTAGTCGCGGATGATCTCGGCGGTGCGCTGGAAGGCGACGAGGTTGTGCCACTCGGTGCGGTCTGTCCAGTTGCCGGACTGATCCTTGCTGCGGTCGGTGGTGGCCAGCGAAAAGCTGGCGACGAAGGATCCCCCCGCGGTTGCGCGGATTTCCGGGTCCTTGCCGACGTTGCCGAGGAGAATGACTTTGTTGACTGTCTTGGCCATGGGGTCGATGAGCTCCAATCACTGCGCCGCTGAAGGACGCTTTCTATCTTGAGAAGGATAACAAATAGGGCGTAGGGGAGAGGGAATTGGGATAGCCGAAACGCTATCGCCGGTTACGGCCGTGCCCAGTGCCCTGGCTGGAAATGTGGCGGTTGCGGAGCCACTTGGCGGCTCCGAGCAGGAAACAGAGCGAGCCGAAGGGCCAGCACATGAGCGCGACCATCAGGGCAAGCCACCCGGCGTTGGTGTGCGGTCCCTGCGGGCCGATGCCGCCCAGGATGCTGACGGTCAGCAGCGCGGCGAGGGTTCCCACGGCGAGAATACCGGCTCCGGCGCGGAGGAGCTGACGCGTGCCGTCGTCATTGAGGTCGCCCGGACGCTCAAGCGAGATATGCGCCGGCACAGCATCCTGTGCCTGGCTCTCAGGCTGGCGTTCGGGTTCCTGTTCCATGACGGCGTGCGACATAAGACTCCTCGGTAATCGCGTTAGCGGCAGGCAGCCTGCATGGCGTACACGAGCACGCCGGTGATCGAGACGTAGAGCCAGATGGGGAAGGTCCAGCGCGCAATGCGGCGATGAGCCGGAATGCGTCCGCTGAGCGAGAAAAAGAAGGTGATGAGAATGATGGGCAGCGCTACGACCGAGAGCAGGATATGCGAGAGCAGCAGCTTCCAGTAGAAGCCCCAGAGCGGATTATGACGGTTGAACTTCGTTTCGCCGTGCAGAGCGAAATTGGTCAGGTAGGAGACCAGAAAGATCGAGGAGAAAAAGAACGCCGTCAGCATGGAGCGGCGATGCTGGAGGATCTTGTGCTGCTTGATGTAATAGAAGCCAAAGAGCAGGGCCACGGTGCTGAGGGCATTCAGTACAGCATTGACCGCAGGCAGGAAACGGAAGTGTTCGCCCCCCGCATCCGCGGGCACGTGGAAATAAACCAGCCAGCAGATGAATGCGCTGGCGGCGGCGCTGACGGCGATGATGGTGGCAATGGTCCTGCCGGGTGTTCCGGGCTGGCGAGGATCAACGGCCGTGGACATGGCTGGCATTCTCCGACGTCATGAAATTATTTGGCCCGCGCATTGAGCATGAGGGCGGTGAGCAGCAGGGGAAGATAGATCACGCTGACCTTGAGCAGATCGCGGGCGTACATCTTCGATTCCGTATGTGAGCGGGCGCGGGTGATGCGTCCGAAGCGGATGGTGTAGGCCAGGTAAACGATGCCGAGGATGGTAGCGATGACGCCATAGATCGGGCCTGCGACATGCAGATACACCGGCGCGAGGCTGACGGGGATCATCAGGATGGCGTAGGTCACGGCTTCCAGTACGGTGGACCAGCCGTCGGGCTGGACGACGGGCAGCATGCGGATACCGGCGCGGCCGTAGTCCTCGCGATAGAGCCATGAAATCGCCATGAAGTGAGGGAACTGCCAGACAAAGAGAATGGCAAAGAGCGAAACCGCAGGCCACTCGATGGCCCCGCGGACCGCGGTCCAGCCCAGCAGCGGGCCCATGGCGCCGGGGAAGGCTCCGATGAAGGTGGCGAGGCTGGTGTAGCGTTTGAGCGGCGTATAGATGGCGACATAGCTGAATGCGGTGCTCAGCGTGAGCACGGTGGTGATGAAATTGGTCGCATGGATGAGCCAGACGGAGCCTGCGATGACCGCTCCGAAGCCAAGCAGCAGGCCATGCGCAAGGCTGATGCGTCCCGAAGGCAGAGGACGATTCGCTGTGCGGATCATCTTCGCGTCGTGACGGCGCTCCATGCATTCATTCAGCGCTGCCGACCCGGCAGAGACGAGACCGATGCCCACCAGCGCTTCGACGAGGCCAGGCTGCACGCTGCTGATCCCCGAGCGCATGGAAGCGAGATAGAAGCCGGCCCAGGCGGTGAGCATCACCATGAGGGTGACGCGATCCTTGAACAGCTCGCGGTAGTCGGCGATACGGGCGGCAGCGGCTCCGGCTGCGGTAGCACGCGTCTGCCGCATGACCGGAGCTGGCTCCGGCTCGTCTGCCTTCACGTCAGGCGAAGCAATCACGGGACTGGTGGAGGCAGGAGGCATGAGGTGGCAACTCCTCATTTTAACGTAGCCGCTCCGGAGCCTGTGGAGGTGAGGTGTGGGAGGTTCAGTCCGGCTCTTATTTCAGCGTTTGTGGTGTCTCGATGATGGCGTCTGGCTTGACGGCATATTCATTCAGCAGTACGGCAACAAGAACGGCGGTCGGTACGGCGACCATGGCACCAATGACTCCAGCCAGAGCAGAGCCGAGGAGCAGGGCGACAATGACTGCGAGGCCGGCGAGATCGACACTGGTGCGCATGATACGCGGGGTGAGAACGGAAGTTTCCACCTGGGAGTAAATGGCGTAGAAGATGGCTACTCCGATCACATGCCCCCAGGAGTCGATGGCTGCGACCAGGATCGCCAGGCAGATGGAGATCAGCGCACCGACAAACGGGATGATGTTGAGCAGGCCGGTGAGGACTCCGAGCGCATAAGCGTAGCGGATGTGCAGCAGGCTGTAGGTGACTGTGCTGCAGACTCCAAGGATGAGCATCAGGAGTCCCTGGCCGAGGAGCCACTTGCCCATCCTGACCTCGGCCCGCGCCAGCGTGGTATCGAGGCGCTGTCTCTGCTCGACGGGGAAGAACGAGAGCAGCCAGCGATAGGCGGTCTCGCCTTCGAGCATGAAGTAGATGGTCAGGATAACGCCGGTGACGATCTGAGCGAGGGCTCCAGCCCAGTTTTTGATGGAATAGAAGAGGTAAGTGGCAAAATTCGAGGCAAAATCCTGCAGCTTGGCGTTGAGCGAATTCACATCGACGCGCTGGGCAAAAGGCAGCTTGCGAATCCGTGCGAGCAGCTGCGGTCCGCGCGTGGGCAGTTCGCGGAGGAACTCATGCAGGTCGCGGATGACCGGCGGCAGGGCGAAGGCGAAAAAGAGCGTGGCCGCCCCGGCGACGACAATGAGCAGCAGCAGAATGGCCAAACCGCGGCCCGGTGACCAGCGTCCGATGTGCAGACCGGTGATCAAGCGGACGACAGGCATGAGGACCACAGCGAAGAGCGCGCTGACGTAGAGCAGAACAAGTTCTTCGCGGACATGCCAGGCAGTGTAAAGCGCGAGAGCGACACCGAAGGCAAAGAGGATATGCGCGCGGGGAGAAGGGATTCTGGGGGCGCTGGTTTCATTCGCGCGCTGGGCCGCAAGAGCGGCTTCTCGCTGGATGTTCATCGTGTGGGTAGATTCTCCCCGGCGGCGGAGGGGGCCGGTTCGAACGGTGTTCCGCCCAGCGCCGCTAAGATGCGTTCTACAACCTGTTCCGGAGTGAGATGAGCGGTTGCGACGGTGAGATGTGCGGTGCGGTAATGCGGGATACGCGAGGTGAAGCGATGGGCCAGGCGAACTCGGTCGGCGAGGACCGGGCGGATGGCAGCTCCCGGCTGCTCCAGGCAGCGGGCCACCATGACGTCGAGCGGAGCTTCGAGATAAACGATGTGCGTGTCAGGCAATGTGTGCAGGTGTTCGCGCGTAGAGGGGTGTTCGATTGCGCCTCCGCCCAGGGCAAGGACGAGGTGCTGCTCGCAGCACTGTTGGCGAATGACTTCGGACTCGAGGGCGCGGAATGCGTCTTCTCCCTGCGTCGTGAAGATTTCGGCAATGGTATGTCCGACGCGGGCCTCGATGAGATCGTCAGAGTCGACGAAACGCCAGCCGAGGGCACTGGCCAGCAGGCGGCCGGTGGTGGACTTGCCGGCTCCCATGAAGCCGATGAGGACGATGCGTTGCGGAGCTGGAGTAGCGGACATATTGCTGCTGGTCATTATAGGTTGGGATGGGCGGGAAGCGGTTGCCGGAGAGAATGGGCGCGTTCCGCCTGTGAAGCGTCTATCTTGCTCATGATACAGTGGTTCCGAGTTGCCGCAGGCAGGACCGGTGGCGTAGACGACGCAGAGGAGAAGCGCATGAAAGTGTCGAGGCGAAGGTTTTCAAAGGGCATGGTGCTGGCGGCGACAGGTGTCGCGGTCGGTGGAAAGCAGGCCTGGTCGCAGTTGAAAGGTGACCACATCGACACGACGAAGAAGCATCCGGTGCCGTCGATCCAGGATACGGAGACGAAAGCGGAGCGCGATGCACGCATGCACTGGTTCCGCGAGGCGCGCTTCGGCATGTTTATCCACTGGGGACTGTATTCGATTCCTGCAGGACGCTGGAATGGAAAGGAAGTGCCCGGCGCGGGAGAGTGGCTCATGATCGATGCTTCCGTTCCGGTTGCGGACTACAAAGCGCTGGCCCCGCAGTTCAACCCGACAGAGTTCAGCGCGGAGCGCGTGGTGACGCTGGCGAAGACGGCGGGCATGAAGTACATCGTGATCACGGCGAAGCACCATGAGGGCTTCGCCATGTTTGCGTCGAAGGCCGATCCTTTCAACATCGTCGACGCGACCCCGTATAAGAAGGACCCTCTCAAGGCGCTTGCGGCGGAGTGCCGGAAGCAGGGCATGAAGCTGGGCTTTTACTACTCGCAGGATCAGGACTGGACCGCTCCCGGCGGAGCGGCGTATCAGACTGGCGATCACAAGCCGCCGACATACCACTGGGATCCGGCACAGGACGGCAGCTTTGCCGATTATCTGCACCGCAAGTCGATTCCGCAGATTCAGGAGTTGCTGACGAATTATGGCGAAGCTCCGGCGATCCTCTGGTTCGATACTCCTAGCTCGGATATGACACCGGAGCTGGCAGGGGAAGTGGTGAAGGTGCTGAACCAGCATCCGAAACTGATCTGGAACAACCGCCTGGGCGGCGGCTACAGCGGCGATACGGAGACGCCGGAGCAGTACATTCCAGCGAATGGATATCCGGGCAAGGACTGGGAGTCGTGCATGACGATGAACGGCACCTGGGGCTACAAGACGGACGATACGAACTTCAAGAGTACCGAGACCCTGCTGCACAACCTGATCGACATTGCCAGCAAGGGCGGCAATTACCTGCTGAATATCGGTCCGAAGTCGACGGGGGAAGTCCCTGAGGCGGAACTCGAACGGCTGGAAGCGATGGGCCGCTGGCTGAAGGTCAACGGCGAGTCGATTTATGGCACGACGCCGACGCTCTTCGGTGCGGAGGCCGGCTCTTTTTCCACGACAGAGAAAGAGAAGGACGGCAGCGCGAAGTTTATTCCGGAGTGGAAGTGGCGCTCAACGACCAAGGTGGACCGGATCTACATCCATCTGCTGGAATGGCCGGGCGAAAGCTTCCAGCTTGCCTCTGTGCCCCGCTCAGTGACGGACGCTTATCTGCTGGCGGATCGTAAGCCGCTGAAGGTGACGCACGATGGCAGCGCCATCGAAGTGACGCTGCCGGGAAAGGCGCTTGATCCGGTGGCAACAGTGCTGGTGCTGGAGACGGCGTAGGCTGGAATGTGGAGATGACGTTGGATCAGAAACAGAAACTGCCGGATACTTTGGCGATTGAGATGCCACGGCCGCGCAAGCCGCACCCAATTGTGGTGATTGGCGCAGGCGGGATTGTGCAGGCGGCGCACCTGCCTGCATACACAAAAGCCGGGTTCCCGGTGATTGGCATGATGGATACGGTTGCGGAGCGCGCAGCCTCTGTCGCAAAAGAGCACGGCATCGGAGCTTCATTCGGTTCCGTAGCCGAGGCGGTCAAATTTGCGCCGTCGGATGCGGTCTTCGACGTAGCGGTGCCTGCCTCGCAGCTGACGGCGATTCTGCCGCAGTTGCCGGATGGCTCTGCAGTGCTGATGCAGAAGCCGATGGGAGAGACGCTGGCCGAAGCAGCGGCGATCCGGCAGATCTGCCGGGACAAGGGGCTGACGGCTTCGGTGAACTTCTCTCTGCGCTATTCGCCGAACAATCTTGCGGTGCGCAAACTGGACGATGCCGGGCTGCTGGGCGAGATTCATGACCTCGAAGTGCAGACGCGGACGTACACGCCGTGGCAGTTATGGAGCTTTCTCGCAACTGCCCCGCGGCTCGAGATTCTTTATCACAGCATTCACTACTTCGATCTGATTCGCTCCTGGCTGGGCAATCCGCTGCGGGTGATGGCGAAGACCGTGAAGAGTCCGCAGACGGCGCAGTTGGCGGCGACAAAGACCGTGGCCATTCTCGACTACGGCGAATCGATGCGTGTTTTCGTAGCGACGAATCACAGCCATCAGTTCGGTCCCGAGCACCAGCACAGCTTTGTGCAGTGGGAGGGGACGGCGGGTGCGGCGCGCATTTCGATGGGGTTGAATCTCGATTATCCGAAGGGGCGTCCCGATACCGCGGAGTATGCGCCGCGGGGCAACGAGGCTGCTGAGTGGCAGCATTTGCCGGTAAGCGGCAACAATTTCCCAGATGCCTTCATGGGTACCATGGGGCATCTGCAGGCGTACGTAGAGGGCTCGGTGGCGACGCTGCCGACCCATTACGATGACGGTTATGAAACCATGCGGCTGGTTGAGGCGCTCTACGAGTCGAGTGCTCGGGGCGGCCTGGAGATTGCCACCGTACAGCCGGAGGAGAAGGAATGAAGCGTTACGGGCAGATCATCCGGCTGCGGCCGGAGCATGAAGCGGAGTATCGGAAGGCTCACGCCGCGGTATGGCCGGAGGTATTGAAGACCATCCACGATTGCAATATCCGGAATTACACCATCTTTCTGCGGAACGGCGTGCTGTTTGCCTACTACGAGTACATCGGCGAGGATCACGCTGCCGATATGGCGAAGATGGCAGAGTGTCCGAAGACGCAGGAGTGGTGGAAGTGGATGGATCCCATGCAGGAACCCTTTGAAGACCGTGAGTCGGGCGCATGGTGGGCAGGGCTCGAAGAGGTATTCCACACCGATTAGGGTGTGGAAGAGCCGGATTTAGAAGTGAAATGGTTACAAATGCGCGGCGGCCTATAGGCCGCCGATTTCTTTGGATAGTTGCCGTGCGGCTTCTTCGAGGTGGGTGCGGACGTCGCGGACAGTGGTGGCATCGTGCACGCGCTTGAGGAAGGGCACGGTGAGCGCGGCGATGGCATAGCCCTGCGCATCGAGGATGGGGTAGCTGACGTTGGTGACACCCGCGACCTGGTAGCTGGGACGTTCTTCATAGCCGCGGCGCCGGATGCGCTGCAGGTGCGCGTCGAGGTCGTCGGGGAGGGGGCTGTTGCTCGCATGCTTCCATGCGTCGATCGCTCGGCGGCGCATCTCCGGCCGCTGGTGCGAGAGGATGACGTGGCCGGTGGCGGCCTCCATCAGGTCGACGTGTGAGCCCGCTTTGACATAGAAACCAGTGCTGGTCGGAGCATCGACCTGCGCGACGATGATGACCTCGTAGCTGTCGAGCACACCGAGATGGCAGGACTGGTTCGTATGGTGCGCGAGCTCGTGCATGACAGGCAGCGCTTTTTCGGTGAGGCGGCGGACCGGTGGATGTTCCTGCGCGAGACGGAAGAGCTTCAGCGTGAGGCGGAGGCGATCTTCATCGGGCGTCTGGGCAAGATAGCCGCGCTGCTCCAGGCAGACGAGCATGCGGAAGATCTCGGAGACGCTGCGGCCGAGTCGGCGTGCGACCTCGCGCTTGGTAAGCTCCTCGGAAGTCGATGCGAAGAGCTCGAGGATATCGAGGCCCTTTTCCAGAGCCGGTGTCGTGTAGCGGGCAGCCGCCTGGGCTTTGCTTTTTGTGGCCACCTTAATGGTTCTCCTCGGATACAAAAACGGCTTCAGATGATGCTGAGCTTGTTAGCCATACTATGCCACCGGGACGGATATGCGGGCTATATCTCGAACGTAGAGACGGTAAGCCGCTGGCGGGTATAACGCGTCATGGCGGTGCAGAACTGGAGCACGATCAGATAGCAGACCAGTGGCACGGCATAGGCGATCGCCGTGCTGTGGAAGTGATCGGCCAGCCAGCCCATGAGCAGCGTGAGAAGCGCTCCGCCGATGATGGTCATGACCAGCAGCGAGCCTGCGATGTTCGTGTTGGGGCCGAGATCCTTGAGGCCGAGACCGAAGATGGTGGGGAACATCACCGACATGAAGAAGCTGGTGAGCAGGATCGCGCCCAATCCGATCCAGCCAGGGCGAGCCAGTGCCAGGACCAGGAGAATCGCATTGGCGATGGCGTAGATGGCCATGAGACGCGTGGGATTGAAGAAACGCATGAGCCACGACGAGACGATGCGGCCGATGGCGAAGGCGATCAGGGTGCCGGTAAGCAGCCATCCCGAGGTGCGGTCGGGGGTATGCGCATAGTCGTGGGCGTACTGGATCAGGTAGCTCCAGGTGCCGACCTGTGCGCCGACATAGGCGAACTGGGCGAGGAGTGAATGGAGGAAATGCTTTTCGCGCAGCAGGTCGCGCCAGTTGCCGGCGACCTCGGCCTTGTGTTCCCGCGCCGTGATAAAGGCAGGGAAGCGCGTGGCGGCGATCAGACCGGCCCAGACCAGGGCGATGACGCCAAGGACGAGATAGGGAGCGACGACGCGCAGCGTCTCTTTATGGAGATAAGCGGCGTAGGTGCCGGCGGCCTGCATGGTGGCGACCTGCGTATGGGAGAGTTCGACGCCCGAAAAGATGAAGAGATTCCCGACGACCACGCCGAGGATCGAACCGGTGGGATTGAAGGCGGCAGAGATATTCAGGCGGCGCTCGGCAGTCGCGCTGGGGCCAAGCTGGGCGACAAAGGGACTGCCCGCTGTTTCCAGGAAAGCAAGACCGCTGGCTACGACAAAGAGCGCGCCGAGAAAGAAGCTGTATCGGCCCATTTCCGCAGCCGGCAGGAAGAGGAAGCATCCGCTGGCGAAAAGGATGAGACCGGTAAGGAAGCCGGCCTTGTATCCTTTGCGGCGCATGAGAATGCCGGCGGGAAGTGCGAGCAGGAAATATCCGAGATAGAAGGCGAACTGGACCAGGCCAGCCTCGAGCCGATTGAGCTCGAAAGACTTCATGAACTGGCGGATGAGGACGTCATTCAGGTTGTTGGGAATGCCCCAAAGCAGGAAGAGGACATTGACCAGCAGGTAGGTGCGCATTACGCCTTGAGGCAGCAGTGGCGTGTCCGGGGAGGCGGCATCCTGCGAGGAGCGGGGAAGAGGGGCGGCGTGCGACATACGCTAGCAGGCGCTCCGCTGGAGAAAATAAAGGTCGGAAGAGAAAGAAAGGAACGGCAAAGCGGCTCTCAGTGTGCGCGAGGTGACGAAACGCGCTCAGAATATCACTGAGATGAAAAAGCTGTCTCGCCCGTGAAACGGTGGGTGCGCTTCCCGGGCAAGAGAGGGTTCACATCCTATGTGGTGGCCGGCGCGTTGCTGCCGCTGGGCGGATCCTGTTGGATCGCGTTCTCGATCCGGCTCCAGACCGCGGGGCTGGGATCGTGGATCGGCAGCAGGAGTTTGGCCTGTTGCGCGATGTATTCCAGATCACGAACGAGCGCGGCGCAGTTTTCGCAGGTTTTCAGGTGTTCCAGCGAAGAAAGATCGGTTTGCGACTCGAAGAGATCAGGCAGTTTTTCCTGAAACGCAGCGCACTCCTGATTATCGATTCCCGGGCGCGTGTCGGTCATACGGCAGCCTCCTTCCGCTCACCCGTACGGAGGAGCTCGCGCAGCTTCATGCGCGCTTTATGAAGTTGGGACTTACTGTTTCCAATGGAGCAATCGAGCATGGTGGCAATCTCATTATGCTCATATCCCTCGACATCGTGCAGGACGAAAACGAGCCGGTAGCCGGGAGGCAGGTTCTCGACGGCGCGCTCCAGGGTCACGCGGTCGATGGAACCGGAGAGCATGAGATCACGCGCACCGAGGTCTTTGCGCGGTCCATCTTCCTGCGAAGGCTCGAGTGTTTCTTCCAGAGAGACCTGGGGAAGGCCTTTCTTGCGCAGATGCATAAGGACGACATTGACGGAAAGGCGATGCAGCCAGGTGGAAAAGGCGGAATCGCCGCGGAAGGTGCCGATTTTGCGGTAGAGCTGGAGGAAGGCCTCCTGGGTCAGGTCTTCGGCTTCGGCCACGTTGCCCAGCATGCGCAGGCAGAGGCTGTAGACGCGGCGCTTGTGCAGCGAATAGAGGGTTTCAAAGGCAGTTGCATCGCCGTTCTGGGCGGCCTGAATGGCCTCGGCCTCGCCGGCGATAGGTGGATTGCGGCGCATGTGCTGAACTGCCGGCTTTTGTGTCGCCGGGCCCGCGCTCATGCCCGGCTCCATTTGTCTTGCAGGAATTCCATGAAGGCTCGCTCCCTGAGGGTTGCCTGTCGATGTTGAAACAGAATAGTTCATCCGATCTGCCGAATGTCGGTAGGCCGTTGGGTATTTTCTGTTACGAAGCGAGCCGCGGAAGAAAGGTTGCCCGGGCTGTCTGCCAGACCCGGGCCGTAGAGCATCGCGATCAGGAGCCGATGAAGCGGGCATAGAGGCTGCGCGCCTGGGCGACGTCCGTCGTGCCCTGGATAATGGCGCGCCCATCAGTGAAGACGGTAAGAACGTGCTCCCCGCGCTCGAAGCGCAGCAGCATACTGTTGGAGCGAACGTTGCCATGGGCACGCAGGCGCTCGGCCATCGCGGTGAGATCGACAGGGCGATGGTGTTCGTGGATCTGGACGGAGTTGCGGCCGCAAAGAGTGATGTGCGGCCGTCCCTCGCCGCGGAGGTGGGGAAAATCACGCTCGGAGCAGGCGCGGCAGCCGGGCCATGGGCGTGTGGTCTTTATCTCGGAAAATTCATGGGTCCAGAGATCGTAAGAGAGCAGGGTGCGGCGAAGCTGATCCCGGGCGCCGGTGAGCAGCTTCATCGCCTCGGTGACCGCGATGGAGGCGGCGAAGTTCACCGCCGCATTGAGGATGCCGGCGGTGTCGCAGGTTTCGACCACGCCGCCTGGCGGCTCAGGGAAGATACAGGCCAGGCAGGCCGTTTCGCCGGGCAGGATATTCATGGTCGCGGCGTAGGCGCCGACGGCGGCAGAGTAAATCCACGGCTTTTGCTGTTCGACCGCATAGTCATTGAGCAGGTAGCGGGTTTCAAAGTTGTCGGTGGCGTCGAGGACGAGCTCTGCGCTGCCGAGCAGCTCATGGATGTTTGCCGGCGCGAGATCGGCGACATGGGCATGGACGACGGCCTCACTATTGAAGCGGGCGATCTTGCGGCGTGCGGCTTCGGCTTTGGGCAGGGCTTCAGCGACGTCCTGCTCGTCGAAGAGAACCTGGCGCTGGAGGTTGCTCTCCTCGACGTAATCCCGGTCGATCAGGGTAAGGGTGCCGACCCCGGCGCGGGCAAGCAGGCCGGCCGCCGCGGCCCCGGTGGCTCCGCAGCCAACGACAGCGACGTGGCCGGCTGTGAGCCGCTCCTGGCCCGTGGCACCGATCCCGCGAAAGAGAATCTGCCGGGAGTAGCGCTCTCTGGTATCGCGTGCCTGGGCCGTGTGTTCGGGGACTGCGTTCACCGGTTTTCCTGCTTTCTTTAGCAACATTCGTTCTTTCATTAGTATAGAAGTCGCAATCAAGAAGAGCCGTGTGAGCATGCTTTGCTGCTTGCCCGGTCGCGGGTAGCAAACCGTGCATCTTAATGACTTGCATCCTGGCCGGCGGAACCTGAGGCGCTGTCATAGCCGGCTGAACTTCTATCCATGCGCGAAAGGATCTGATTGTTCTTCCTGCGGACAGCGGGCCAAACCTGGGGACGGGCTTCGAGGCAGGCATGGAGGCGTTCGTTCTGCTTTCTGATGGCGTCGGTTCTGTGGCAGACCGGGGCTGCGGAGGCGCAGACGCAGGGCGCGCCCGGAACACCTGCTTCTCTGAACGCATCGGAGCCTCAGACCAAGGGTGCCCCCGGGACCATCGGCGTGCCGTCGTCAACGGCGGGGGCGTCTGCCAATGGCGTTGCCGCAGTGGTGGACGGGGATACGCGTCCGGCGAAGATTGCTCAGCCCTCCACAGCGGCCACCGAGAGCATCGAGGCGTGGGTCGGTCTGCAGGTGGATTCGGTGAACTTCGAGGGCATCGAGCAGTCTCGGCTGGAGCCGTTGCCGGAGATGCTGCCGCTGCAGCCCGGGCATGCGCTTTCCGCCGCCGATGTGCGGCAGAGCCTGCGGCGTCTCTATCAGACGGGACTGTATAAGACCATCGAGGTGGCCGGCGTGCGCACCGGCGATCACGTGAAGCTCATCTTCCGCGGGACGCCGACGTTCTTTATCGGGCGCGTGACGATCAGTGGCGTGAAAAGCGACCGGCTCTCGAATCAGCTACAGCGTTCGACGCGGCTGAGCCCCGGAACGGTGTTTACGGATAACAAGCTGACGCGGGCCGATGGTCTGATTCAGGAGACGCTGGAGGAGAACGGCTACTACCTGGGGAAGATCACGCGGACGATGAGCACAGATACGGCGGATGCGCAGACCGATATCGCCTTCAATGTAGAGTCGGGCAAGCAGACGCGTGTGGGAGCGGTATCCGTGGATGGTGACTCGGGCATGACCATGGAGCGCTTCCGCAAGAAGGGCAAGCTGAAGGAAGGCTCGAAGGTCACGCGCGATACGGTAAGCCGCGCACTGAGCAATCTGCGCAAGAACTATGAGAAGGATCAGCGGCTGGAGGCGAGCCTGGGCCTCGAGTCCAAGCAGTTCACACCACCGACCAACCGGCTCAATTACAAGTTTCTGGTGAGCCAGGGACCGTTGGTCTCGATCACTGTGAACGGCGTGAAACTGAGCCCGGGCAAGATAAAGACCCTGGTTCCTGTGTATGAAGAAGGCTCGGTCGATGAGGATCTGCTGAACGAGGGGAATCGCCGCATCCGGGATTACTACCAGCGGCAGGGATATTTCGAGACGCAGGTGTCGCATACACGCGATATGTCGAACCCGGCGCATACGCAGATCGCATTCGATGTAAAGCTGGGAGATCGGCATACGGTAACCGTGGTGCGTATGCGGGGGAACCGGTATTTCACCAGCGATATCCTCGAACCGCGGCTGGGGGTATACAAGGCGAGCCTGTTGCAGAAACACGGCAGCTATAGCCAGGCCCTGGTGCAGGCGGATGTGAACACGATCACGGCGCTCTACCAGAGCAATGGTTTCAGCGGCGTGAAGGTGACGCCGGAGATCAAGACTGTTCCACCGAAGGCAAAAGGCAAGCCGGAAGGTCTCGATGTCACGTACATCATCGACGAAGGCGCACAGCAGAAGATCGGCAAATACCAGATTGTGGGCAATCAGCAGGTGCCGCTGGAGACGCTGAAGGGACTGATGAGTGTCCAGTCGGGACAGCCGTACTCTTCCGCGGGAATTTCCGGCGATCGCGATGCCGTTCTCACCTATTACTTCAGCCATGGATTCGATGCGGCGCAGCTGAACATCGTGCAAAAGCCCGAGACGGATCACCCCGAGTTGATCGACGTATCGATGAATATCAGCGAGGGTGAGCGTGTGTATGTGAACCGGGTATTGATCTCCGGTCTTGATTACACCCGGACGTCGACGATCCAGCCGCATGTGCTCGTGCATCCCGGCGATCCGCTGGATCAGTCCGCGCTGCTCGAGACGCAACGGCAGCTGTATGACCTGACGCTGTTCAATGAAGTGAATGCCGTGGTGCAGAATCCAAACGGCGATGAGCTGCGCAAGAATGTGCTGTTGCAGTTCACCGAAGCGCGGCGCTGGGATATCAGCTATGGATTCGGCTTTCAGGCGCAGACAGGCAATCCTTCGACCAACTGCCCGAATCCGGCGAGCCTGGTGCAGTTGGGAATCAATCCAGCTACGTATGAATCGAGCTGCAGCTCCAACGGCAACACCGGTGCGAGCGCGCTGGTGCTCTTCGATGTGTCGCGCATCAATCTGTGGGGCAGGAACCAGTCGCTGACGCTGCGCACCGAATACGGCTCGCTGGAGCAGATGGCTACATTGGTCTATTCCTTCCCGCATATTTTCAACTCGCGCAAGTTCGATTTTTCGCTGAGCGGCGGCTATACCAACGCGCAGGATGTGACGACCTACGCAGCGTCCCGCCTCGAAGGTACGGTACGCCTGACGCAGAGGCCATCGAAGCCGGAGACATTGATCTATCAGTTCACCTACCGCCGTGTGAAGGTGAATCCTGACAGCGTGCAGGTGGCTCCGGATGAGATTCCGCTGGTATCGGAGCCGGTGCGCGTGGCTGGACCAGGTATCACGTGGATCCGCGATACACGGCGTCCTTCGCCACTCGATGCCGAGAGCGGAACCTACACGAGCGTGGAAGAGTTCTTTACCGATAGCAAGTTCTCGTCAGAAGCCAACTACAACCGCTTCGACGCAACGAACTCGAGCTATTACGTACTGGGAAAGAAGAAGTATGTGCTTGCGCGCAGCACCCGCTTTGGGTTTGAGCGCGCCTTCGGCGATCCGAAATATGAGGTGATTCCCCTGCCGGAGCGCCTGTATGCGGGCGGCGCGCAATCGCTGCGCGGCTTTTCCATCAATGCTGCGGGACCGCGTGATTCGCTGACGGGCTTTCCTATTGGGGGCGCAGGCGTTTTCGTAAACAGCACGGAGATACGCTTCCCGAATCCCACGTTGCCATATTTCGGAAATGCGCTGGGTTTTGTGCTCTTCCATGACATGGGTAACGTGTTCTCGAAGTCGTCCGATATCTGGCCCAGCTTTCTGCGCACGCGCCAGCCGCATAGCAGCACGTGCAAAGACCTGGACGCGGCCGACCAGGAGACGGTCACGAATGCGGATACAGGCGCTGCCGGCACGTGCAACTTCAACTATTTTTCTCATGCTCTTGGCCTTGGCCTGCGCTATCACACGCCGATCGGGCCGATTCGCTTGGACTTCAGCTATAACCTGAATCCGCCTATTTATCCGGTGATTGTTACGTATGGAACGACGTCGAGCGGGGCGTCGATTCCTCCCTACGTGGGTAATGCCGGGCACTTCAACTTTTTCTTCAGCATCGGGCAGGCGTTCTGATGAGACGCGGACTGCATATTGCGCTGTTGCTGGCGATTGCTGCCGGCGGGCATTCTCTGCATGCGCAGGCGACAGGGGGCATGGCCGGAGCGGTGGTCCTCGACAAGGTGGTGGGCATCGTCAATGGCGATGTGATCCTCGAGAGCGATGTGCAGGAGGAGATGCACTTCGCGCATCTTGAGCCGATTGGAGTGCCGACGGGCAGCGATTCGCTGCAGAGGGCAATGCGCAGGCTGGTGAGCCGCACCCTTATCCTGCAGCAGATGAAGGAACAGCAGCAGAGCTTTGGCATTACCGATGCAGAGGTAACAAAGCAGATCGAGGAGATGCGTAAGAGCCTGCCGGCCTGCAAGGAATACGACTGCACGACCGAAGATGGGTGGAAGAAGTTTTTGGCGACCAACGATCTGACGGAAGCCGATGTGCTGACGCACTGGCGGCAGAGAATGCAGATTCTGAAGTTCATCGATGTTCGTTTTCGCACCGGTATTCGCATTTCAAGCAAGGAGATTTCGGACTACTACGAGAAGACCATCGTGCCCAGCTTCACCAAATCCGGGACACAGCCGCCTCCTTTGGACAAGCTCTCGTCGCGTATTCAGGAGGTGCTCCTACAGGAGCATGTGAACGAGACGCTGCATGACTGGCTGAAGGCATTGCGGGATGAGGGCAGTGTGCAGGTGCTCGATCCGGCA
Source organism: Silvibacterium dinghuense (assembly GCF_004123295.1). Taxonomy (NCBI): domain Bacteria; kingdom Pseudomonadati; phylum Acidobacteriota; class Terriglobia; order Terriglobales; family Acidobacteriaceae; genus Silvibacterium; species Silvibacterium dinghuense. The sequence goes on along the minus strand of NZ_SDMK01000002.1, from coordinate 720,630 downwards.
TACGGACAGAGCAGCGGTTCGGGCACGGATACCGAGGAGGACGACTAAGTGAGCGAGCAGGAAGAGACTGCTGAACAGCAGGACCCGACACCGCCGCAGAAGTCTTCCTGGCGGCATATAAGACGGGTTGTGTCTGGCCTGCTGGTACTGCTGATGGTGGTGATCGGCGGCGTGGCCTGGTATGCAAGCACGCCGGAGTTTGCCAATCGCGTGCGGCAGGAACTCATCTCGGTCCTCGAAAAAGCGACAGGCGGCCGCGTGGAGCTTGGAGCCTTCCACTGGAAGTTCTGGGATCTGCAGTTCGAGGCAGATAACCTGACGATTCACGGACTGGAAGGACCGGGAGAAATACCTTATGCGCATGCGGATCGCATCTGGGTGGATGTCAGTATCGTCTCTTTCTTGCGGCCGAAGATCTCGCTCGACGCGCTGACCGTGACCCACCCTGTGGTGCACCTGATTGTGTACGCCGACGGAACGACGAATCAGCCGCATCCAAAGGTGGCGACGAAGAGCGACAAGCCGGTGATGGATACGATCTTCGACCTGGCAGTGAAGCGGGCGGAGGTGACAGACGGCCTCTTTCTGCTGGATGAGCAGGCGGTCGAGCAGCGTGCTGTGCCGTTCGATGTCACAGCGGATCATTTGCAGGTGAAGGTGACATTTGTCCCGGCTCCTCTGGATGCGAAGAACGCTGCCGCGGAGGAACGATATGACGGCGAGATTGCGGCCGAAGATGTGGTGGCTGTGCGTGGGAAAGCTGCCCCGGTGCATTCGAAGGTGGAAGTACATGCCAGCCTGAAACGCAATGCTGTGGACGTGACCTCCCTGCGGCTCGAGACAGGAAAATCGGTGCTGACCGGGACAGCCTCCCTCGATGACTTCGCAAACCCGCAGTGGAAGGCGAAGCTGCAGGGCAATCTCGATATCCGGCAGGTGAATGCGATTGCAGATATCCCGGGGCTCGATCAAGGGCAGGTGAGCCTGGATATCGGCGGCCAGGGGACACGGTCGAAGTTTGAAGTCAATGGCCGCGCCGGGGTGAAGGATGGCGGCTATCACATTGCGACGATCCACCTGGCCGGTGTGAGTGCGGATACGAAGGTGCATCTGGATAGCGACTCCATCGATCTGACGGACGTGCATGCGCGTCTGGCTGTGGGAGGACTGGTCGATGCCGAGATGCATATTCACAACTGGCTGAATCCGGTGCCGTCGAACCTGGTGCCGAATCTGCCTCCGGCGACGACGCGTGCCATTCGCAAGGCAGAGAAACTGGATGCGGATCGCAGCAAGCAGCAGACGACTATTCGCGCGAAGATACGCGGGGTCTCGCTGCGCGCGGTGATGGGGATGGTGGCCCCGCGGCACTTTGAGGATCTGGGCTTCGATACGCTGGTCAATGGCGATGCAGGCGTGGACTGGACGGGCTCGCCGCAGGCCTTTACCGGCAATGTGAAGATGTCCTTCGCGCCCTCTGGCCGCCCTATGGCTGGCGAGGTGCCATTGACTGGCACTATCGATGCGGGCTACTCGAATGTGACCGGAGTGGTGAGCATCCGGAGTCTGGAAGGGCAGACCCCGGGCTCGCACTTTACGGTGTCAGGAAATCTGGGCGTCTATCCGATTACCCAGGATTCGAGTCTGCACGTGCAGCTCACGACGAACGATCTGGCGGAGTTCGACCGGACACTCACCGTATTGGGAGTGGCAGCGCGCGGCGAGCATGGAGTCAAGGCGCTTCCGGTGGCATTGCATGGGCAGGCGTCCTTTGACGGCACAATCTCGCAGGGGATTCTCGACCCCAAAGTGGATGGCCAGCTGGAAGCGTCGAATTTCGATCTGATGTTGCCGGCAGAGAATACGCCGGCAGCAGGGAATGGGACGCCTGCGCCCGGACAGACGATCCATGTGGATGCGGCTTCCGGGCACGCTACCTATTCCTCTGACCTGATTGCGCTCGAGAATGGCTCGGTGCAGCAGGGCAAGACCACGGTACATCTGAGCGGGGCATTGCACGCACACGAACTTTCACGCAACCGACGCGAATTCGATGACGACTCGGTGGTGAGCGCGGATGTAGCGATGCAGAATGCTGCCGTGCCGGAGTTACTGAGACTCGCCGGACAGGATCTGCCGGTGACTGGCACCGTGAATCTGCAGGCCCGTGTAAGCGGAACGCTCGGCAACCTGAATGGTGGTGGTCACCTGTCTGTTGCCGGTGGTTCCGTATATGGAGAGCCGTATCGCACACTCAATACAGACCTGCGTTTCTCCGGGCAGGAGATCGACGCGGAGCATCTCGTTTTTCTGCTCGATGGCGGAAAGCTGACCGGCGACGGCGGCTATAACTATCACGCGAAGAGCTTTCATGTGCAGGCGCAGGGAGAGGGATTCGATCTTGCGCACATCGAGCGGCTGAAAAACGGGAAATACCCCATCTCCGGCCTGGTGAGCTTCCAGGCGCAGGGCAGCGGCACGGTCGAGCACCCGAACCTGCAGGCGGCATTGCATCTGGCGAAGCTGAACTTCGCGCAGGCCACCACCGGTTCTATGGATTTGACTGCGCACACTCAGGGACAGCAGCTGCTGCTGACAGGCAATGCGCATTTAAATGATGCGGCGCTGCAGGTGAACGGTCAGGTCCAGCTTGCGGGGGATTATCAGAGCAAAATGCAGCTGAACCTGACCGGGCTGGATGTGGAGCCGATCCTGACATCGCTGGCCGTGCGCGGTGTGGAGGTGCACAGCACGATTGCCGGAGCCGTGACGGTGAGCGGCCCGTTGAAGCAGCCGAAGCAGCTCTCCGGCGATGCGCGCTTTTCGCAGTTCCAGGTCGCACTCGGAGGCATTCCGCTCAAGAGCGATGGCGATTTGCATGCAACCTTATCGGCTGGTGTCTTGCATCTCGATCCGCTGCACATCACGGGAGAAGATACGAACACCCGCGCATCCGGTTCGATGGGGGTATTCGACAAAGATCGTGAGCTGGATCTGCATGCCTCAGGCTCCGTGAATATGAAACTGGCGCAGGTGCTGGATAAGGACCTGACCTCTTCCGGGCACGTGGACTTTAACGTGGATGCGGGAGGGACACTCAAGCGCCCAGGGCTGACAGGGCAGGTGAAGTTCACCAACGTGGCCGTTGCGCTTGAGGATTTCCCGAATGGTCTAAGCCAGATGAACGGCACGCTGGCCTTCGACCAGGATCGCCTGGATGTAAAAAATCTGACTGCGGTGAGCGGCGGCGGCAAGATCACGCTGGGGGGCTTCATGACCTACCAGCAGGGGCTCTACGCGGATTTGAGCGCTACCGCGAAAGACGTGCGTATCCGTTATCCCCAGGGCGTGAGCTCGATGGCGGATGCGAAGATGCGGCTGCAGGGCACGCAGGCCTCTCTGCTGCTGAGCGGCACGGTAACCATCACACGCTTTGTCATCGGATCGGATCTCGATCTCACGTCGTTGAGTTCGTCGAACAGTTCGGTCTCGCTGCCTCCCGATCCTGACGCACCGTCGAACAAATTACGCCTTGATGTGCACATTGTCTCCGCGCCTCAGCTGGACTTCCAGAACTCCCTGGCAAAGCTGGCCGGCGATGTGGATCTTCGGGTGCGAGGAACCCTGGCGCAGCCTTCCGTGCTGGGACACATCACGGTCACAGAGGGCAGTGCAACCTTTGCGGGAACGAAGTATGAGTTACAGCACGGAGATATCTACTTCAATAACCCGCTGCGCATTGAGCCGACGATTGACCTGAGCGCCACTGCGCGAGTGGAAGACTACGACATTACCGTCGGACTTACCGGCACATCCTCGAAATGGACGCCGACCTTCCGGTCGGAGCCTCCACTTTCCGAGCAAGATATCTTCTCGCTGCTGGCGCTGGGGCGCACGCAGGAAGAGCAGCAAATCTATTCGAACATGCAGGCCTCTGCGGGCGTGAATTCGACTGCCGACACACTGCTTGGCGGAGCGCTGAATGCTACGGTCAGCAGCCGCATCCAGAAGCTCTTTGGCGGCGGCAGCGTGAAGATTGATCCGACCTTTGTGAGTGGTACAGGCGATTCGACGGCACGTATTACGGTGCAGCAACAGGTTTCAAAGAATGCCACGCTGACCTATGCGACCAACGTCAACTCGACGGCGCAGCAGCTCATCCAGGCACAGTGGAATCTCACCGAGAACTTCTCGGTTCTGGCAGTCCGCGATGAGTCGGGCGTGTTCAGCCTGCTGTTCAAGGTGCGGCGACGCTATCGCTGAGTTATAAGCTGAATATTTCATGATGCTGGCGTAACATGACCGTTTTACCGTATGGTAACGGGCACGGGCAATACGCTGGTCCTGCGGATTTCTTCGCATGCGGTAGCAGTCAGATAGCTTTAAAAACCAGCAAGGAGGAAGAGGAAATGCGAGTAGCAATGCGCGGAACGACGGCGGTTGTTGGATTTCTGCTGTTCCTTGGACCGAACCTCATACCAGCCTCCGGCACCGGCGTAGCGGTGGCGCAGACCATGGCTGCAGATAACAATCTGCGGGCAGAAGTCATCAATAAGGCCTTGAATAAGTCTAAGTTCAAGAATGTGCAGGTAACAGTTGCAAATGGTGTGGTGAAGCTGACAGGCACGGTGGATGTCTTTGACACCAAGGAAGACGCGGACAAGCGCGTGCACCGGGTCAAGGGTGTGACGGGCGTGGACAATGAAATTCAGATAGCCGGCCCCGATGTCCCGGATGCTGAGCTGCAGTCGAAGCTGGTGAAAGCGATTCAGTACGACCGTGTAGGCTATGGCACAACGGCCTTCAATGCCATTGCTGTGCAGGTGCAGGGCGGAGTGGTCACGCTCTCCGGACATGCCTTCGGTCCGGTGGACGCCGACTCGGCTGTGGCTGTTGCGGCAAATACCAAGGGCGTGAAGGATGTGGTCAACGATATCCAGGTGGATCCGCTATCTCCGATGGATAATCGCATCCGCATTGCGGCCTTCCGCGCCATCTACGGCTTCCCCTCGCTGAACAAGTATGCGATTGATCCGGGCAAGCCGATCCGCATCTCCGTACAGAACGGCAATGTGACGCTGTACGGCGTGGTGGACTCGCAGGCGGATAAGGATGCCGCGGGGATTCGGGCGAATACCGTATCCGGTGTCTTCCACGTGACGAATAACCTGGTGGTAGCCAACGGATCGAACGAAAAGTAAAGTTCGCTTTTTCTTTCGATCGAGGCCCTCGTTCGCAGAGGGCCTTTGCTTTTTGAGCGCAGCAGGCCATGGCGCCTTCATTCGCTACACTGAAGACATGGCTTTTTTTCGCAATGTGCGTGTCACGCTGGAGATGATCAAGTGGGAGCACTCGATCTTTGCGCTGCCCTTTGCCCTGACGGGCGCGATGCTGGCGGCTCGGGGTATTCCTCATGTGCAGCAGCTCGCGTGGATTATCGTGTGCATGGTGACGGCGCGCTCAGCTGCGATGGCGTTTAATCGCTGGGCAGATTCCGACATCGATGCGACGAATCCACGGACGGCCATGCGGGCGATTCCCGCCGGATTGCTGTCGCGGAGTTTTGTCGGTGGCTTTACGCTGGTGATGGCTGCGCTCTTCGTGCTGGCTGCAAGCCAGTTGAATCGTCTGACGCTGCTGCTGAGCCCGCTGGTGCTGCTGGTCGTGCTCTCCTATTCCTACATGAAGCGGCTGACGCGCTGGTCGCATGTGGTGCTGGGTATCGCGCTGGGGATTGCACCCTCTGCCGCGTGGATCGCCGTGCGCGGCAGTCTGGATACGCGCATCATCCTGCTTACCGCTGCCGTCATGCTCTGGGTTGCCGGGTTCGACGTCCTCTATTCCTGCCAGGATGTGGAACACGATCGTAAGGAAGGCCTGTTCAGTGTGCCTTCGACCTTCGGCGTAACAGCGGCGTTCTGGATTGCGCGTCTCATGCATGTTGCGATGCTGGCTCTGCTGATCGTGTTGGCGCATGCCTTTGCGCTGGGGCCTGTGGCGTATGTGGGAATTGCCGCCGTTGCCGTGCTTCTGTGCTATGAGCACCTGATTATTTCGCCGGGCGATCTGCGGAGGATGAACGCGGCCTTCTTCACAATGAACGGCGTGATCTCGGTGGTGTATTTCCTTTTTGTCGCAGCGGACCTGATGCTGCATCGGTAGCGCTTGTCGGCAAAAGGAAGCGAAAGGCCCGTGCTTATTGCGCGGGCCTTTTGGCGTTCGGGGAGGGAACTCGAGCATTATGCGGGACGTCGCTCGCGGTGCGCCTCTTTATGCTCATCGATCTTTCCCTGGACGCGCTGCTTGATGTCCTGCACCGCGCCGGAAACCTTGCTGCGGGTCTCGTTTGCCTGAGCTTCTGCTTCGCGACGATGGTCGTGCGCGGTCTCGTGAGCGGCTTCTTTCAGATCGCCCCAGGTTTCTTTTGCCGCGCCCTTCATCTGTTCAGCAACACCGCGATTGGCAAGATTCTGGTTACCGGTCGCTTCTCCAACTTTTTCTTTTACTTTTCCAGTGGCCTGATCGATCTTTCCGCTTATCTGGTCTCGGTTCATCATTCGCTCCAGTCTTACGGTCAGTCGTTCTTTGGGGTTAAGGATGCGCCGCGGGGGAGGGGTCGAACGCGGCGGTAGAAGGGCAGGAGCTGACTAGAGCGTCCGCCGTCCGCTGATGAGCTGGATGAGCAGCACCACGAGAGCAATCACCAGCAGGATGTGGATGTACGCGCCAATCGCGTGGAAACTCACCAGACCCACCAGCCACAAAACAAGAAGAATGACAAAGATTGTCCAAAGCATCGTGTTTTTTCTCCTAGAGTCGGCCGCTTTAGCAGCGACCTGCTAGGAGAGGTAAGGTGCGCGGCGTTCGAATTGGGTTGCCGTACAATGAAAAATTCGAGGAAGCAGAATGCGGGTAGCGATTCAGGGAGAACCGGGCTCATTCAGCCACGAAGCAGCCGTACGTATGGTGCCGGAGTGCATCGTGGTCCATTGCGCGTTTTCTGCCGAAGTCTTCGGCGCATTGGCAGACGGCAGAGTGGATGCAGCGGTGATCCCGATCGAGAATGCTCTGGCGGGCTCGGTGCTCGAGCACTACGACCTGTTGTTGCAGCACGAAGTGCTGGTCGAGCGGGAGTACCTGCTTCCGATCCATCACAATCTGATCGTGGTGCCTGGAACAACGATTGCGGACATCCGCAGTGTCTACTCGCATCCGATTGCGCTGGCGCAGTGCCGGCGTTTCTTTGCTCGGCATCCGCAGATCACCGCGCGTGCCTCCTATGACACAGCGGGAAGCGTAAAGCAGCTGATGGCGCAGGAGGATCGTACCGGGGCAGCGATTGCCGGAGCCGGAGCGGCTACGCATTATGGGGCCGAGATTCTCGAGCGCAATCTGGAAGACTCGGCGCAGAACTACACGCGATTTTTTCTGGTGAAGCGAAAAGCCGAGGCCGTACTTTCCCCCGCTGCCGATAAGGTGAGCGTGGCCTTCGAGGTGCAGAACCGGCCGGGAAGCCTGGTTGCTGCGCTGCAGTCGCTTGCCGGTCTCGGTGTCAACCTCACCAAGATCGAATCGCGGCCTGTGCCGGGCAGCCCCTGGCATTACATCTTCTATACCGATTACCAGCTGAGCTCGCCGGAAATGGCAGAGCAGGCGCTGGCGCTGCTGGCCGGCCATTGTTCCATGGTGAGGGAACTGGGACGGTACGTGACAGCGTATCCCGAAGCAGAGTAGAGCTGGCGCATCGCCGGTCAGAAAGCATGATCGCAATTTCCTAATTGGGACGTGCGGGCCGGAGTGTGCCTGCGCATGGTTGATTGCCCGTTGAGAGATTGTCGATGACGAAAGAGGTGGCCTATGGTGTTTGCGTCGGCATAGGACGGCGAACGGCCAGCACGGCGATGGCATCCCACTCTTTTGAGGAGGCTGCGGGGCCTATGGGAATCGATGGAAATGTCGAAAATCCGGCGCCGGGCATGCGGGAACAGTTTGCCCTACCTCGCAAGTTACAGAAAAGACATCTACTTATATCTTTCTGGCGGCGTTTTGCGACCGAATGATGATTGCTGCGTCTAATAGCTAATAATTTGATAGAAAGGCACTCAATGGCCAGCGATTTCGTAAGCGTGATTCAACCCGGAGGCGTCAAGCGTGAGGATCGCCCCGGGGAGCGGACTCTTCCCGTGCTTCCGGTTCGGGACACCGTCCTGTTTCCGCATGCGGTTCTTCCGCTCACAGTGGGCCGGGAGAGCTCGATTCAGTTGATCAATTCCCTCGGGGAGGAGAAGTCGATTGTCGTGGTCGCGCAGCGCGACGCACGCATCGACACACCGCAGCCCGGGGATCTCTATACCTATGGCGCTCTGGCGACGATCCACAAGGTTGTCAAAATGCCGAATCAGAGCCTTTTTGTGTTTACAGAAGGAACCGAGCGCGTGAAGGTAGGCAACTTCACGCAGACTGAGCCGTTCATGACCGCCTCGGTTGAAGCGGTGCCGGAGATCATGCCGGCCAAGGGGCCTGCGCTGGAAGCCCTGCAGCGCAATGTGCTGACCCAGTTCCAGCAGATCGTCACCGCGTCGGCAACACTTTCCGATGAGCTGCAGACCATCGCGATGAACATCGACGATGCCGGCCGTCTGGCGGATTTCATTGCCTCTTCGCTACCGTTTCTCTCGACGGCGGACAAGCAGGAGCTTCTGGAGACCGGTGATGTCACCGCGCGGCTCGAGCGCCTGAACAAGCACCTGGCAAAGGAGCTCGAGGTACAGCAGCTGCGCAACAAGATCCAGTCCGAGGTGCAGGACCAGGTCCAGCAGTCGCAGCGCGACTACTATCTGCGTGAGCAGATGAAGGCGATCCAGAAGGAACTCGGCGAACAGGACGAGGGTCAGAAGGATATCGAGGAGCTGCGTCAGAAGATCGAAGCCGCAGGTATGCCCGAGGAGACAAAGAAAGAGGCTCTGAAGGAGCTGAGCCGCCTTCAGCGCATGTCCCCGATGGCGGCGGACTACTCCCTGACGCGGAACTATATCGAGTGGCTGGCTGTGCTGCCGTGGGCCAAATCCTCAGGTTCCGCTGTCGATATTGCAAAGGCACGCGAGGTGCTGGATGCGGACCACTACGATCTCAAGAAGGTAAAGGACCGCATTCTCGACTATCTTGCTGTCCGTCGCCTGAAGCCGGATATGAAGGGACCGATCCTGTGCTTCGTCGGGCCTCCGGGTGTGGGCAAAACCTCGCTTGGCCGCTCGATCGCCAAGGCGCTTGACCGTGAGTTCCGGCGCATTTCGCTCGGCGGCATGCACGACGAGGCAGAGTTGCGCGGACATCGCCGGACGTACATCGGAGCGCTGCCGGGGCAGATCATCCAGAACCTGCGCCGGGCGGGGACCAACGACCCTGTGTTCATGCTGGATGAGATCGATAAGCTCGGCCGGGATTTCCGTGGCGATCCGTCGTCGGCGCTGCTCGAGATTCTCGATCCGGAGCAGAACAACACATTCCGGGATAACTATCTCGACCAGCCGTTCGATCTCTCGAAGGTGCTCTTCATCTGCACCGCCAACCAGCTCGATCCGATCCCGGCTCCGCTGCTTGATCGCATGGAGATCATCGACCTGACGGGCTATACGGAAGAGGAGAAGACGCACATTGCATTCCGCTACCTGATTCCGCGGCAGATCAAGGAGAACGGCATTACGGAGGAGAACATCGACTTTCCCCGCGAGGCAGTCTCTTACATCGTGCGGCATTACACGCGGGAAGCCGGCGTGCGTAAACTCGAGCAGCTGATTGGGACCGTGTGCCGCAAGCAGGCGCGGCGCATCGCCGAGGGCAAGACGGAAAAGCTGGTCATCACCAAGGAGATCGTCCAGGAGTTCCTGGGCGGCATCAAGGTGCGGGTGGATACAGAGATTGCCGAACGTACCAAGCGCGCAGGCGTCGCTGTGGGCCTGGCCTGGACTCCAGCTGGGGGTGACGTGCTCTTCATCGAGGCCAACAAGATGAAGGGCAAGGGCGGCTTCACCATGACCGGGCAGATCGGCGAGGTGATGCAGGAATCCATGCAGGCCGCTCTGACCTGGGTTCGTTCGAATGCGAGCAAGGTGGGGCTCGATGAGGAGTTCACAAGCAATGTGGACATCCATATCCATGTCCCGGCCGGCGCGATTCCCAAGGACGGTCCCTCGGCAGGCGTGACCATGGCGACAGCGCTGGTTTCGCTGATGACCGATCGCCCCGTGCATCCGTTGACCGCGATGACCGGAGAGATCACGCTGAGCGGCAATGTGCTGCCGGTCGGCGGTATCAAGGAGAAGTTCCTGGCTGCCAAGCGTGCCGGGGTCACTACGGTCATTCTTCCGGCGGACAATCGCCAGAATGTGGAAGAAGACCTGATGCCGGAGCAGACTGATGGTGTCTCGATCCACTATGCAAGCCGGATCGAGGATGTGCTTCGGATTGCGCTGCCGCAGTCCCTGGCTGAAGAGCGTAAAGACGAAGCGGTGCGCGAAGAGGTTCTGCAGCATGCCGAAGCCTGATGGGCCGGCATCTCCCCGAAACTGAGGAGAAGACTGCAGAGGTAGAAAGACGCTCCCAACCGGAGCGTCTTTTTTTTGCCTATACGCCGATGAGATAGCGGAAGAGATAGAGCAGGGAAACGGCCGCAGCTTCGATTAGACTTCGAAATGGTGAGCAATCTTTCTTTGGACATTACATTCCTGCTGAAAGAAACGGTGCTGGTTGTGGCCGCGCTGTTTCCTATCGTGAACCCGCTCGGCAGTGCTGCGATCTTCAGCGGCCTTGTCGGTGAGGTCGATGAACGGATCCAGGCGATCCTGGCGCGGAAGATTGCTATCTACAGCGTAGTGCTGCTGGTCGCATCGATGCTGTGGGGTGTCGAGGTGCTGTCGTTCTTCGGCATCTCCATCTACGCGGTGCAGATCGGCGGAGGGCTTATTGTGACGGTCGCGGGCTGGTCATTATTGAACCAGGATGCGCGGAAGGCGCGAACGGATGGAGACGATGGATCGAATCTGATCGACCATGCGTTCTATCCTTTTACGCTGCCGATCACGGTAGGGCCGGGTTCGATTTCGGTGGCCATCACGCTGGGCGCGCACCTGATGGCGGAACGCGGCGGTCTGGCGTTTCTATCCCCTCGTGTCCTGATTCCGGGTATTGCCGGCGCCCTGCTGGTATGCCTGGTGATCTATATCTGTTACCGCTATGCGCGGCGTGCCGAACGGCTGCTGGGCAAGACGGGAACCATCGTGGTGATGCGGCTTTCCTCGTTCATTCTGGTGTGCATTGGCATCCAGATTGTGGCCACCGGAGTGCGTTCCTATCTGGAGACCATCGGGAGTCACCGTTAGGGTGTATCGACCTATTCGAGGAGCGAGCGCCGGGAGCCGATTTTTTCCGCTATCGAGGAGCGAGGAGCGACGCAGATTGGACATCTGCGAGCGACGAGTGACGAGGAGAGCGGAAAAAATCGGCCCCGGCCCTCCGGGTTGCGGGGCAAATTGGCCCATACTTCGTTGTCGCCCTCGACGGTGGGCCCACCACAGTCTTCGGACTCCGCCTCGTCTGGGCCAATTTGCCCCAGCAACGCTGCATCCCCGAATAGGTCGATACACCCTGGTAACAGTTACATAAGTGCGACCCATTTCCGGATTCCAAAGATCGTGGTGATTATTACCATCCGGGGATAACAATTTATTGTCGCGTTTAGTACTTTTGTCAGTATCAGAACGAGAGTGAGGCGGGATAAACTCGCGATACGCTCTCGACAGCACCGCAGATCGCTGCCGGCCGAGTGAAGGGCGGTATGTGACTGAAAGGGGCGAAGCCCGTACCTCTGAAAGACATGCGATGCGCCTCCCTCAGCGTGCCGCAATCGAGGTCCTGTAGTGACGGGCAGCTCCGATCATCTTTGATTCGTCAGGTCCAGCAAGCAGAACAGTAATGATGCAGCAGGGTTCAGATTGGCGCGGGTAAGCGTGCACCTGGATGATCCATTGTGTCTAACTCCCTCCTCTCGATCTAAACTTTGCAATCCTGACCTGCAACCCAGAACACCGCGAATAAAGGAACGATGATGGCGACGATGCAAGAGACAGGCATTATGACGATGATGGCGGGCAAGATAAAGCTGCCGGTCAGCACCGCGGAGCTGCAGCAGCAGTATAAGAACGCCAAGCCGTTTCCCCACCTGGTCATCGATAACATGTTCCCGGATGAGGTCCTGGACGGCGTCCTGAATGAAATTCCTCCGCTTACGGACGATAAGTGGGTGCATGAGCGGCGGGAGCGGCTGGCGAAGTCGAATCTGCGTTCGGCCGTTGAGTTTGAAGAGAAGGGCTACCAATTCTCCGCGTTTGTGAACTCCGCGAAGTTCCTTTACCTGCTCACGGAGCTGACCGATATATGGTCTCTGCTGCCCGACCCCTATATGGGAGGCGCGGGCTTTCACGTTGTGCCGAAGGGCGGCAAGTTCGACGTGCATGCGGACCGGAATATCGATCAGAACACCGGCCTGCGCCGTCGGCTGGCCATGCTGACCTATCTGAACAAGAACTGGAAGCCAGAATATGGCGGCCAGCTGGAGCTCTGGGATACGACCGGCTCGCGTTGCGAGCGGGTTGTCGAGCCGATCTTCAATCGGACGGTGATCTTCGAGGTTGCCGACCAGAACTTTCACGGGGTTCGCCCGGTATTGGTGGAAGATCGCGCGCGCATGTCGTTCGCCGCGTACTTTCACACGGTGCCGGATGAGAAGTTCATTCCACATGCCTCGGTGTATGCACCGACTTTTTATGACCGGCGAGATCCACTCCGGAAAAGAATTGCAAACGAAGTCATTCCTCCGGTGGTGTATCGCGTAGTGCGCTGGGCCAAGGGTAAGAAGTAGCACGTTGAGCCGGAGCAGAAGAGCGTCGTTGTATGCGCATCCGGCTTCGGAACGTTGAAATCGAGCGGAAGACGATCGGTCTATCTTCAAAAAATTTGCAGTATAGGAAATTAGCACATGAATAACTACCTGCTTGAAGCACCGCCAACTCACGTCGAGCCCGGCCTTACGCTGGGTGATCTTTCCAAGATCATCCGCAGGCGGCGCCGGACGGTCTATTCGATCTTTGGCGCAATCTTGCTGCTGGCCATTCTGTACTGCATCTTTGCAACGCGCCGCTATATGGCGACGGGTATTGTGCAGCTGCAGAAAGACACGGATTCGGGTCTCAGCATGTCTGACCTGCAGAACAATGCCGCTGCCGGTGGTGGAGACGATGCTCTGGCCGCAAACATCAATCTCGAGACACAGTCTCAGATTCTGCAGTCGGACACGCTGGCGCTGCGCGTCATCGAGGATCTGAACCTGGAGAAGAATCGCGACTTCCAGCCGCACTTCAATCCGATCGGCTGGGTGATGGGGCTCTTTGCTCCGAAAGGCATTGCCGATCCTCCGGGAGCCTCGCTCGAAAATTCGCCGGCGCGCCGGACGCGTCTGCTGAAGATCTTTGCTGCAAACCTGAAGGCAGAGTCCGTGAGCGGCACTCGCCTGATTGAGATCGACTTCACGAACTCGGATCCGAAGGTTGCGGCTGCGGTAGTGAATCACCTGATCCAGGCGCTGACCGATTATGCCTTCCAGACGCGCGTGAACTCGACCTCTGAGGCGGCAACCTGGCTTACCGGACAGCTGGGCGATCTGCGCAAGCAGAGTGAGGAAGAACAGGAGAAGCTGGCTGCTCTCGAGAAGCAGACCGGTATCTACAGCTTCGGCACCGACAACCAGGGGCGGGAACAGGTTTATTCCGACGTTCTCGATCGCCTGCAGCAGTCGACGGCCGCGCTTTCGGTTGCTTCGCAGAACCGTATTCTCAAGGAAGCGGTATACAAGGCTGTTGAAAGCGGCAATGCAGAGCTGATTTCAGAGCTGGGCGGTACTTCCACTGCGGATACTGCTCCGGCTGTCACCAATGCACTGAGCCTGATCCAGAATCTGCGCCTGCAGCAGGCCAATATTGAGACGGAAATTGCCAGCGGTGAAAAGCATTATGGTTCAGCCTACCCGCATATGGTCGAGCTGCGTGCTTCGCTCGACAAGGTGAACCAGGCCATCTCCGATGAAGTTTCCCGCGTGCAGGCCCGTGCCAAGAGCGACTACGAGATCGCGCAGAAGACAGAGAACGATTCGCGGGCGCAGTACGAGGCAAATCGTCAGGCAGCCGATGCGCTCAAGGATAAAGCGATCGATTATTCGATTCTGCGCGAGGAAGCGACGCAAAGCCGCGGCCTTTATGAAGATCTGCTGCGCAAGTTAAAAGAAGCCGGCGTGCTGGAAGGGTTGAAGGCTTCCGATATTACGGTCGTCGATCCAGGCCGCGTACCTGCGAAGCCGAAGAAGCCGAATGTACCTCTGTATCTGCTGATCGCTGCCTTTGGCGGCCTGGTGCTTGGCTTAGCCGGTGCGCTGATTGCCGAGGCGATGGATCGTCGCATCCAGACCGTGGAGCAGCTGGACCGTCTGGGTGTGCCGCTGGTGGCCATCCTGCCCAGGTACAGCAAAGAAAAGCGCGCGTTGGACGGCATTCAACATGTCCGCACGCTGAACGCACCGCGTTCGGCGTACAGCGAAGCGATGCGCGGACTGCGGGCATCGCTGACGCCGACACGGACGACCATGGAGCCGCCGCGCGTCGTGGTGGTGACAAGCGCCAGCCCTGGGGAAGGCAAGAGCCTGACCGCGAAGAACCTGGCCGTGAGCACAGCCCAGCAGGGCAAGCGGGTGCTGCTCATCGATGCAGATCTGCGTAAGCCTTCGGATAAGAAGGGGCTTGAGTTCTCGGGCAAGGACGGGCTCAGCCTGCTGCTGACAGAAGAAGAGCAGGTTCCGCACATCCTCACCGTGGATGGCGTGCCGAATCTCTCTCTCTTACCGTCTGGGCCGGTTCCGGTGAATCCATCGGAGCTTTTGAGCTCGGCCAATATGGGCAAGCTGATCTCGGATCTTCGTACACGCTTCGACCTGATTTTGATCGACACTCCTCCGCTGCTGCCCGTGGTGGATGCTCTGATTCTTGCTGAGCTGGCTGATTCTACGCTGCTGGTGGCCAGACAGGCTTCTACAACACAGGATTCACTCAAGCGAGCCTTCCATCTGCTGGCTTCGCGCACACCGCGCTCTTCCATTGGCGTGGTACTCAACGGCGTAACGATGAACTCCGATGCTTATCACAGCTATTTCGGCGAGAAGACTTCGCACTATTACATGGAGAATGTTCATGAAACCCTCTAAGTCCTTGCTTCTCCTTCTTCTTGCGGTAACCTTCGGCTTTGCACGAGCCTCCTGGGCGCAGCAGGATGCGTTGCTGATCGGACCAGGGGACATGGTGCACATCACGGTGCTGGATGCTCCCGAGCTCGAGCAGCATGCCCGGGTGACAGAGAGCGGCGAGGTTCCGCTCATGGTGGGCGGGAATGCAAAGATCGCCGGCATGACTCCCGAGCAGGCGGCGAATGCTATCGGAACTCAGCTGGTGAACGAACATTTCCTCGTCAACCCGAAGATCTCGGTGGTGGTGGAACAGTTCGCCACGCAGAATATCTCGGTCCTGGGCGAAGTGCGGCAGCCCGGCTCGTATCCAGTAACAGCGGCGAAGACGGTAGCCGAGGTGCTTGCCCTGGCAGGTGGTTTGCAGGCCGATGCTGATCGCAATGTCATCATTCAGCGCCATGGCACCGGCGAGATGGTGACATACTACTCCTCGAACTGGCCGTTGACCGTGCCGGATTCCGCAGCGCCAGGCGTGAAGCCGGCAAACGCGGAAGCTCTGCATACACGGGAGACGATGGTCTATCCGGGTGATACCGTGCGTGTGGCCAAGGCCGAGCTGGTCTTTGCGTTGGGCGATCTGGGACGTCCGGGCGGATTCCCGATCTATAACAACGACTCTCACCTGACTGTTCTGCAGTTGGTTTCGCTTGCCGGAGGCGCGAATCATACGGCATCCCTCGGACATGTGCGCCTGGTGCGCCGCGGTCCGGATGGAAAGATCGAAGACATCAAGCTTCCCCTGGGAGACATGCAGAAGGGCAAGCATCCGGATGAGGTTCTGCAGGCAAATGACATCCTCTATGTGCCGTTCAGCTTCACCAAGAACGCTGCTCTTGGCGTGACCTCGATTCTCGCCGCGGCTACGAACGCGTCTGTGTTCGTTTTCTAAGGAAATAGGGATCGATACGATGCGCAAGCGGAAAAATCAACTGATGCATGGAGAGGAAGGCATGACATGGCAACGATGACAGCGCCCTTTGCTTTCCCTGTGCTCAGGCGTAGTGAGAACCATACCGGTGCGCCGAGCGAAATCTCGGCCTACCGGATGGTGATCACGTACATACTTGTGCTGCCGCTGCTCTTTTTCGCGGTGCGCGGAAACTTTTCCTTCGAATACACGGCGCAGAACAATGCGCAGACCGGCATCTACGGATCGCTGATGATCGCGAATTACGGGAGTGGCTCGGCTCTGCACTCCCTGGAGCTTTGCTTCTACTACGGGATCATCTGTCTGGCTGTATTTCCGTATATGAAGCAGTTGATGCCTGTCATCCTGGAAAACAAGCTTTCCTTTGCGCTTCCGCTCTGGGCCGTGTTTTCTACCGTCTGGTCGCAGGAGCCCAAGCGAAGTTTTGCCTTTGCCATAACGGTGGTGATCAATACCGTATTCGCCATCTTTCTTGCCGTACGCTTTAAGCCGAAACAGCAGATGCAGCTTTTCCTGTTGGTGGGATTAGTGGCAACCCTGGGAAGCTTTCTCATCATCGGAGGCATGCCGAAGGCTGGGATTGATTACAAGAATCACACCATCGGTTGCGAGGGCATCTATCCGCACAAGAATATCTGTGGCGTATTGACTGCCATCTTTATGTTGCCGGCGTACTTTTACCGATTTAAGGGAAATTCGGCAGCATTCAAGAAAGCAAGTTATTTGTTTTGCGCTGTTGTGTTGAGTGCGATCTCCACTTCGCGTACCGGCTGGCTGGTGTTGTTGTGCTGCCTGTTGTTTGTTTACCTGGCGAAGAACCTTCGCCGCTTCAGCGTGCTTGAGCGGATACTGGTGATTTCGACGCTTCCCGCCCTGGCAACTGCAGCCGGATGCCTGATCTATCTTTACCGCGCAGAGCTGCTGAAACTGATGGATAAGAGCGCTACGCTGAGCGGACGCACCATCATCTGGCACGCGGTGTTTCTCTCCATCATGAAACGGCCTCTCTTCGGATTTGGCTATGACGCGTTCTGGATCGGATTCAAGGGCGAGGCGATCCACCTGGCTTTGGCTTCCGGCGCCCCTGGGTTGGCGAATGCAGAGAATGCACTCTTCCAGCTCTGTCTTGAAGTGGGACTGGTCGGCGTGATCCTGATCCTTGCGATTCTAGGACAGGGAGTATGGCGTGCGATTCAGTGCTATCGCTCCGATACGCCGGGGTACGCGCTCTGGTATATGTCCATGATCTTTGTCGAAGTACTTGCTCTGGTAGATGGTCAGCGCTACATGATTCCGCATTCGATTGAGTGGACGATCCTTGTGTTTTCCAATGCTTGTCTGGCCATGGAAGTAAAGCGGCAGAGAGCTTTGGTGACTGCATGAAGTTGTTGCAAGCGGAGTTGCAAAAGCTCAAGAAGAGCACACTGGCACGCAATGCTGGCTGGATGTTTCTAGGGCAGGGACTGGGACTGATCTCGCAGGCGCTCTATTTCATCCTGTTGGCGCGTCTGCTGGGGACGGCTCAATATGGCGTCTATGCCGGAACCTTTGCCTTGGTCTCGTTGGTGGGGCAGTATAGCTCTCTTGGTTCCGATACCGTTTTTCTCCGTTATGTGAGTGCGGACAAGACGCGCTTCGCCCCATACTGGGGCAACGTGCTGCTGTTTGTATGTGGTTTGAGCCTGGTGGTTTCTTTTGTGCTCCATCTGATCGGCCACTACATCCTCAACCCGGAGAGCGCGGCGATCGTTTTTCCGGCGGCAATTAGTATCTGCTTCTGCACGCAGATGGGTTTTGCCGCAGGACGCGTGTTTCAGACCTTCGAGAAGATGCGCGTGACCGCGATGATGAACCTGCTGACCAATGTCATGCGCCTGATTGCAGCGGCGGTGATGGTCGTGACCATGCATCGTGCGACGGCAGGACAGTGGGTGATCGCTTCGCTGATCGTTTCGCTGATCGGAGCGGTTGTGGCCGTGGTGGCAGTCTCGATGAACTTCGGCCGTCCCAAATTCGATTTCTCGCTGGCAAAGCGGCATGCTGGCGAGGGGCTGCAATACTCGTTCTCGCAATCGACGTCTTCGGCTTATAACGATCTCGATAAAACCATGCTGAGCCATTACGGCATGAATGTGGCCAACGGTATTTATGCCATGGCCTATCGCGTAGTTGAGATCGCAACAATTCCGATTTTTTCTCTGCGCGACGCGGCGATGCCGAGGTTCTTCCAGCAGGGAGCAAAAGGCATCGATCACGCCGCCGAGCTAGGACGCACATTGCTGCGTAAGGCGTTTTGGCTGGGACTGGCCGGTGCAGCGGGAATGTTTCTGCTGGCTCCGTTGGTGCCTTATGTCGTGGGTCATGATTATGCGCAGAGTGTTTCGGCGCTGCGTTGGCTATGCCTGATTCCGGTGTTCCGCAGTGTGCATCAAATGACAGGATCGGCTCTGACTGGTTCCGGCATGCAGAAGTACCGTACAACAAGCCAATGCGTTGCGGCAGCCTTCAACTTTTGCCTGAATCTGTGGCTGATTCCAAGGCACGGATGGCTGGGTGCTGCTTGGGCCAGCCTCTTAACCGATGGTGGCCTGGGCATCATGAACTGGGTCATTGTGGCGCGGCTTTCGCGCACCGCAACCCGCCAGGCTGTCGCGGCAGCCGCATAGTACCTGGCAAATTTGCAGGATGTTGCACGAACCATAGGAGTATTTCGGCAGACGGAGTAGAAGCTGGAAACGAAATAGCGCTTCTTTCTCCCGAAACTGAAAGTAGTTGAGCGGCGGAGAATTGCTGGAAATCGTTGGCGCAGCTCAGGAGAGTGGCATCGAAGTGCCGGCAAGCTCGAGAGCCGGTACTAATGTGGGAACATGTGGATCGATTTATGTTCTTGCATGAATTTATGCGCTAAAAACAAGTTGAGAAAGACTCCATGCTGACGAAAAACATAAACATACTGTTCCATGCGAGGTGATACATTGCCCCGATTTTCTTTAGTCGTCGCCACCTATGGACGCACCGACGAGCTACGGGTGCTTCTGCATTCGCTGGTGCGACAGAATTATCCGGATTATGAATTAATTGTCGTCGATCAGAATCGTGACGACCGCATTGCGGTACTCCTCTCTGAGTTTGCCAACCGTGTGCCTTATCGGCATATCGTGTCTCCGCCTGGAGCATCGCGGGCGAGAAATGCCGGGTTCATGCAGGCCAGGGGAGAGATCGTCGCGTTTCCGGATGACGACTGCTGGTACACGGATGGGCTTCTGGCGAATGTCGATCAATGGTTCCGGACCCATGAGAAATACGACATCCTGGCTGTCGGTGCTATCGATGAAGAAGGCATTGCAAGCGGAAACCGGTGGATTCAGAGTTCGTGCGATCTGCGTCCGATCAATATTTTCCGGACCACCTTCTGTTCCAGCCTTTTTCTGCGGAATACCCCGGTAGCCAGAGAAGCGGCATTTGATGAAACGATTGGGCCTGGCGCTGGAACTTCGTTTGGCTGCGGTGATGAGACAGACTTCATCCTTCAGTTGATGGAACTGGGCTTCCGCGGGCGCTTCGATCGTACATGGAGCATCGGTCACCCTCGGCGGGATATGCTGAGCAGCCAGATTGTCCAGGAGCGTGCTGTCAGCTATGGTCGCGGGATGGGACGCGTATTGCGCAAGCATTCGCTCTATTCTCTATGGCTGATGCTGGCGGCCTATGATCTGGCACGGGCCGTTCTGGT
The DNA here is from genome assembly GCF_004123295.1 of Silvibacterium dinghuense. NCBI lineage: Bacteria > Pseudomonadati > Acidobacteriota > Terriglobia > Terriglobales > Acidobacteriaceae > Silvibacterium > Silvibacterium dinghuense. Next base: position 700,626 of record NZ_SDMK01000002.1, on the reverse strand, counting down.
TACGCTGCGGGGTAAGATCGCGGCCGCAGGGCTCTGCTTTGCACACTGCAGAGGCATTCTCGGTGGCTTCACCGCTGGGCAGCCTCGGGTGATGAAGCTGGGACAGGAGCTGAACACGTAACCTGTGAATGGGGGTTCGGCAGAGATCGCCGGGCACTCCTGAGGCAAAACCTCCTCGATCACAAACAACACCAGGGGGGCGTCTGCGGAGCATCTTCACGCGACTGCCCCCTTTTTGCACGGAATGGCGATGTCTACTACAGACGGCCTAGGCAATACAGGGAGTAAACAGGGAAGCGATGGCAAGCAAGCAGAAACGAATCCTTTTTATCGACCTGGGCGCGTCGATGGGAGGCGTGGAGTCTTACCTGATCGGCCTGGCCGGGATGCTGGATGGCCATGCGGATCTATTTGCCGTATGTATCCTGCCGGAACTGGCCGAGGTGTTGCGCCGTGCTGGAGTGCGGGTTTCCATGGTGCCGGCATTCAAGGGAATCTTCAAGCCACTGCGTTTCGTCGTGGGGCTTGCAGTCATTCTCTTCGTCCTGCTTCTGCGGAGGATCGATGTCATACAGGTGAATGGCCTGTTGGAGTCGCTGTATCTGCTTCCTGCACGGATGCTGGGACGTGAGGCCGTCTACACGCGGCATGGTCCATTTGAAGATGATCTCTACTCATGGTTCCGCAGCCCACACAAGTACTTTCCGCGTCTGGCCTCAAAGACATTTGTGCGATTTGCAACGCATACCGTCTGTGTCTCTGAAACAGTTGGGCGCGCCGTGCGGCGAATCCTCCCCGCAGAGAAGATGACTGTGATCCCGAACTGGGTGAGCAAAATTCCAGATACCCCGAAAGAATGGAATCAGGCTCATGAAGGCTGGGAGATTTTGTATGTCGGGCGGCTGGAGCGCTACAAGGGCGTGCAGTTTGTGATAGATGCTCTGCGTGGGGTGCCTGAGGCAAAGCTCACCGTGGTAGGAGACGGCACGTACCGGAAAGAGCTCGAGTCCATGGCGGAAGGGGTAAATGTAGAGTTCGCCGGTTTTCGAAAGGACACGGAGGTCTTTTACAGGCGAGCGGATGTTTTTGTGATGCCGTCGATGGGGCCTGAAGGCTTGCCCATGGTGAGCCTGGAAGCGATGGGGCATGGTCTTCCGTGTATCTTCAGCGATCTGGAAGTGCATGAAGAGATTACGGAAGATGGATATGCGGCCATGCTCTTTGAGAGCGGGCGAGCAAAGGACCTCGCAGCGCAGCTGAACCGGCTCTTCGGAGATCGATCTCTGGCCGCAGAATATGGACGCCGGGCAAGAGAACTTGTGCTGCGCAAGTACCATCCGGCGGCAGCGCGGAGAGCCTATTGGAAAGTATTCGGTGTTGCGGGTGAGGCGCTGGCGGCGCGTAGTCGTGGGTCTGAAAACCTGAACTACGAAATGTAATCCATACCGTTACGTATAGATCAGGCAATGGGGCAGGGGATGAATCGCAGATCGTGGATCAAGGGTGCAGCGAAGGGTGCGGCTGGGCTGGCGGCTGCCGGGTGGTTGGCTGGAACTCCGCTAAACACGTATGCGCAGCAGGCAGGCATCGGAGTATGGGACCCTCGCCGTTTTGGAGCACGCGGCGACGGAGCCTCTAAGGATACACAGGCCCTGCAGCAGGCGATTGATGCCTGTGCGTCTGCGGGCGGCGGTGTTGTGTCGCTTTCGCCTGGGCGCTATCTGACAGGCACGCTGGTACTCAAGAGCCATGTAGAGCTCAATTTGCAGGCTGGAGCGGTATTGTTGGGCAGCAGAGATATGGGTGACTACACTCTGCCCGCAGAGGCGCTGACTGCTCTGAAAGGTGTACTGGTACAGCATCTGATCTTCGCTTTGCGGCAGCAGGATATCGCGATCACGGGGCAGGGAGTGATCGACGGGCAGTGCCAGATTGCTCCCAATGGTGTGCCGGAACCATCCCCGGACAATGCATGGAAAGAGGTAGAGGGCGCGCATTGGAAGCTGGTTCACTATATCTCGCCGATGGTGGAGTTGGGCGAATGTTCGCGCGTGCGGGTGGAAGGCGTGACGCTGCAGAACTCTGCGGGGTGGACGCTGCGACCGGTAGCTTGCAATAGCGTGCTGATTCGTGGCGTCAAGGTTCGTAATCCTTTCAATATTCCCAACTCCGATGGGATCGATCCGACAGGCTGTCAGAATGTGCAGATCGTGGATTGCGATGTGGAGACGGGCGACGATGCGATCTGTGTGAAGACCTTCAATCCGTATGGGCCGACGCCGGTTTCTCGCAATATCGAGGTATGGAACTGCCGGATCAACACAACGTGTAATGGGTTTAAGGTCGGCGTCGAAGGGTATGGAGGATTCCAGAACATCACCTTTCGAGATTCGGAGATCATCTGTACCGCGGACAAGATCAATGAACGGGCAATCGGCGGCGTTTCGGTCGAGATGACAGATAACGGTTGGATCGACGGTGTTTCGATATCGAATATCACGATGAAAAATGTTCGGGCTCCGATCTTCGTTCGCCTGCAGAACTCTTATAAGAAGAAGGATGCGATGATGTCCGGGCGTCTGCAGAATGTAAAGATCTCGAACATAAGGGCGACCGGCGCGATCATGGCGTCTTCCATCACCGGGATTCCTGGGTCTCCGGTGCGTGGAATCACGCTTGAAAATATTCAGATCAGCACGGATGAGCCGGGACAGATGGCATGGAAAGGCAGTGTGGTACCGGACACTCCGAACGGGTATCCGGAATCGAAAATGTTCGGCAGGCTTCCATCCTTTGGGCTTTACTGCCGCCATGCAGAGTCGATTGCACTGAACGATGTTCACTTTCACTCGAATGTGGGTGATCCGCGAGCGACACTCCATTTTGAAGATGTGAATGGCTTGACTCTGACCGATGTGGATGCGACGGGGACGGCCAATCCGCAGGCTTTTGTAGAGCTGCAAAATGTGCAGAATGCGTCTATTGAGCGCTGCGTGGCGCTTGAGCCGGCAGCCGTTTACGCCGCTATCTCCGGATCAGCAAGCCAGAACATCGCATTCGGAGAAAATGATTTGCGGAAGGTGCGCATGCCGGCGCAGGTGAGGCAGGATGTGCCTGCGAACGCGGTTCAGGTGAAATCGCGTCCAAGTCACTGAACGGTGGCTGACCGATCGGGTACAGCGGAGAAAATGCGGGCATGGGAAAATGGTGGAAATCCTGGCTCAAGTCGAAGTGGCAATCCCGTTGGGATATGGAATAAGGAGAAGGTTCGACAGGTGTCCTATCAAGTCAGCGCTGTGATTCCTACACGAAACCGTCCGGCACTCGTATGCCGCGCGGTGCGGAGCGTACTGCGTCAGACCTTTCAGGAGATCGAGGTCATTGTGGTCGTGGACGGCCCTGATGAAGAAACGGTCTCCGCACTCCATGCCATCGGGGATGCCCGCGTCCGTGTTCTCGCGCTGGAGGATAATGTCGGCGGTTCGGAGGCCCGGAATGTTGGCGCGCGAGCAGCAGTCGGGGAATGGATCGCACTGCTGGACGACGATGACGAGTGGTTACCGGAGAAGATCGAAAAGCAGCTGGCGGTGGCAAAAACACTTCCTGGCCCCCGCATTCTGGTTGCCTGCCAATACCTGGACCAGATGGGCGACACCGAGCTGGTCCGTCCGCGGCGGTTTCTGGCTCCTGGCCAGAAGATCAGCGATTTTCTGTACAGCGAAGTTTCCTGGCTCGGTTTAATGGAGGGCTTTCCCCAGACCTCGACATGGCTGATCTCGCGCAGCTTTTTCCTGGAAGCGCCTTTCACCAAGGGGCTTAAGCGCAACCAGGATACGGACTGGCTGCTGCGCTCGCTGCGTCTGCCGGGTGTGAGCGTAGCTCTGGTGCCGGAAGTATTGAGCATTTTCTACAACGAGCGGAAACGGAAACGGATCACCGGGAGCATGGACTGGCAGGACTGCCGGAACTGGGCAGTAGGTAACCGGGAAATCTTCACGCCGAAGGCACTGTCATCCTACCTCGCCATTCTGCCGATGAATCTGGCAGCGCAGGAGGGGGTCCCTTTACGTAAGCGTTTCTCGCTGGTGAGCGATTGCCGCAAGTATGGTGCACTGGATGCGAAGATCTTGTGGCTGTTGCTGTTGAACGGTATGGTATATCCATATCTAAGGAAAATCATGTCGCCGGATGTCCGGAAAAGGGTGCTTTACTATGCTTCATTTCGTGGGCTGCGTGGCTCACAGCGCCCATCTGACCGCAAAGGCGATAAGGAGTACTCCGCAGGAATCTCGTGACGCTTAACAAGCGGAGAGTTCTGATCTATCGGACAGACCTCCTTCCTATCAGCGAGACATTTATTGCTGCGCAGGCGAGCGCTCTGCGGGCGTTTGAGCCTCGCTTTATCGGTCTTTGCCGGGCTGTGCGCAGCCTCGACGTGCCCAGGGACTCCATTCTTCTTACCGGTGAGCCTTCCGTCGCCGGCCGCATTCGCAAGCGGTTGTACTGGTCGACATGGGTGGCTCCGCTCTTTCATCGTCGAGCCGCCAGCGTAAAGGCAGATCTGCTGCATGCGCATTTCGCACCGGACGCATTGACCGCAACACACCTGGCGGAGACGCTGAACCTTCCTCTGATCGTCACTCTGCATGGATATGACGTGACGATTCCGCGCAATTCTCCGACTACCTACGCAAAGCTATGGAAACGGGCATCGCTTTTCCTCTGCGTCTCGGAGTTCATCCGGCAGAAGGCTCTTGAGGTCGGATTTCCGGCAGAGAAGTTGAGGGTGCACCACATCGGTGTGGATGTGTCGCAGTTCCAGCCTTCCGGCCAGATCCCAGCTGCAGATACGGTCTTGTTTGTCAGCAGGATGGTGGAGAAGAAGGGGTGCGAATTCCTGCTGCGTGCGATGGCGCTGGTGCAAAAGGAGCGGCCATCGGCACAGTTGACGGTGATTGGTGACGGACCGCTGCGTGCGCAGATGGAGCAGCTGGCGTCGACTCTCGGTATCAATGCACGTTTTCTCGGAGCTCAGCCGAACAGTGTAGTCCGCAGTACGTTGCAGGTCAGCAGAGTCTTCTGTGTGCCGAGTATTACCGCGCGGAATGGTGACAGCGAGGGATTTGGCATGGTCTTCGCCGAGGCTCAAGCCATGGGGGTTCCTGTCGTGAGCTTTGCACACGGAGGTATCCCGGAGGTGGTGCGCCATGGTGAAACGGGTTTTCTGGCCAGAGAACGGGATACGGAGCACCTCGCCGAGGGGCTGATGCATTACCTGGGCGACGATCAGTCCTGGCAACGGGCGAGTCGCCGCGGTGTCGAGTGGGTGCGGGAGCAATTCGACATCGTGAAGCAGACCATGGAGCTCGAGCAGGTCTATGCAGAGGTGATTGCCGCAGCGCAGCGGCGCACGGCATAACAGGTTTCCATCACCATAGTTCCAAAACACAGGGCGCAGAGTCCTCTTGAGGAGGATTCTGCGCCCATTTTGCGTCAGGCTCTTTTAGAGCGTGAAGGTGCTGCTGGAGAAGGCCGACAGGTTGGGGAAGATGTTGGCGATCTGGCTGGAGCCGAGGCCGAGCCATGAGGCCGCAGCGCCGGCAATTTGCTGCGTGGCTATGCCCGGAATCCATACGCCCTGGCCGGTGTAATCCTGGCTTCCGCCGAGATCGAAGTCGGGCAGCGACCCGATAAGGCGCTTGCCGGTCAGGCCTCCGCCGAGGACGAGCTGATGATTGCCCCAGGCGTGGTCGCTGCCGGCGTTGGAGTTGGATTGCATGGTGCGGCCAAAGTCGGAGAGAGTCAGGATCAGCACATTCTGAAGCATGCCGATCTCTTGGAGCGCAGCGACAAAAGCGCCAACACTGGAATCGAAGTCGCTAAGCAGGCTGGCGTGGGTAGCGAGCTGCGATCCGTGGGTGTCATAGCCTCCGGTGCTGCAATAGAAGAGCTGGCGCGAGGCACCGACAACGGAGCGGCCATTGATGACCTCGGCGATGGTTTGCAGGTTTTGGCCCAGAGCGCTGGTGGGGAAGGTCGTCTTCAGTGTGGAGCCGGCGGTCTGGCTCTCCGTGAGCACGTTTTGCATCTGCATCGTGGAGACACGCAGGGCTGCGGCGTGCTGGATGATCTCGTTTGCAGAGCTCTCGTCGATGACGGCAATGTCGTTGGTTGGGTCAAGCAGACCGGAAGGCAGCGCTGCGCCGCCGATAGCCGATTGCATCATCGTCACCGGCTGCGTGGATGCTCCGACAGTGAAGGTCCCGACGCCGCTGACGCTGAGCACGGGCGGGAGAACGCCCGAGAGGCTGCTGATCTGATCTGCGATGCGTCCGCCCCAGCCGGTGCTCGGTGCGCTGCCCGTCGTGGCGCTTTCCCATTGCGCAATGGAGACAGGATGCGAGCCGAAAATCTGCGGCAGCAGGCTGGAATTCTCCTGTAACAGCGTTTTGGTGAGCGGTTGATCCATCGGGCCGCAGTTGGCAATGACCGATGCATATCCCTGCGTAAAGAGAGAGCTGACATTCTTCAGGCTGGGATGGAAGCCATAGGCTGCACCCGTGGTCAGATCCTGCACGGGGAGAAGTGCGGACTGGGAGAGTGCAAGGCCCTGTCGCAGTGTGGCGTACTGCTGATACGTGGCGCTGGTGAGCGGAACGATCATGTTGTTGCCATCGTTGCCGCCGAAGAGCGTAATGCAGACGATGGCTTTGTAGCTGCTGGAGGACTGGGCATAAGCGCTGGCACCCGCAAGACGCATCCAGAGAGGCATGGTGGCGGTAGCGACGCCACCCTTGAGTCCGAGCTGCAGAAGTTTCCGTCGATCGATCATATTTACCTCAGTGGGCTACCTGGAAGGAGTCGGAATTGAGAGCGAGATAAAGCGCCGTGGTCTGTTGCTGCTTGAGCGTGGAAAGCGTGGCGCAGTAGGACTCAATGGCGGTGATGGTTGCCGCTGGCATCGTGTCGTGGAAGTACATGTGATTTACGGCATCCAGAATGTCAGGAACGGTCGAGAAGTAAGTAAAGAACCAGTCGGTGTTGCGATAGGTCGCACCGGAGAAGTCAGTCTGCGTTCCATTCAGGATGTTGTAGAGAATCTGGGAGCGCTGAACGAGCAGGTTGCCGTTGAAGAGCTCATATTCGGGCGAATTGATAGAGGTCGTCGGGATCATGTACGAAGGACTGTAGTAACTGAAAACGCTGTCCGGTTCCCACAGGTATTGGCCAAGATTCTGCTCGGCAAGAACGAAGTTCTGCGCCGTGGGCGCGATCTGCAGGCCGCTCATGATGTTGAGGTAATAGAGAATGGGCTCCTGGATGTTGCCATCGAGGCTGCCCATCGTACCGGTGTCACCTCTGCGCGCTTCAGGATCGAGCAGGATAGCCTGCACGACAGCCTTAAGGTCACCGCGGACGCCTTGTCCGTTGTCGGCAAAGACCGCTGAGATGCGGGCGATGTAGGCCGGTGTCGGGTTGCTCTTGACCAGGTGCTGGATGAGCAGCTTCGATACAAATGGCGCGGTGTTCTGGTGATTGAAAACCGCATCCAGGGCGGAGGTCAGGTCCTGTGTGATGGTCTGGCCGGCTGGCAGAACCGTGGTGTCAAAGAGCGTCTTCTCTCCGTGGTCGTGCTTGGAGTCTTCGGCCTGCATGGGCAGCGAATAGTCCACGCCGCTGATCGAGAAGTTCGAGCTGTCGGCGGCAGGGAGAGCCCAGCCAGTCAACGCGCGTGACAGATCGAGGACCGTGGCTGTGTCATAGGACGGCTCAGGGTTTCCTGAGCTGTCGAGTACCTCGCTGCCGTCCATATTGAGCATCACTGGTCCAATAGTGAACAGCTGCATGAACTCACGGGCGTAATTCTGATTGGGGTGAACAGAGGAGCTGGTCGGAGCCCAGTTGTTGCCCAGGTTCAGCCACACGCCCATGGTGGAGTTCAATGTGACGTCGGTCATCAGGTCACGGAAGTTGCCGAATGCGTCTTTTTCCATCAGCAGCTGCCAGGGAACCCCGGTCTGGTAGACATTGTTGTCAATGACTGAAACGGCGATGAACTCTTCGAGCGCGAAAGCCACACGCTGGCGGAGCAGGTTGGAGCCCTGCAGGGCATTCAGTGTGAACTGCGACTGCGAGCTATTGCTGCTGAGCGGTACGGGTGTGGGATAAGTTGAGACCGGTTGTGCAAATTGCTGGGTAAGAAATCCGGAGAACCCGAGTTGCTGAATCTGTGCGACGACATCCGGACGCGGACCGAAGGCAGCCTGGGCAGAAAAGCGCGCAGCGGCGTCGTAGCTGATGGTTGTCTGGTTCTGGATGGGCAGGGACAGAGAGGCAAAGACGCCCGCGGTGGAGGAAGAAGAGATGCCGACAGCCAAGGATCCGGTGCTCCATGGTGCGACATGCGCCACCGCGGTAACGGTGGTTGGAGAGACGTAGGTGGTGGTGACGGGATTGCCGTTGAGATAGACCGTAGTGCCAGTTGTGAAGTTAACGCCTGTAACTGTGAGCGTCGTTGCACCCGTGGGCACCTGGGACGGGCTTACGGAGCTGAGTCCAGGGACCGCAACCGGCAGACTGTATGCGGGGCTCAGACCGCCGCCCGGCGACGGGTTCTGCACGGTGATGGAAACCGAGTTGGTTTCGCCGGCGGTTGCCGTGATCTGCGCCGTGACATGATCCATGGATTGGTACGTCGTAGGAACGGCCGTGCCGTTGACCAGCACAACGCTGCTGGGGATATAGCCGTATCCGTTGAGCACAACAGTATTGGTCGCGGAACCCAGGGAGGCAGGGGTCGTGCCGGTAATGCTGACGACCGGATTCACGAGGGTCATCGCATAGGTTGCCGTCACCGAGGGCTCACTCGTGAGCGTTGCGGTAACGGTGGCCGTGGTCGTGGAGGGCATGGTGTTTGGGGCAGTGTAGAGGCCGGCCGAAGTGATAGTGCCTGGGCCGCTGAGGCTCCAGGTCACGGCGGTGTCGGATGTGCCGGAGACCGTAGAGGTAAAGGTGGTATTCCGCCCCAGGACAGCGGTGGCAGGATTCACTCCCTGTCCGCTGGTGGCAGTGATCTTGATGCCGACAGCACTCAAGGGTAGCGAGAGTGCGTTGGATATGCCGCCGCCTGGGCTTGCGTTGGACGTGGTGATGCTGACCCCAGAGGTAGCATTGGCGGCAACCGGGATCTGTGCGGTGACGTGATAGATCGACTGATAAGTCGTCGTGACCGCCGTACCATTGACCAGGACCTTGGTGCCGGGGATGAAACCCGATCCGTTGAGGATTACGGTATTGGTGGTGCCGGGATTGATGCTGGCCGGGGTCGTGGAGACGATAGCCGGCGTGGGGTTGATCAGCGTCATCATGGAGGACGCTGTTACGGAAGGCTCGCTGGTGAGTGTTGCCGTGACAGTGACGGCGGTCGAGGTAGGCATGGTCTCCGGCGCGGTATAGATACCGGCGGAGGTGATGGAGCCCGCACCAGTAAGGCTCCAGGTAACGGCTGTGCTGGTTGTGCCTGAGACGGTGGCGACAAAGGAGGTGTTTCTCCCGAGTGCGGCGGTGGTGGGATTGACGCCGATACCGCTCGTGCCTGTGAGCTTGATCGTCACATTGTTGAGAGGCAGGGAATAGGCATTGCTCACACCGCCGCCAGGGCTTGGATTGGAGGTCGTGAGGGTGACGCCAGAGGTTGCGTTCAAGGCGACGGGGATCTGCGCGCTGACGTGATAAATGGATTGGTAGGAGGTGGTGACCGCCGTGCCATTGACCAGAATCTTGGTGCCGGGGACGAAGCCTGATCCATTCAGAATGACCGTATTGGTAGTGCCGGCAGTAAGAACGGCCGGGGTCGTGGAGACGATTGCCGGTGTGGGGTTGATCAGCGTCATCGTGTAGGAGGCGGTCACGGAAGGCTGGCTGCTGAGTGCAGCGGTGACAGTGACCGTTGTGGACGATGGCATGGTCTCGGGCGCGGTATAGAGGCCGGCCGAAGTAATGGAACCGGCCCCGCTGAGGCTCCAGGTGACATCCGTGCTGGTGGTGCCGGAGACGGTGGCGACGAGAGCGGTATTCCGCCCCAGAGCGGCAGTGGTGGGATTGACGCCGATACCGCTGGTGGCCGTGAGCTTGATTGCGGCGGAGCTCAGCGGTAGTGTGAGCGCATTGGAGGTGCCTCCGCCCGGACTCGGATTCGAAGTGGTGATGGTCACGCCGGTCGTAGCGCTGGCGGCAACGGGAATCTGCGCGGTGACGTGATAGATGGACTGATAGGTCGTCGTGACCGCCGTGCCATTGACCAGAACCTTGGTGCCCGAGACGAAGCCGGAGCCGTTGAGAACGACGGCGTTTGTCGTGCCTGCCGTGACGCTCGCCGGAGTGGTGGAAACGATGGCCGGCGTGGGGTTGATCAGCGTCATGGTGTAGGAGACCGTCGCGGAACCGGATGTCGCGGTAACGGTGACGGTCGGTGAGGACGGCATGGTGTCCGGGGCGGTATAAAGGCCTGCGGAAGTAATGGAGCCGGCCCCGTCAAGGCCCCAGGTGATATCCGTAGCGGCGACGCCGGACAGCGCTGCGGTAAACGTTGTGTTCCGTCCCAGGCAGGCGGTGGTTGGATTCACACCCTGGCCGCTGGTAGCGGTTAATTGCAATGTTGCGGCGACAGCCAGAGCGCTACCGGCATAAAACAGCAGAAGTGCAAGGAGTCCTCGAAAAAATAGGGATCGGGCATGTTCCCGAAAATGGGATACAGAAAACTTCATGACTCGCTCTTTCCGCGGCTTGGCCGCAATGCAAGCTAAAGGCAAAACATTCACTGCTGGAATTACGCGGGCCGGGGAAGGAGTATTGGGTGCAACCTGCGCGGAGCGACTGGATGTGCTGCAGGCTGCTTACCTTTCATGGCATGGTGATAGCCACGCGAGCTTCGAAGGTATGGGATTACGCTAACATGGCTTTTAGTAACGCACAATAGTACTTAGATGACATGACCTTGGTAATTCAAAAGAAGACACACCCATTCATGGCTTCTCGGGGTTATCTATAGCAAAATGCAGTATTTGAAGACTGGTTGATATCATAACCAGTTGGCTGTTGCGGTTCTGTAAAGAAGGAATAGAGGTCGAGAGATTTATGGCGTTGGCGGTAACGGGCACAACCGGAGAGTGGCGAAAGAAGATCGAAGGGCGCACGGCGCGCATCGGTGTGATCGGCATGGGGTATGTGGGTTTGCCGTTGATGCTGTTGTTCAGCGAGGCCGGCTTCCGTGTGACCGGTTTCGATATCGACGAGAAGAAGGTGACGACGCTCAACGAGGGCGGGTCATACATCGTGCGCATCCCGGCTACCGAAATTCAGGCCGCGCAGCGGGCCGGTTTCCGGGCGACCAGCGATTTTGCCGCGATCACGGAGATGGATGCGGTGATCGTCTGTGTGCCGACGCCGCTGACTGACTTTCATGAACCGGACCTGAGTTATGTGCAGGCGACGGCCGAGGCGATTGCGCCGCATCTCCGCACCGGACAGCTGATTGTGCTGGAAAGCACGACGTATCCGGGAACGACCGAAGAGGAGCTGATTCCAATCCTCGAGGCAAAGAACCCGCAGGGGCTCCACGTGGCGCGCGATACGCAGGCTGAGGGGTTCTACGTGGCCTTTTCGCCCGAGCGCGAGGACCCGGGCAACGATACGGTGGCACGGCGGGATATCCCAAAGGTGGTGGGTGGAGCCGGTCAGGTGGCACAGGAGCTGGCCGCTTCGCTCTATGGAACGATCTTCAATCGCACGGTGCCGGTTTCGACGCCCGCAACGGCCGAGATGACGAAGCTGCTCGAGAATATCTATCGCTGCGTGAATATCGCGCTGGTGAACGAGCTGAAGCAGCTTTGCGAGCGGATGGGGATCGATATCTTCGAGGTGATCGACGCGGCGAAGACCAAGCCCTTCGGCTTCCAGGCCTTCTACCCCGGGCCAGGGCTGGGCGGACACTGCATTCCCATCGATCCGTTCTACCTCTCATGGAAGGCGAAGCAGTTCGACTTCCGCACGCGATTCATCGAGCTGGCCGGCGAAGTGAACACGGCGATGCCGTACTACGTGATCGAGCGGACGGCGGATGCTCTGAACGAGCATGAGAAGGCGTTGAAAAAGGCGAAGGTGCTGGTGCTGGGAATGTCCTACAAGCGCGATGTGGACGATCTGCGCGAGTCGCCGTCGCTGACCATCATCGAGCTGTTGCGACAGAAGGGGGCGATCGTCTCCTACAACGACCCATACTTCCCATACGTCGGGCAGGGGCGCCACTATCATCTCGACATGCACTGCGCGCCGCTTGAAAACCTGGGCGAATACGACTGCGTACTGATCGTGACCGATCACTCGGACTACGACTACGAGCGGATCGTGCGCGAGTCGAAGCTGGTGGTGGATACGCGCAATGCTACCAAGGGGATTGTTTCGGAGAAGATCGTTCGCTGCTAAGTGCAGGAGAATGGCAAAGGTCCCGCCAGAGTGGCGGGACCTTTTATTTTGCACGATCCAAAGCGTCGTGTCAGTGGCTCAACGTCGCTGTCTTGAGGAACTCGAAATTGCCTGAGGGCGCTGTCGTGACATGGGTGAGGCGGCGCGAGTGGACAATGACGGTATCGAGATACCAGAGGTTCAGCGACGGCAGATCATGGGCGAGAACCTGTTGAATCTTCCGGTAGTCGTCGCTGCGCTGGCTGTCGCTGGTGGTGGCTGCCGCGTCATCGAGCAGGGCATCGAGCTGCGGGCTGGCGTAATAGCCGCGGTTTCCGCCGTGAGGCGGGAAGCTCGTAGCCGAGTAAGCATAGTGAAAGATGTCAGGCTGCTCGTTTCCGCCGATCCAGCGCGAAGGAGCGAGCTGGAAGGCTCCCTTGACCAGGTCCGCATAGAACGTAGCGAATTCAAAGCTGCGCAGATCCAGCGCGATGCCAATTTGTGACAGTTGCTGTTGCAGAATGACGGCAAGCAGGCGCGTGGTTTCGTCGGTGGATGTCTTCATCCCGAGATGGAAGCGGATGCCGTCAGGACCGCGACGATATCCGGCGGCATCGAGCAGGGCATTGGCGCGCGCCGGGTTGTAGGAAACTTCATCCGGAGTGCCGTGAGCGCTCCAATAGAGGGGCTGTTCCGGAGGTAAAACGCTGTCGGCAACTCGGGCCTCTCCGCACAGGAGAGACTGGATGATGAGCGGACGGTTGATCCCGAGCGCGATGGCGCGGCGGATGCGTGCATCCTTGAGCAGCGGGTCGTGCATGTTGAAGACGGTGTATGCAAGCGTAGTCCCGGGTCCGTCTTCCACTGTGAGCGAGGGCTGTTTGCGCAGCGTTTCGATCATATCCGGCGTGAGTGCGTTTACCTCAACATCTGCGGAGCCTTTTTCCAGCTCAAGCGCACGTGTTGTGGCATCCGGTACGACGGCGAATCGCACCCGCGCAAGCTGTGCAGGCGTACTCCAGTAATTAGGGGAGCGCTCGATGTTCACATCCTTATCGATCGTCTGGCTTACGAAGCGGAAAGGGCCGCTGCCGACAGGGTGGCGCCAGAAGTCACTGCCACTGCCGTAGGGAACGACGCCGAAAGCGCCGTCGCAGAGATTCCAGAGCAATGCGGGATCGGGCTTCTTCAGATGGATGACGAGCGTGAGCGGATCCGGTGTGTCGACGGACTGTATCGTTCGATAGGATCCGGATTTCACCGTAATGACGGTGCCGTTGAGGATGGAGTCGATGGTCCACTTGGCATCGCGTGCGGTAAGCGGCCGGCCATCCTGGAAGTGAACTCCGCTGCGCAGGTGGAAGATGTAGGTCTGCGGATCAGGGACCTGCCAGCTGAGGGCAAGCGCGGGATCGAGGCCGAATCGATTATTGCGCGCGACGAGGGGATCGAAGAGCAGGGAGTAGATGCGCTCCGATTGCGCATCGGTGCCGATGCGGGGATCGAGGCTGGTGGGGCTGCTCTCGATGAGCATGGTGACAGTGTCGCTGTCGGAGCTGCGATGGCCACAGGCAGCGAGAGCACAGGCGAGCAGCGAGGCCGCAACGGCACGGAGCAGACGATTAGGCATAGGTGATCTGACCGAGAATCGCGGGACGGGAGGCTCCAGTGGCAGCGGGGATATTCGAGGGCAGATAGTGCCATGTCTGCCAGGCGAGGAGAGCGAAGGCAGCGGCTTCTTTCGCTTGCGCGGGGAGACCGGTCTCATCGATGGTGAGCACACGAGCGCCAAGTGGAGTAAGGCGTTCGGAGAGCATGCGCATGAGCGTGGGGTTTTGTGCACCGCCGCCGGCAACGATGTAATCCACGGGTTGGCCGTTGATGCGAGGTGCGACAAAACGTTGCCATGCATCGGCGATAGTTTCGGCGGTAAAGGCTGTTGCTGTGGCTATGGCGTCTTCCGGGCAGTTGCTGTGTTGTTTGCAGAGTGCCAGGAATCGCGTAGTGTAATCGGCGCCGAATTCTTCCCGGCCGCAGGATTTGGGAGGAGGTGCAGCGAAGTAACGGTCGCGAAGAAGAGTATTTGTAACTTCGGAGAGCACTTTTCCGCGGCGAGCCACGGCGCCGTTGCGATCGAAGCGCTTTGCATAGAGCTGCTCCATGAGCGCATCGATGATCATGTTTGCTGGACCAGTGTCGAAGGCCAGGATCTGATCGGGAGAGGCATCGCGTGGGATGACCGTGAGGTTGGCAATGCCGCCGAGATTCTGCAGCACGCGTGCGCGCCGAGGATGGCGGAAGAGCGTGTAGTCGAGAAAGGGAACGAGCGGCGCGCCTTGTCCGCCTGCGGCCATATCGGCGGGGCGGAAGTTTGAGACGACGGGTACCCTGGACTTCGCAGCAATGAGTGAGGCCTCGCCGATCTGCCATGTGCACGCGAAATGCTGACCGAGATACGGCTCACTTTTGCCCTGGTGGTAGATAGTCTGGCCGTGGCAACCGATGAGATCGGGACGAAAACCATATTTTGTCACTGCTGTGGTGACAGAATCGGCATAGGCAAGGCCAAGACGCCAGTTCAGGCGGGCAAGCTCTGCCGCGGAGATCGCAGACGCATTCATGGCAGCGAGCACTGCAGCGCGAAGCCTGGCGGGGTAACGCTCGGCATAGTGCGCGAGCAGCTTGAGACGCGGACCAGAGGGGCCAGGAGTGATGCGCACCAGGGCGACGTCGATGCCGTCTGCGGAAGTACCGCTCATGATGCCGGCGACGATCATGCTCTTCTTCATCGGGCAATTTCCTCGGCGAACTTGTGGATGGCGGTCCGAATGCGGGAGATGCGCGCTGTGGAGATGTTGCGGTTCAGTGAGGCAGCGGGCAGTTTGCGGCGCAGTGCGGCGATGCGTCGGGTCGCGTTCTCGATGCGGCGGCGAAATGCTGCGGAGCGCTCGGCTTCACGCAGAAGCGATTCGTAGGCACGGAGGATCAGAGCGGGATCTTTGCAGATCTCAATGACATCCGTGCCCGCGGCGATGGCCTCGATGGCAGCATCTTCGATGGAGCGTTGGGTGAGGATGCCGCCCATCTCCATGTCGTCGGAGATGACAATGCCGCGAAAGCCGATCTTCCGGCGCAGTACGCGATCGATCCAGAATGATGAAACCGATGCCGGCTCGGTGGATTCGTTGAGCGGATAGGATGCGTGCGCCACCATAACCATTGGAAGGCGCGGGGCAAGAGCTCGGAAAACAGCGAGATCGTTATCCCAGAGCTCAGGCCAGCTGCGTTCGATGGCTGGCATGGCGTGATGCGAATCGAGCGTGCCGCCACCGAGGCCGGGGAAGTGTTTGCCGCAGCCGAGTACGTTCGCGCGCGCAAGGCCATCGAGAAAAGCGCTGGCGTATGCGACGACCTCTTGCGGTGTATCGGAGACAACGCGGGTACGCATGACCTCGGCAGAGGAGGGCAGCGCGAGGTCGAGGACCGGGGCAAGTGTCTGGTTGAAGCCAGTGAGATGGGCCGCCGCTCCGATGAGCTCGCCATGGCGGCGGAAGAGGCGTGATTTGCCGCTGGCGAACACCGCGGCCGGTGAGGGCATGGGCGCGATGAGATCGCGCAGGCGATCGACGAGGCCGCCTTCGAGATCGACGCTGTGGAACTGCGAATGTGGAGTGAGGCTCTGCGCTTCGCGAAGCAGCGATCGAACCTGATCGACATTTTCGATATTGCGGCGAAAGAGAATGACGCCGCTAGGCGCAACGAGACGCAGCCATGCGCGTTCTACAGCCGAGAGAGACGGGCCTTCAAGGCCAACGAAGAGCAGCTGTCCAACGCGCTGGCGGAGAGAGGTCATCGTGCGGACTGGCCTGCCTTGATTTCGGTCTTGAGCTCCTCGAGCAGGTTGAGTGCCTGGAGGGGAGTCAGAGAATTGACATCGGTCTGTTCGAGCCGGTCGATGACGTGCTGCGAGAGCGGTGTGAACATGGTCATCTGTAATGGAGCTTCAGCTTCTGCGGCAACCTGCATGCGCTCGGAGCGCTCATGCTGCTTGAGTACCTGACGCGCGCGCTGGATCACCGGTGCAGGCAGGCCTGCGAGACGGGCAACATCGATACCGTAGCTCTTGTTGGCCGGGCCGTCCTCAATGGAGTGCAGAAAGACGATGCCTTGTGGCGATTCCTTGACGGCAACGCGCAGATTCTTAAGCTTTGTAAGCTGTTCGGCAAGGATCGTGAGCTCGTGATAGTGCGTGGCGAAGAGCGTGCGCGCGCCGACGCGGGCATGCAGATGCTCGACGGTTGCCCAGGCAAGGGCAAGGCCGTCGTAGGTCGAAGTACCGCGGCCCATCTCGTCTAAAAGAATCAGCGACTGTGATGTAGCGGTGTTAAGGATGGTCGCCGTTTCCATCATCTCTACCATGAAGGTGGAGCGGCCGCGGGCAACATTATCGCTGGCGCCGATGCGCGTGTAGACGCGATCGACAATGCCGTAGCGCATGCGCTCCGCAGGTACGAAGGAGCCGATCTGAGCCATGATGGCGAGCAATGCGGCCTGCCGCAGATAGGTCGATTTGCCGCCCATGTTGGGGCCGGTGAGCAGCAGCAGGCTGGGTCCGTCTGTATCGAGATAAAGATTGTTGGGAATGAAACGGCCTTCGCCGGCTTCTTCCATCAGGCATTCGATGACTGGATGGCGGCCGGAGACAATCTCCAGGACAGATGTCTCGGCTAGCAGTGGCTGCGTATAGCCGCGTGCTGCAGCGAGATGCGCGAAGCTTGCAAGCAGATCGATCTCAGCAACGATCATGCTGGTCTTGCGGATGCGGCCAGATCCGGCCATGATGCGCCGGCGGAGCTCGCCGAAGATCTGCTTTTCGATCTCGATGGAGCGATCATGCGCAGTCAGAACCTTGGTCTCGTACTCCTTCAGCTCAGGAGTCGTGAAGCGCTCGGCGTTAACGAGGGTTTGCTTGCGCTCGTAGTCCGCGGGAACATTGGCGAGATTCGATTTTGTGATCTCGATGTAGTAGCCGAAGACGTTGTTAAAGCGAACTTTCAAGGAGGAAATGCCGGTGCGCTGGCGCTCTCGTTCCTCGATGGCTGCGATGGACGAGCGGCCGCTGTGGCTGATGGCTCGCAGGTCGTCGAGTTCGGCATGGATGCCGGTCGCGATGACGCCGCCATCGGCGAGTGTGAGCGGAGGCTCAGGCACGAGCGTGCCTGCAATGTCCTGATGCAGGTCTTCCAGTGTGTCCAGACGCTCGTGCGCGCTCTTCCAGAGATGCGTGTTGAGCAATGCGAGGTCGGCGCGGAGTTCTGGCAGATGCCGGATCGAGGCGGCCATAGCCAGCAGGTCACGCGGGCCTGCGCTGTCGAGCGAGAGGCGGGCGAGCAGGCGTTCGAGATCGAGGATGCCGCCGAGCGCGCGGCGAATCTGTTCGCGCTGGATGAGATCTCCCCGGCATTCGGCAACGGCGTCATAACGATGCTGAATGTCTGCTGGTTCAAGGAGCGGGCGCAAGAGAGATGAGCGCAGCAGACGTTTGCCCATCGGTGTCATCAGGCAGTCGAGCGAGCGGAAGAGCGTCGCATTGGCGCCTGCGTCGGTAAAGATGGGTTCAAGCAACTCGAGATTGCGCACGGTCACCTGGTCAAGGTGCATGTGCTGGTTGCGCTCGTAGTAGCGGATGGCGTCGACGTGCGAGGCGTCGTTCTGCTGCGTCTGGCGAACATAGTGGACGATGACGCCGGCGGCGACTGCGGCCGCGCGATGCTGCGAGAGCCCGAAGCCTTCGAGCGAAAGCGCGCCGAGTTGCCGCTCGAGCAGCGGCAGTGCGTAGTCGGCGCTGAAGGCGTAGTCGTCGACGCTGGTCTTTGTGCGCGAGCGCGAGAGCGCGGCTGCCAGCTCCGGACTTTTGTCCAACAGCCCACTGCCCGGATTAGCCAGAACTTCAGTTGCGCCGAGCTTTTCCAGCTCATCGGCGGCCTGCTGCTGCGCGGCGGCGCCGGTGAACTCAGTGGCGCGGAAGTCGCCGGTCGAGAGATCGAGGAAGGCCAGGCCGATGGTGGTGCCATCGGTATGGACGGCCGCAAGGTAGTTGTTCTCGCTCGAGCCAAGCGTGGGATCGATAGCAGTGCCCGGCGTGAGCACACGGGTGACATCGCGCTTGACGATCTTCTTGGTCAACTTCGGGTCTTCGAGCTGTTCGCAGATGGCGATGCGATAGCCCTTGCGCAGCAGGCGCGTGATGTAGCCCTCGACCGAGTGATACGGCATGCCGCACATGGGCTGCGTCTTCTCGCGGTCGCGCGCGGTGAGCGTGAGCTGCAGCTCGCGCGAAGCAACCTTGGCGTCCTCGTAGAAAAGCTCGTAGAAGTCGCCCATGCGGAAGAAGAGCAGGGCGTCGGGATGCTGGCGCTTGGCGGCCCAGTACTGGCGCATGAGTGGAGTCTGCGCGGCTTCGTTTTGCGATGGGTTGATATCAGACACGGAAACGCCAGCATACCGCGAAGGGCATGGCCGGCTCCAGTGCCGAGGCGATCCGGCTCGAAATGCCCGGCGCTTCGCGCGTATACTGAAGAATACGCAAGTGGTTACTGCGTGTTTCATAAATGGGCTAAAGGCTTCGATGGACGATTTGAGGCTCGCTCTGATTGCGGGCCTCACCCTCGGCTTCGATGGGCTTTGGGGTATATGAAACACGCTCTAGGAGAGATATGTTCCTGTTCTGGCTCCGGGTGGCGGCAGTACTCTACGGCTGCGCCTCGGTGTCGGCATTTGCGGCCGTGCTCGGCAATCGCGAGCGCTGGCGGCGGGCGTGCCTGCCGCTGGCCGGGGCGGCGTGGTTTGCGCAGCTGGTTTCAACGGCGGAGCGGCTGGTGCTGGCGCATCGCTGGTTGCCGGTTGGCATGCACGAGGTGCAGTCCATGCTGGCACTGCTCATCGCGACAGTCTTTTTGGCCATCGCCCTGTTCTACCGCACGCTGTCTTTCGGCATCTTCGCGCTGCCGCTGGCTTTTTTGCTGACAGTGGTGCCGGCTCTTGGGCCGGATAGCCACACCTTTGCCTCGCCGATGATCCGCAGCGGCTGGCTGTTTCTGCATATCTCTGCTTTGCTGCTGGCCTATGCGGCGCTGCTCTTCAGCCTTATAGCCAGCAGTTTGTACCTGCTGCAGGAGCGCAGGCTCAAGAGCCGGAAATCACCGGCGTTCCTGAGCTGGCTGCCGCCGCTCGAAACCATGGACCAGATTGCACAGAAGACGCTGGTGCTGGGCTTCCATGGCATGACGATTGGGTTGCTGGCCGGCTCGTTGCTCGCGCAGGAGAGTGTAGGCGCGGCCTATTTTGCCGATCCTAAAGTCGTGCTCTCGTTCGTCATGTGGGCGCTGTACACCGTGATGTTGTTCATCCGGCGCAGCCGCGGTCTGCGCGGACGACGGGCGGTGTATCTCTCGTCGGTCGTATTTCTTGTGATGCTTAGCGTATGGGCTGCGAATCTATTAAGTACGGTCCACAGGTTTAGCGCCCCATGAAACTCCTGCTCACAGGTTTGAATCATAAAACGGCCCCGGTAGAGCTGCGCGAGCAGCTGGCCGTAGCGCCTGACCGGCTGGGCAGTGAGACTGCTGCGCTGCTGGAGCATGAGGGTGTACGCGAGGCGATGATTGTCTCTACCTGCAACCGCGTGGAGATGCTGGTGGCCTATGACGGGCCGGAGCCGGAGCTGGCAGAGTTTCTCCATGCACGGTATGCCGTAGAGCCTGCGCAGCTGATGCCGCATCTCTATGAATATCGTGAGACAGAGGCTGCAAGACACCTCTTCCGCGTGGCTGCGAGCCTCGACTCCATGGTGGTGGGTGAGCCGCAGATCCTGGGCCAGGTGAAAGAAGCTTATGCCGTCGCTCGGGAGGTGGGTGCGGTAGGTGGCAACCTGGAGCGTCTGCTGCAGGGAGCCTTTGCTGCTGCCAAGAAAGTGAGGACCGAGACACAGATCGGCTCGTCCTCGGTGTCGATTGCTTCTGTGGGCGTGGACCTAGTGCGTAAGATCTTCGGCTCGCTGAAGGGCAAGCGCGTATTGCTGGTCGGCGCAGGCAAGATGAGCGAGCTGGCAGCGCGGCATCTGCTCCAGCAGGGCGCGGGTTCGCTGATTATCTCGAACCGGACGCAGGAGCGCGCGGTGCGGCTGGCGCAGAAGTTCGAGGCGCATGTGATCCGCTTCGATGACATCTATGCACGGGCGCATGAAGCGGACATTCTGATTACTTCGACCGGGGCGCCGGATTTTCTCTTCCGCCCGCATCATGCTCAGCAGTTTCTGCAGAAGCGCAAAAACCGCCCGATGGTACTCATCGATATCGCGGTGCCGCGCGACATCGATCCGGAAATCAATCGCATCGATGGCGCGTTTCTCTATGACATCGATGACCTGCAACAGGTAGCGGCGAGTAATCTCGTGGATCGTGGCCGCGAGGCGCAGCGGGCGGAGAGCCTGCTGGAGCAGGAAGTGGAGCGCTATCGCGTCCGTGTGGAGACGCTGGATGTGGTACCGACGCTTCGCGAGCTTCAGGGCTACGCGGAGCAGGTGCGGCAGGGCGAGTTGCGAAGGGCGCAATCACGGCTGCAGGCGTTGACGCCGGACCAGATGGCGGCGGTAGAAGCAGTGACGCGCGGGCTGGTGAACAAATTCCTGCATCATCCGCTGCAGGCGCTGAAGAGCGCGGCTCGGGATGGCGATGCGGCAGCCATCGATGCAATCCGCGCGGCCTTTCATCTCGGGCCAACCATCGACCCGGCAGACTCGGCGCCCTCTCTGCGCGAGCAGCTGGCGCGGCTGGAGGATCATGACTGAAGACGTGCAGAATGCAGAGCCGCTGCGCATCGGATCGCGCGGATCGCAGCTGGCGCTGTGGCAGGCTAATCACATTGCCGATAAACTGAGAGCGCAGGGATACGGCGTCGAAATTGAGATTATCCGCACCACGGGTGACGCGCTGCAGAATGTCAGCTTCAAGCAGGTGGGCACGAAAGGCATGTTCACGAAGGAGATTGAAGAGGCGCTGCTCGAGAAGCGCATCGATCTTGCCGTGCACAGCCTGAAAGATCTGCCGACGACATTGGATGAGCCGTTCACACTGGCCGCGATTCCACCCCGGGTCGATCCCCACGACGCGTTTGTGTCCGTGCATTACGAGACCTTTGCCTCCTTGCCCCAAGGTGCGCGCGTGGGGACGAGCAGTGTCCGGCGGCAAGCGCAGCTCAAGGTGCAGCGGCGCGACCTGGAATATGTCGAGTTCCGCGGCAACGTGGACACGCGCCTTCGCAAACTCGCCGAGGGGCAGGTGGATGCGATCATCCTCGCCGCCGCGGGTCTTGAGCGGCTGGAGCGCACCGAGCATTTACGCGAGCAATTTCCGGCATTGATCGTGTGCCCGGCAGCGGGGCAGGGTGCGCTGGCGGTTGAGACCCGGGCCGGAGATGCGACAACTCTTGCCGCGCTCGCGTTTTTAGACGATGAGGCAACGCGTTTTTCTGTGACGGCTGAGCGTGAAGCACTTGCGGCGCTGGGTGGAGGTTGCCAGGTGCCGATTGGTATCTATTGCCAGCCTGTTGGTGATGGGTACAGCATTCTGGGGGTGGTCGCGGCACCGGATGGCGCGAGCCTGGTCCGTGCCGAACTCGAATGCCAGAAAGAAGAACGGCCTGAGGTGCTGGGACGTAGGCTGGTGGAGAAGCTGCTGGCCGCGGGTGCCCGGGATATTCTCTCTTTGCTGACCTCCGTGCAGCCATGAACCTGCCGCTCATGGGCCGGCGGGTGCTGGTGACACGGGCTGCGCATCAGGCGAGCCGGTTATCGGCGAGGCTGGCCGAGTTGGGTGCCGAGGTTATCGAGATCCCGTCCATCGCGCTGGACCCCCCTGAGTCCTTTGCGTCTCTCGATAGCGCAGTGCATCATCTGTCACAGTATTCGTTACTTATTCTAACCAGCGCGAATGCGGTGGCGCCGCTGCTTGCGCGGATGCAGTTCGCACAGCTTTCTGTCGATGTACTGGCTCTGCTGCGAGTGGCCGCGGTGGGCTCCGCGACAGCTAAGGCATTGCGTGAGGCTGGGGTACGTGTGGATGTGGTGCCCGATGCGTACGTCGCGGAATCGCTCTTAACCGCGCTGGGCCGTGAAATGGCCGGACAGCATGTCTTATTGGTGCGGGCGGCGGTAGCGCGGGATGTCATCCCCGAGGGGCTGCGCGCATTGGGCGCCAACGTCACCGTGGCCGAGGCTTACCGGACGGTCGTGCCGGAGGCTTCGATCGAAAAGGTCAGAGCACTGTTTACAGAAAAAGAGCGCATTCCCGACGCGGCAACGTTCACAAGCTCATCGGCGGTTACAAATTTTCACAACCTGCTCGAGAGGGCTGGTCTTGCGCGGCCCGCAGGGCTGCAGGCTGTGTCCATCGGCCCGGTGACCAGCGCAACCTTGCGCACAGCAGCCTGGGAGCCTGCAGCGGAGGCCGATCCGCATGATCTCGATGGGTTGATCGAAGCGGTGACGCGGCTATTTCGCTAGCGCAGCTTGGCTGTGTCCACGCTGGACCAGGTTTTATCCGATGCGTGGCAGAGATCTTCGAGTGTGCAGTCGACACAGCGCGGTTTGCGCGCGATGCAGACCTGCCGTCCATGATGAATGATCTCGTGGGAATACTGAATCCAGCGGTTGTGCGGGATGATCTTCATCAGATCCTGCTCGACCTTCTTGGGCTCGGTGGCCTGTGTAAGGCCGAGGCGGCGCGAGATACGCAGAACATGCGTATCGACGACGATGCCTTCCGCGAGGCCATAGGCAACGCCGAGGACCACGCTCGCTGTTTTGCGTGCAGCGCCGGGCACGGTGATGAGCTCGGCGAGGGTGCGCGGGACCTTGCCGCCGAAATCATGCGAGATGCGTCGTGCTGCGCCGGCGATGGACTTTGCCTTGTTGCGATAGAAGCCTGTGGAGCGGATTTCTTCCTCGATGGCGGGCAGCGAGGCCTCGGCCATGGCCTGCGGAGTGGGATATTTGCGGAAGAGCTCCGGGGTAACCATGTTCACGCGTGCGTCAGTGCACTGCGCCGAGAGAATCGTCGCAACCAGCAGCTCCCACGCATTGCGGTGATGCAGCGCGCATTCGGCATTCGGATAGGCGGCGGCGAGGCGGCGGAGGATCTCATCGATTCGCTCAGGCGCGAGGTCGGTCTGGGCCAGGCGTTTTGGCGAGGCTTTTGTTTTCGCAGCGGTGACTGGCGCGGAGGCGGCTGGAGTGGCCTTCTTTGCAGAGCTTTTCACCGGTTTCTTTTGAGCGGTCTTCTTGATTGCCATGGCGAGGATGTCTGTAACGGTAGTTTGTCTGATTAGGAAATGGCTACTCCGGGTTGCCGCCGGTCTCTTTGGCATCAGCTTCGATGCCGAAGAGGGTTTCAAGTCGGGCAAGCCGTTCACGGGTTTCGCGGAGTTCCGTGTGCAGGTTCGCAACTTCGGCCTCGAGCGCGGCGATGCGATCCGGTGCGGCGGTGGTATGCGTTGCCGGTGCTGCCGCGGGTTCGCGTAGAGGGAATGCTGGTGTTCCGGCGAGCGTGTGCGCGTAGCGGGCTTCCTTTTCTCCGGGCTGGCGGGGCAGCAATGTGACCAGCGGCGCATGTTCGCGGCGCTGGATGGAGTCTTCCTCGGAGGGCTGACGGCCCATGCGTTCAAGCGTAGAGGTGACGGCGCCGATGTCGTCGAAGGTGTAGAGGCGGTCGGCGCGGCTGCGTAGCTCGCCGGGCGTCTGTGGGCCGCGGAGCAGCAGCAGGCAGAGAACCGCAATTTCGGGACGTTTGAGGTCCAGCAGGTTGCGGGCCTGATGCTCGTATTTGGTAACGCGGGCATCATGCGCGCGGCGCACAAGCGACAACTCTTCGAGGCGCGACAGGGCGCGCTCGACGGCGATCTCATCGAGCTGCATCACCGGATCGCGGCTCGATTTCTGATTGCAGGCATTGAGCAGCGCGTTGAGCGAGAGGGGGTAGTACTCGGGGGTGGTGATCTCTTTTTCGATCAGGGAGCCGAGGACGCGGAGTTCGTTGGGTTCGAGCAGGATGGCCATGGGCGTCGTGATCAGGATAGCTGCTTGCGGCAAAAAAGTTTGAAACAGGGTGTTAACCGTTGAGGCGGGTGATCCGTTGTAAGGAGTAAGAGCTGTTTCGCTCAGGAGAGTTTTGATGGACGGAAATTGGGTAGGGATCGCTTTTTTTGCTGCTGTGGTCTGGATAGCCTGGATCGTATTTTCTTCTGTTCGCCGTTACAAGGTGGCGCGGTTGCAGAGCGAGGTGCAGGCAAGCCTGCTGCAGCGTATCGACTCGAGCCAGAGCCTGATCGCTTATGCGGAAACCCCCGCCGGGCGGCAGTTTGTGGATAGCCTGACAGTCGAGCGGGAACAACGGACTCCGTACACCCGTATTCTCAACAGCGTGCAGGCAGGCATTGTCCTCACGTGCTTCGGACTGGCCATGCTGTGGCTGCGTTCGAGGATTCCTTTCTCCGCGGAGGGCTTTACCGTGTTTGGAACGCTGGCCGTAGGTCTAGGTGTCGGTTTCGGAGTTTCCGGTGCGGCCTCCTACATCCTGTCGCGCTCCTTCGGATTGCTGGAGCAAGGTCCGGATACGGTTCGCAGAGGGTAAAGGGTACGGATGACAGTGGCGGAGACATATTCGCAGTCTGCTGCTGTGCCGGGCAGCGGCGCACGGGCGATCGAGGAGGAGGCATTTGCCGTTCTCTATGAGCGCACGGCGCGTCCGCTTTGGGCCTATCTCCTGCGCATCTCGGGACGGCGCGAAGTCGCCGATGACCTTGTGCAGGAGACCTTCTGCCGCTTTCTCATGCGTCGCAGTGACGGAAAAACGATGGATGAGGCCGAAACCCGGCGCTATCTCTTCCGCATTGCGACCAATCTGATGCATGATCTCTGGCGACAGAAGAGTCGCGGCTCTCACGATTTTGAGGAAGAATTAGAGGACGGCGATGCAAGCCTCGACAGAGTTGCAGAAGCCGGTCCGGAGCGAGAGTTGCAGCTCGATCTGCAGCGGGCGATGGCGGCGATGAAGCCGCGCGAGCGGCAGCTCCTGTGGCTGGCTTATGTGGAAGGCATGGACCATGCGGAGATTGCAGCTGTGACCGGCCTGAACCGGCTGAGCGTGCGGATGCTGCTTTTCCGGGCGCGCAAGCGGGCAGCGGAGATGCTGGAGCCGGAGAGAAGGGAGCGCGTATGAAAATCCGCGAATGTGGACGTGAGAGCGAGGTGTTGCGCGCGGTGCGTACAGGCGGGCTTGAAGCCCAGCCCGCGCTGCAGGCGCATGTGGATACGTGCGTGGATTGCGCCCGGACGGTGAAGCTGGCGGCAGCATTTCGACAGGATGCTGCGCAGTTGGTGGGGGTTGCGACGGTTCCGGATGTGGCGCGGGTCTGGCGCCGGGCCGAGCAGCGCAGGAAGGAAATGGCGCTGGCGCGGGCGGCGACGATCTTCCGGGTACTGCGGGTGGCAGGTGTAATTTACGGGCTGGCCGTGGCGATGTGGCTGTTGCATGTACTGCCCGCATGGATGGGGTCGGGAATGGCGACTGTTTCGACCTCGGAGTTGATCCCGGTTCATGCACCGCACCTGGAACCCTCAATGCTCGGATACATGCTGGGAGGGCTGGCCGCGGTGGTGGCCTGCGTAGGGAGCGGTTTATGGATGGCTTTGCGTGAGGATGCAGCTCTGCAGTAGCCCAGGTGCAGCCTCTGTCCGTATGGGAATCGCGCATGGCGGAAGCGTAAAGACAATCACGTATACTGCCCACGAATGACAGAGAAAATTCTCGCGCTTTTAGCCCACTTCATCATTGCTACAATTTCCACTTCCGGGTATGCCGGAGTAGGGCTGCTGATGGGGATTGAGTCGGCCTGCGTGCCGCTGCCCTCCGAGATCATCATGCCGTTTGCCGGCTACCTGGTGCACATGGGTACGCTCACACTGCTGGGCGTGGCGACGGCCGGAGCCATCGGCTGCAACCTCGGTTCCGCGATTGCCTACTGGATCGGTGCTATCGGTGGTCGGCCGTTCATCGCCAAATATGGGCGTTTTGTATTGCTCGATCACCGCGACCTCGACCGCGCGGAGCACTTCTTCTCGAAATATGGCTCGATCACGGTCTTTGTGGGCCGCCTGCTTCCTGTGATTCGTACCTTCATTGCGTTGCCGGCGGGTATCGCGCGGATGCCGCAGCTTCGCTTCCATATCTATACCTTTCTGGGCTCCTGGCCATGGTGCTTTGCGCTGGCGTATGTGGGCATGAAGCTGGGGCAGGCTTGGGAGACGAATCCCGCATTCAAGACGGCGTTTCATCGCTTTCACACCGCGGTAGTGGTCGTGCTGCTGGCAGGCATCGTCTGGTTTGTCTGGACGCACTGGAAGGATCGGGTGCGCCCGCAGGACGCATAATCCAGTACCGGCTGAATCAACTCCTCCTCCGATAAAACTGTCATCTCGACCGTAGCGAGACGGCTTCATCGTCTCGCAAAGTGGAGAGACCTGCGGTTCTCGCCGCTCGCGCGAGAGGATTCTTCTGCGCCGAGTGAACTGCAGGTCCCTCCACTTCGGTCGGGATGACATTTTTTGTTTAGGGTTTGTGGACTTGAAGCGGGAGTTGAAGGCCCTGATTCTGGTACTCTAAACGCGGCCGCGAGAGGTGACAAAAACTCGCGGCCCAAGGCTTAAGCGCTTACGCGTATCGGCCTCAAATTTATGAAAATGCAGGACATATCGCTCCTGCTGCCATTGGCCCCGCGAATCTCGCGACTGGGTCATTTCGTGTTGGAGATTTCCTCTCTAGCGGGTGAAACTGACGTGTTTGGTGCGCCAGACAAATCAGTGAGAGGAAAATCTGCAAGCGATGTCTACACCCCAGGCTGAGACGATTCAGCCAGCAAACGGAAAACTTGGAGTCATGGTAGTCGGAATGGGCTCCGTGGCGACCACGCTGATTGCCGGCGTGGAGGCGGTGCGCAAAGGACTGGCCGAGCCGATCGGGTCGCTGACCCAGATGGGTACGATCCGGCTGGGCAAGCGGACGGACAACCGTACGCCGCTCATCAAGGACTTTGTGCCGCTGGCCTCGCTCGACGATATCGAGTTTGCCGGCTGGGAGATCTTTCCCGAAGACATGTACGAGGCGGCGAGCCATGCCGCGGTGCTCGACAAGGACCATCTGCGGACGATCAAGCCCTTCCTCGAGAGCATCAAGCCGATGCCGGCGGTCTTCGATCAGCATTACGTGAAGCGGCTGAACGGAACGCACGTGAAGACGGGCAAGAGCAAGTGCGATCTGGCGCAGCAGGTGCGCGCCGACATCCAGGCCTTCCGCCAGAAGGTTGATCGTGTGGTGATGATCTGGACCGGTTCGACGGAGATCTTCATGGAGCCGACGGCGGTGCACCAGACGATCGCTTCCTTCGAGAAGGGCCTCGTCGACAACGATCCCGGAATTGCACCTTCGCAGATCTATGCTTACGCGGCTCTTAAGGAAGGCATTCCGTTTGCGAACGGCGCGCCGAATCTTACGGTGGACCTGCCGTGCATGATCGAGCTCTCGCGCCAGACAGGTGCCCCGATCTGCGGCAAGGACTTCAAGACCGGGCAGACCTTCATCAAGACGGTACTGGCACCGGCCTTCAAGTCGCGCATGCTGGGACTGAGCGGCTGGTACTCGACGAACATCCTCGGCAATCGTGATGGCGAGGTGCTCGACGATCCGGAGTCCTTCAAGACGAAGGAAGAATCGAAGCTCGGCGTGCTCGATTACATCCTGCAGCCGGAGCTACACCCGGCGCTCTACAAGGACATCTACCACAAGGTCCGCATCAACTATTACCCGCCGCGTGGGGACAACAAAGAGGGCTGGGACAACATCGATATCTTCGGTTGGCTTGGTTATCCGATGCAGATCAAGGTCGATTTCCTGTGCCGGGACTCAATCCTCGCCGCACCGTTGGCGCTCGACCTAGTGCTCTTCCTCGATCTCGCGCAGCGTACGCCGGGGCTGAAGCATCGCGGCATCCAGGAGTGGCTGAGCTTCTACTTCAAGTCGCCGCAGACGGCCGAAGGTCTCTACCCGGAGCACGATCTGTTCATTCAGCAGATGAAGCTGAAGAATACTCTGCGTCATATTCAGGGTGAGCAGCTGATCACGCATCTGGGCCTGGAATACTACGACTAACCGTAGTGCTGGAAACCAGCGGTAATAACGGCTGCGAGCGATCGCAGCCGTTATTCTTTGCGTGCCAGGGCGGCGTATTGGGGGTTGCGGCTTTCCCACGCAGGTTTCCCGTAGAATGAGCCTCGGGATGAAAGTCTTTCTCACTGGAGCAACGGGGTTTGTCGGCGCGCATGTGGCGAAGTCGCTTGCAGAGCAGGGCGCGGAGCTGCGCCTGCTGGTGCGCCCTACCAGCAAGCTGAGCAATCTCGAAGGAGTGCCCGCGGAGACAGTGGTCGGCGATCTGCTGCAGCCCGAAGGGTTGCGCTCATCCATGCGCGGCTGCGATGTCCTGATGCACGTGGCGGCGGATTACCGTCTCTGGGTCCGTGAGCCGGAGACGATGTACGCCTCGAATGTGGAGGGGACGCGGGCATTGCTGCGCATTGCGCACGAAGAGGGTGTCCGTCGCGTCGTATGTACATCGAGTGTGGCAACAATGGGCTTCAAGGAAGATGGCACGATCGTGGATGAGACGACGCCGGTCTCGCTTGCGGATATGGTCGGCCACTATAAGCGGTCGAAATTTCTCGGCGAGCAGGTGGCCATCGAGGCTGCGCGCGCCGGGCAGCCGGTGATGATCCTGAACCCGACGACGCCGATCGGGCCGCAGGACATCAAGCCGACGCCGACCGGGCGCATCATCGTCGATTTTCTGAATAAGAAGTTTCCGGCCTATGTCGATACCGGGCTGAACCTTGTCGATGTGCGTGAAGTGGCTCGAGCACACGTGGCTGCGCTCGAAAAGGGACGGCCGGGCGAGCGGTACATCCTCGGCGGCGAGAACCTCACGCTCAAACAGATTCTGGACAAAATGTCGGCGATCACCGGGCTGCCGTCGCCGACGATGAAGGTGCCGCACAACGTGGCGATGGCCTTTGCGTTCTTCGACGAAACGTGGACAGGGAAGATGCGCGGTAAGGAACCGCGGGCAACGGTAGAGGCGGTGCGGATGGGGAAAAAGAAAATGTTCGCCTCCTCGGCGAAAGCGCAGCGCGAGCTCGGCTTCCGGGTGATCCCGGTCTACGAAGCACTGCGGGCGGCAATCGACTGGTTTCGCGCGCACGGGTACGCGCCCTCGGCATGAGCGCCCGGGTTGCGATCATCGCGGCGATTGCCGGTGAGCTGACGCCGCTGGTCAAGGGCTGGAAGAAGACCGGCAAGGACGAGTGGACAGGCCGTCTGGGTGAGAACGCATGCGTGGCCGTAGCCGGAGGCATGGGCGCGGCAGCGGCGAATCGCGCCGTGAACGCAGTGCGCGGCAGTTTCGAGCCGGAGGTGCTGGTCTCCTATGGCTGGGCTGGAGCGCTGAGCTGCGGGTTGAAACCGGGGCAAGCGAGTGGGATCACGGAAGTCGTCCATTTGGCTTCGGGCAAGCGGTTCGAGACGCAGAACCCCGAAGGCACACGGCTGCTGACGCTGAACTACGTTGCTCGGGCGGCGGACAAGCGCAGGCTGGCGGAACAAAACCGTGCCGTTCTCGTAGATATGGAAGCGGCTGCAGTGGCGCGGCTGGCGAAGGAATACCGGCTGGATTTTTATTGCTACAAGGGTGTCTCCGACGGGTATCTCGATGATCTGCCGGACTTTGGCCGCTTTATCTCGAACCAGGGCACGTTGCGCATGGCTCCGTTTTTACAGTTTGTCGCCGTGCGGCCCTGGTACTGGCGTTCGCTGGCGAAGCTCGGCGGCAACAGCCGCAAGGCGGCGGCGGAGCTGGCGGAGCTGACCCGCGAATCCTTACGCCAGTCTTTATAATCAAAGGGATAACCATGGCTACAGCTTCTGCAGTAACGAATGAAGTCGCTGGCGGCGCGATTCCTAAGACGATGCGCGCGGCCGTCTATCGCGGTGTGAACGAGGTGCGCGTCGAGACGGTTCCGGTACCGGAGATTGGCAAGGGCGAAATCCTGATCCGGGTGGCGGCGTGCGGCATCTGTGGCACGGACCTCAAGAAGATCCACACCGGGTCGCACTCGGCACCGCGCATCTTCGGACACGAGACAGCAGGCACCGTGGTCGCGGTTGGCGAAGGCGTGACGAAGTTCTCCATCGGCGACCGTGTGATGGCCTTTCACCATATCCCATGCGGTCACTGCTATTACTGCCGGAAGAAGACCTTCGCACAGTGCGCGGTGTACAAGAAGGTCGGCATCACGGCGGGCTTTGAGCCCTCGGGCGGCGGTTTCGCCGAGTATGCGCGAGTGATGGACTGGATCGTCGAAGGCGGTGTCATTCGCATTCCCGACGGCGTGCCCTTCGAGCAGGCTGCCTTCGTGGAGCCGGTGAACACCTGCTACAAGGCGATCAAGAACCTGGCGCTTGAGCCGGATGAGACGGTGCTGGTCATCGGCCAGGGGCCCATCGGCATTCTGCTGGCCGCGCTTGCGGCGCGCACCGGCGCAAAGGTGCTGACGGCGGACCTCTACGCGGAGCGCCACGCAGTCGCGGCGGCCTATGGATTGAAGCACCCGATCCTCTCCGGCGAGACGGACATGGTGGCTGCGGCGCGCGAGGCCAGCGAAGGCCGTGGTGCCGATGCGGTGATTCTTGCCGTCGGTGTGGATGCGCTCATCAAGACGGCCATGGATGCGGCCAGACCCGGTGGCCGGGTGCTGCTCTTTGCGCAGACCCAGCACGGTGAAGCAGCAGTTGATCCGGCGGCAATCTGCATGGATGAGAAGTTTTTGATCGGCTCGTACAGCGCATCGGTCGAGATTCAGGACGAGGGCGCGCAGCTGGTTTTCGACGGCTATGCGAATGGATTCGATCTGACGAGGCTGATCTCGCATCGCTATTCGATTGAGCAGGCGGTGGAGGCGATCGATGTGGCCTCGCATCCGACAGCGCAGTCCATGAAGATCTTCATCAACCCCGGTAGATAGGCTCGCAGAGACGAGCACGGCAAAGGCCGGTTTGAGAGAATAAACAGGGAAGAGACGTACCAGGAAAATGGGTCAGAAAATGACAGCGGCGGTCCTCTACGGGCGGGAGGATCTGCGGATCGAACGGCTGCCCATCCCGAAGGCCGGAGCCGGCGAGCTTGTCGTGAAGGTGCATGCGGCGCTCACCTGCGGAACCGATCTGAAGGTATATCGGCGGGGCTACCATGCGCGCATGCTCAAGCCGCCGATCCCGTTTGGCCATGAGCTGGCAGGAACAGTGTACGAAGTAGGAGAAGGAGTGACGGCCTTCCGCGAGGGGGATCGCGTCGTGGCGTTGAACTCAGCGCCCTGTGATGTCTGTTACTTCTGCAGGAAGGATCAGCAGAACCTCTGCGACGATCTGCTCTTCAATAACGGAGCGTATGCGGAGTACATTCGCATCCCCGCGCGCATCGTCGAGAAGAACACGTTACTGGTGCCTGAGGAGCTGCTTTTTGAGCATGCAGCGCTGACTGAACCACTGGCCTGCGTGGTGCGCGGCCTCGAGGAAAGCCAGGCGCAACCTGGTGATCTGATGGTAGTGATCGGTGCGGGGCCGATCGGGCTGATGTTCATGCAGGCCGCGCAGATCGCAGGCGTGCGCGTGGTCGCCGTGGTGAAGCATGACGCCCAGGTGGATGCGGCGAAGACCTTTGGCGCGGAGTGGGTTGTGCAGACGACCAAGGTAGAAGACCCGATTGCG
This sequence comes from Silvibacterium dinghuense, assembly GCF_004123295.1. Classification (NCBI taxonomy): domain Bacteria; kingdom Pseudomonadati; phylum Acidobacteriota; class Terriglobia; order Terriglobales; family Acidobacteriaceae; genus Silvibacterium; species Silvibacterium dinghuense. The sequence goes on along the minus strand of NZ_SDMK01000002.1, from coordinate 668,242 downwards.
GCAGTGCGCGCGCTGACGCCGGATCATCGTGGCGTGGATATCGCAATCGAAGCTGTGGCTGTTCCCGAGACCTGGCAGTGGGCCGTGGATATGGTGCGCAAGGGTGGACTGGTGAATTTCTTCGGAGGTCCGGCTTCCGGCACCAAGGTGGAACTGGACACGAACCGGCTGCATTACAACGACATCACGCTGAAGGCCACCTTCCATCACACGCCGGGCACGGTGCGCCGCGCCTTCGATATGATCCGCAACGGGCAGTTCAAGAGCCGGGAGACAATTACCGGCCGCGCTCCTCTGGCAGAGCTGGATGCGGTGCTGCAGAGCTATCTGAAGCGTTCGCGCCAGGACGGGCTGGGCGACATTAAAACGGCGATTATTCCGTAAGGCTCACGGCTGATGACTTCGCAGATCAATTCCAAGACGAATGGGCTGGACAACCACTGCGCGCCTTCGGTGCCGGGTGTGGCCACCGCGTGAGCTCGAATACTTCTCCGATCATCCAGGAGGCCTATCGCACGTGCCGCGAGATTGCGCGGCGTGAGGCGAAGAACTTCTATTACTCCTTCCTCGCTCTTCCCGAAGTGAAACGCAATGCCATCTGCGCGGTTTATGCTTTCATGCGCCACGCCGATGATATCTCCGATGACGAGCGTGTACCCCTATCCGAACGGCGCCGGACGATGGAAGACTGGCTGGCGGCCTGGCATGCGGCGGCGCAGGGCGGTGCCACTGCCGATCCCGTCTTCATCGCGCTGCGTGATGCGCAGGCGCGGTTTGCCATCCCTCATGAGCTGCTCGATCAGCTGGTGGAGGGCGTGACGATGGATCTGCGCCGGGATGTGCTGGCTGTGAGCGATATTGCCGCGATGCCGCTCGAAACATACGAGCGCTTCGACGAGCTTTACCGCTACTGCTACCTTGTCGCGTCGGTGGTGGGATTGGTCTGTATCCGCATCTTCGGTTATCACGATCCCCGCGCGGAGAAGCTGGCTGAAGAGACAGGTATCGCCTTCCAAATCACGAATATCCTGCGGGATGTGAAAGAAGATGTCGAGCGGCGGCGGGTATACCTTCCGCTCGAAGACCTGCGTGCGCACGGGGTGGAGCTCGATGCCCTCACGGCGCTGGCCGATCATGGCGGTGTTCCGGATGAGCGCGTGCGGAACCTGCTGGCCTTTGAGGCAAATCGTGCTGAACACTATTACAAATCCGGACAGGCGTTATTGCCGTTCATCTCGGCCGATGCCCGGCCGGCGCTGTGGGTGCTGATCCGCATCTATTACCAGCTGTTGCGCGAGATCGAGCGGAAGCGGTATGACGTGTTCACGGCGCGGGTACAGGTTTCGACGGCGAAGAAGCTGGGCTACCTGGCTCTAGGCATTCTGCGGACATTGGTGGTGCGACTGAAAGGCATCTGATGCTCCCCTTGGCGCGACAGCGGAGCGTGACGGTGGTGGGCGGAGGTGTCTCCGGGATCGCCGCAGCCTGCGCGCTGGCGGATCGGGGCTATCGCGTGCAACTGCTGGAGCAGCGGCCTTATCTCGGCGGCCGAGCCTGTTCCTATGAGCATCCGGGGACAGGTGAGGTCATCGACAACTGCCAGCACATCCTGCTGGGTTGCTGTACAAATCTCATCGATCTCTATCGCAGACTTGGCGTGGAAGATCAGATTTACTGGTCGAGCGCGATCACCTTCCTTGAGCCTGGTGGACGGCGGAGCGTGTTTGAGCCCTCATCGATGCCGGCTCCGCTCCATACTTCCGCCTCATTTCTGAAAGCGAAGTGTTTTTCGACCGCGGATAAGGTGACGATTGCCGCGGGAATTCGTGCCTTTCTCTTTCAGACACCGGTGGATTCAGAAGAGAACTTCGCACAGTGGCTTGAAAAACATCATCAGACCGAGCAGGTGATCCGACGCTTCTGGCATCCGGTGCTGGCATGCGCGCTCAATGAGGAGCCCGAGTTCATCTCGGTGAAATACGCGGCCAGGTTCTTTCGCCAGGCCTTCCTCTTCTCCGCGGAGGGCGGAAAAATGGGCATACCCATGCTGCCGCTGAGCGAATTGTATGGGCGCGCGCAGCAGTATATGGAAGAGCGCGGCGGCAAGGTGCATCTGCATACCAGCGTGGAAAGCTTTGAGCCGGTGGGCGAACAGTGGCGGGTGCGTAGTGAGGAAGGCCAGGTCTTTCACGGCGACAGTGTGATCCTGGCGTTGCCGTTCGAGGCGCTGGACCGGTTGATTCTTGAGTTGCCGCGCAACGACGCAAGCCGCCAGTTGAGCTTCGACCTTGGGAGCTTTTCGCATTCGCCGATCACCAGCGTGCACCTGTGGTTCGATCGCGAGATCACAGACCTGACCCATGCCGCGCTGCTTGATACGACGACTCAGTGGTTGTTTCATAAGTCGAAGCTGCAGCCGGGACATGCGAACGGTGGCCGCAGTTACGTAGAGCTGGTCATCAGCGCGTCGAAGGCGCTGATGACGATGCCGCGGACTGAGGTGATCGATCTGGCGAGGAGGGAACTGGAGCTGTTCTTTCCCGAGGTTGCGGAGGCCGTACTGGTGAAGGCGACGGTAACCAAGGAAATGCGTGCGACCTATAGCATCCGGCCGATGCTGGACCGGGTGCGGCCGGGTGCGATGAGCCCTTGGAAAAACATCTACCTGGCAGGGGACTGGACGGCGACGGGCTGGCCCTCGACGATGGAAAGCGGCGTGCGCAGCGGTTATCTCGCTGCCGAGGCACTGGCCAGGGAAAACCAGGATACGGCGAGCTTTCTGGTTCCGGACCTTGCGCCGACCGGTTGGATGCGGCTGCTGGCCTGAACTTTATTACTTAGGCGGGAATGATCCGGCCTATCAACCTTTTTGGCCTATCTGGCACTCTAACCATGCGAGATGCCAGAGCTTAAGTCAGAACCAGCCTTCCAGCCCATCGAAAATTACGGCGTGATCGGAAATATGCGGTCGATTGCGCTGGTGAGCGTCGAAGGGAGCATTGACTTTCTATGCTTCCCGGATTTCGATTCCCCGAGTGTCTTTGCCGCTCTGCTGGATGCCGAAGACGGTGGCTGCCTGAAAGTGGCTCCCGTCATGCAGGAGATGCGCGTCAAGCAGATGTATCTGCCGGATACGAATATTCTGCTCACCCGCTTTCTTTCTGAAGATGGCGTAGCCGAGCTGACCGACTTCATGCCGGTGGTGAAAGACTCCACACAGCCCAGCTATGGGCATCACATCCTGCGCATGCTGCGCGTGGTAAAGGGCAGCGTGTCCTTTGAAATGCGATGTGCGCCGCGCTTCAACTATGCCCGTACTGCGCACGAGGTGCGCAGGGAGCAGAGCGCCATCTGTTTTATTCCGCAGGATACATCCTGTCCCTGCATGGCTTTGCACGCAACCTTCCCCATGGATATCGAGCAAGGAGATGCTGTTTCCCGCTTCACGCTGCGTGCCGGCGAGACGGCCATGCTCGCTTTCGGTGAGGTGGATGAGGAAGAGAAGGCCGGCTATGCAGAGCTGGATAAAGCGAATGTTGAGCAGCACTTTGAGGAGACGGCGCGCTATTGGCGGGGTTGGATTTCCAGGTCGAACTATAAAGGCCGCTGGCGGGAGATGGTGAACCGCTCGGCACTGACGCTGAAGCTGCTCTGCAGCCAGGAGCATGGATCGCTGATCGCAGCGGCAACCTTCGGTCTGCCGGAACGCGTGGGAGGCGAGCGCAACTGGGACTACCGCTATACGTGGCTGCGGGATTCTTCGTTTTCTCTCTACGCGTTCATGCGGCTGGGCTTTGTCGAAGAAGCACGGGCCTTCACGCACTGGTTGCGGGAGCGGGTGCACGAGGATGCCGAACACGGGCCGCTGCAGGTGATGTACCGGCCGGATGGTGGCCAGGAAATCGAAGAAGAGATCCTGGAGACGCTGCATGGGTACAAGGACTCGCGGCCGGTGCGGATCGGCAATGCAGCCTACAGCCAGCTGCAGCTCGATATCTATGGCGAGTTGATGGACGCGGTCTATCTTGCCAATAAGTATGGGGACTCGGCCTCCTACGATGGCTGGCATGGCCTGAAGCGCATCCTGGAGTGGCTGGAGCAGAACTGGAAGCGCCCGGACGAAGGTATCTGGGAGGTGCGCGGCGGCGCGAAGGAGTTCCTGCACTCACGGCTGATGTGCTGGGTCGCGTTCGATCGCATGATCCGGCTGGCGGAGAAGCGCTCGCTGGCCGGGCCGCTGGAAAAGTGGCGGCAGACTCGCGATGAAATCTACGAGGACATTTTTACCAACTTCTGGAGCGAGAAGCTGCAGTCGTTTGTGCAGTACAAGGGTGCGGAGACGGTGGATGCTTCCGTGCTGTTGATGCCATTGATGCGCTTCATCAGCCCTTCAGATAGCCGCTGGCTCTCGACCTTGAAGGCCATCGAAGAGCGGCTGACGGAAGATGCGCTGGTGTATCGCTACAACAATCTATCCTCGCCCGTCGATGGCCTGAGCGGCTCCGAAGGCAGTTTCACCGCCTGCTCGTTCTGGTTTGTCGAGAGTCTGGCGCGCTCGCACCAGCTCGAAAAAGCGCAGCTTTTGTTCGAGAAGATGCTGGGCTATGCGAATCACCTTGGGCTGTATGCGGAGCAACTGGGCTCGAGCGGCGAACACCTGGGGAACTTTCCTCAGGCCTTCACGCACCTGGCATTGATCAGCGCGGCGACTTATCTTGACAGGGCTTTGAACGATGGGCACACGCCTGGCGCGTGGCGCTGAGCATTTCTAGCGAGTGATCAGCGCGACACCCGCGCAAACAAGGACAGCGGCAATCCAGCGGCGGCGGTCGACTGCTTCCTTGAGAAAGAACTTTGCAGCGACGGCGTTAGTCACAAAGGTGAGCGATGCCGTCGCCGGCGCAATCAGGCTCAGGTCCGCATTGCTGAGAGCAAAGAGCAACGAAAAGAAGCTCAGCGCCATGAATGTGACACCGGTGACAAACCTGGTGCTGCCGAGCACGGCGCGAATGGCGCCGAAGATGCCGCTGCGGGCGCGGATTTCATCAAGATCGCCGATGGAACGCATGGCGGAAGCAATCATCACGTCGCCGACGGTGGCAGTTACCACGACGGCACCGATCATGAGAGCGTCCTTGGCCGCATGCTGAACGATCACGAGGCACGCTCCTGCGGGGCCAGAGCGGCAGAGTCGGAGTTAGCCTGCTCAGCACCCGGCTTTTCCATTTCCGTATAGGAGGGCCCCTGCGCCACGAAGCCTACGGCCATGGTGATGAGTAGAATGCCGAGCCAGCGGGATGCGGAGATCTGCTCATGGCGCCAGAACCTTGCCAGCAGGGCGACGATCACATTGCCGATCGAGGTCGCGGGCAGGACGTAGGTGAGGTCGGCCCACGAAAGCGACGCGAGATAGGACGCGAAGAAGCCGATGAGCAGTGCGATGCCGAGGAATACCTGGGGTACTGCGAGAGCGTGAATCAGCGTAGAGAGGTGGTGCAGGGAAACCGGGCCCACCTGCTTCATGCCGACGCTGAGCAGGGTATCCCCGAGCGGCGCCGTAACGGCGACGACGGCCAGCACCAGGTAGCGCGGCAATGTCATGGTGGATTTGGTCATCAGAGGGTTCCGGAATACTTATTCGACGCTCGAAAAGCAGAAACGGCCAGCTTATTTGCTGGCCGTCTCTGTGTGGCTTGGTGGTTTATGCGCCTGCCTTGGCCGGAGTTGTGCTTTCGGAACCCTGATTTGCCTTGGCAGCCTTCACCACGCGATTGCGCTGCGCACGGAGCTTGAGGAACGACTTCGACTCGGCGTAGAGACGCTTGAGATCGCGGTTGATGATGGCCTTTGAAACGACGCGCCATGCCGCCTTGGGACGGAAGTAGTACTCGTCGTAGAAGCGGTGCACCATCTCGAGCACATATTCCTTGGGCAGACCAGGGTATTCGATGTGCGCGAGCTGGTGACCTTCCTCATCGACCATCTTGCCGTCGTTGATGATGAAGCCGTTTTCCTTGGCGAAATCGTGGAACTCGGTGCCCGGGTAGGCGTGTGCGATCGAGACCTGGATGGTTTCAACGTCCAGGCTCTTGGCGAAGTTGATGGTGTTACGGATCGACTCCTTGGTCTCGCCAGGCAGGCCGAGGATGAAGTCGCCGTGGATGGTCAGGCCGAGGTCGTGGCAGTCCTTGGTGAACTCGCGTGCGCGCTCGACGGTGGCACCCTTCTTGATGTTCTTGAGGATCTGCGGGTCGCCGGACTCGTAGCCGACGATCAGCAGGCGGCAGCCGGCTTCACGCATGGCCTTCAGCGTGTCGCGGTCGGTAGTGACGCGCGAGGTGCAGGACCAGGTGAGGCCGAGCGGCTTCAGCTTTGCGCAGAGTTCGATGGTGCGCGCCTTCTGGATGTTGAAGGTGTCGTCGTCGAAGAAGTACTCCTTCACATGCGGGAAGAGCTTCTTGGCGTGCGCCATTTCGGCCGCCACATCGTCTGTAGACCGCTTGCGCCAGGCGTGGCCCGAGAGCGTCTGCGGCCAGAGGCAGAAGGTGCACTGCGCCGGGCAGCCGCGCGTCGAGTAGAGCGAGACGTAGGGGTGCAGCAGGAACGGGACGTTGTACTTGGTGACGTCCATGTCGCGGTTGTAGATGTCGGTGACCCAGGGCATCGCGTCGAGGTCTTCGACCTGCGGGCGGTCCGGATTGTGGACGATCTGGCCATCCTTGCGATAGCTGATGCCGAGGATCTCGTCGAGCGGCTTGCCGTTGGCAAACTCAACGGTCGAGAAATCAAATTCGCGGCGGCAGACGAAATCGATGACCGAGCACTCGTTCAAGGCGCGATCGGGTGAGGTGGTGACCGGCGGTCCGACAAAGGCGATGCGGATGGTCGGATTGGCGCGCTTGATGGCTTCGGCCAGCTTCTGATCGCCCGTCCAGCCCGGGGTGCTGGTGAAGAGCACCAGGAATTCAAAGCTCTTCGCCATCTCGATGGTCTCTTCTGCGGAGACGTGATGCGGCGGGGCGTCGAGAAGCTTGGAACCCTCGAGCATGCCGGCAGGGTACGCCAGCCATACCGGATACCAGTAGGACTCGATCTCGCGGGTGGCAGGCCAACGGGAGCTTGCGCCACCGTCGAAGTTCTCGAAGGATGGAGGATTCAGAAACAGTGTTTTCAGAGGCATGGCAATCTCACCCATTTTACCATCCGCGCGTGACAGCACGGCTAAGTTGTAGAAACGAAAATTGTTGAGTGTGGCTGGGGCTGGCGTTCGGGTTCATGGCTGAGGGGACGCCTGCGTTGCGGAATGGACCCAGTTTTCAAGCTCGCCGAGCGAACGCATGAGGCTGAGCTCCGAATGTATGAGCTGCATCTGTGCGTCGAGCGCCCCTTGATAGCGTTCGCGTTCATCGATGTGCGCGAGGGCGGCATCCTTTGGTGTGACCTGCTGTCCACCGCCGGTGCCAGTGTTGGTTCCCTGAAGCTGCGCTTCAGTGGTGGCTAGCTGCTCCTGAGCAAGATCGGACTGGAGCTGCGCGACCCGGCGTTGCACCTTCAGTTCACGGATGGCGTGATTGAGCACGAGTACCTGTTCGCTGACCTTTTGCTTGGCCTGATCGGCTTCTACATGGGCGCGCGTCGCTTCGGCAGCCGATTCACGGGCTTTGGCCCGGCGGCTGGCATCGAAAATGGGGAAGGTAATCTGCACGCCTACGTCGAAGTTGTTGTGCTGAAAGCGCAGGTAGTACTCGTTGTAATTGTTGAACTCGGCATAGCGGTTGTATTCCAGACCAAAGCCGAATTGCGGACGGTAGTTCTGCTTCTCATCGCCGAACGACAGCAGCGTTTTGGACTTCGCATTCTCATAGGCAGCGCGGATGCCGGAGTTTGAGGTAATTTGTCCGTCCGTCGGCGCGTCGGTAAAGTTCGGCTCCGCCGGCACGCTGGCTCGGTCCGTGGTGAGACCCGTAGCCGGAATGCCCGTCAGATGAGAGATCTTCTGGCGCATCTCCTCGGCATCGTCTTCAAGGTGCAGGTGCTTCTGGTCGACCTGCGCGGAAGTAAGTTCAGCGCGGGTAAGTTCCGTGCGGCCATCTACGCCGGCTTCGACGCGCTGCTGCTCGATGGAGACGAGGCTCTCGGAGAATTGCTTCTCCTGATCAAGGGCCTGCAACTGCTGCAGGTCGTTATCAAGCTGGATATAGGCGGTTGCAGTATCGAGCGCGACCTGTTCCTGGTCATCCTTGAGACTGAGCTGCGCAGATTCGAGCGCGGCGCGCGCGGAACGGATGTAGTCCGGCTGCGAGAACGAGTAGAGGAGCGATTGAGCGGCGAGGTTATAGACGGAAGGCTGGCCGACTGGGAAACCGTAGGAGTAGCCCAGGCTCGAGCCGAGCACGAAGCTGGGCAGATAGACATCCTTCGACTCGGAGAGACCGGCGGCAGCGTGCTGTACATTGGCCTGCGCGATACGAATCTGGGTACTGTTGCGCAGAGCGAGGTCGACGACAGAGGAGAGAGAGACCTGCGCGTGCGCAGAAGCTGCCACCAAGGTGGCGCAGGCTCCTGTGAACATCATGGCCCGACGGTGGAATGCCTTTCGGTTCATAGAGAAAGCAGCTTTATTCTATCGTCCTCTCGCAGCTTCACCCTTGACGATCTGTGTTCGTCGCAGGGTTCTCATGGTTCTGGTGCCAGCACAGGCTATCGCCCGGACTGGGCTTTCTTCGTGTTTTGCTGGGCTCCGGCATAACCGGATGCCAGAGACTGCGCTTCGGCGTAGGCATTGGCAGCACGCGTTGCATTGCCCTGGCTGCGATAGAGATCGCCGAGTTTTGCCAGGATCACAAAAGCAGGCGCATCCTCGCTGAGTGCTTTGCCGTCGAGATACTGCTGCATCCACTGAGCGGCGAGGTCGGGGCGGCGGTTGGACTCGATGAGAGTAGACGCTCCGTCAGCCAGCGCGGGCCCGTGATCGATTGCTGCGGCTGCGCCGCTGACAAGCGCGGCTTCCATCTGGTCCCACTGGGAGCGCCGGCGGTAGAAGCTGCCCAGATCCATCCATGCCTGGGATGCCTCGGTCGGTGAGACATGCGCGGCGAGCGATATCCGCGTACGGAATTCCTGCTCGGCGGTGGCGTAATCCTTCTTCTGTTCGGCGATGCGCCCTTGCAGTTCATGAGCACGCAGCGGGGCATAGGCCTGTAGCTGCTGCGCAACGCCCTGCGCCTTGGCGGTGCCGCCGCCCAGTACCTGAGGAGCCTCGACATAAAACTGTCCAAGATCGGAGAGCGCCTCGCCATTGTGTGGATCCAGGCTGGCAGCGGATTCAAACTCGGCGCGTGTGAGACGGGCGATCTTGTAGGCCGAGACAAAGTTTACGCGGCTGGCCTTTTCGCCATAGGCGCGGCCCAGCCAGAGGTGGAAATTGCTGTCCTGCGGAGACAGGCGCACGGCCTGCCCGCAATCGGAGATAGCCTCGTCCCAGCGCTCCTCGGCGTAATAGACACGGCAGCGCAGGTTGAGCGCGAGCGCATCGGAGGGGTTCTGCTGCAGATTGTCATTGAGAATGTGCAGTGCCTGGTCGGCCTGGCCGCGATTCAGCGCGTCCTGCGCTGCGGTGGTTGCGGCGGGAGGAAGCGCGCACGCGGCGAAGGCCGTACAGACCAGCGCCGCAGCAAGAAGAAATGGACGGGAGAGGGACAAGGGGTTCTACCTACTGCACAGGGGTGACGGGCATGCGATTGCCCAGCGGCTGGCCGTTGGTGCTGCTGAGTGCGACGGTATCGCCGTCCTTGAGGCCATTGCGGATTTCCACCTGCGTGAGGTTGAGATTTCCGATGGTGACGACGACGCGATGCAGAATGTCCTTATCGACGCGGTAGACGTAATCCTGACCTGCTTCGGTATGCAGAGCCTCACGCGGAATGTAAAGGGCATTGCTCTCATTCGCGGTGGTGACGGTAATGCGCACGTTCGTGGCGGGCAACAGGTTGCCGTCTGCATCGGAGAGCGTGACCAGCACCTCGCCGACGTTGCGGGTGCCGTACGTGATGATGGTCGAAGGCACACGCGATACGGAGCCGTGCCAGATTTCATTGGGGCGCGCATCCCAGGAGATGGTGATTGGCTGGCCTTCCTGCAGCTTGCCGATCTCCGGTTCGTCAAAGTACCCGCGTACCTGCATTTTTTCGAGATTCGCCATCTGCAGAAGACGATCGCCCTGCTGAACGTATTCGGTGCGCGAAACGGGCAGAGAATAAACGGTGCCGTCGAAGGGTGCGCGAACATGCGCCTGGTTCAGAGAATCGAGCGCGGCGGCGTAGCCGGCCTGTGCCTCTTCGAGGGTGCTCTTCGAGCGGCCGACATCGCCGGCGCTGTAGCGGTCTGTCTTGCGCTGCTGCAGCGAGGCTAAGGACTGGTCGGCGGAGGCGAGGCGCTGCTTCGCATCGTTGACTTCGTTCGCCGAGGCTGCGCCGGTAAGCTGGAGCTTCTCAAGCGTGGCGAGGCTGCGTTGCGCCTGATCGCGATCCATCTGCGCTTTGGTGAGATCGCTGTTCATGGAGATGCGCTCTTCCTGCGTGCCGCCGGCGAGAGTGTCGCTGTAACCGGACTGTGCACCGCGCAGCGTGGCCAGGGCCGCAGCGACATGAGCGCGGGCATCGGAGTCGTCCATATCGACGAGAAGCTGACCGGCTTTGACCTGCTCGCCTTCGTGCACATAGAGCTGCTTGACGACACCCGGGAAGGGCGCGTGTGCCTCGAAGTTCACCTGGGGCTCGACCTTGCCGTTGGTGGAGATGGTGCTGCGCAACTCGCCGCGTGTGGCTTCCGCAACACGGATAGGCACCTTGGTGCGCGTGGCCAGGTGAACGCCATAGAAGACCAGCAGCAAGGCGATGGCCGTAGCCAGCCAGATCCAGCGTGTATTTCGGGATTTACTCTTCGTGACCATGCGTGGGTAAAGGGGGAAAGCCGCCTCGAAACCTGTGTAAGTATATAAGACTCCTGAGGATGGGGCGGGGCGTCAAAAAATCTGCAGGGTATCTGTCACCAGACTGAGCACCTGGGAGCAGGTGACAGAAAGCGGCGGTACCTGAAGGGCGGAATGCGGGGAATCTTCTACAATCAGGACTATGAGCACAGCCAACACCCAGCGCACCGGCTACACCGATGACCACGCCAACGCCGGTCTCGACTTCGCGTTCCCGTCGATCGATACCTGGCCGAACCAGTTTCCGGCTTACGAGATCCTGATCGACGATCCGGAGTTTACTTCGGTCTGTCCGAAGACGAGCCTGCCGGACTTCGGCGTCATCAAACTCCGCTACATGCCACGCGAGCGGTGCCTGGAGCTGAAGTCATGGAAGGAATATCTCTTCTGCTATCGCAACCTGGGCATCTTCCAGGAGAACGTCGTCAATCAGATCCTCGAGGATGTGGTGAAGGCGTGCGACCCGGTATGGGCTGTCGTGACCGGTGACTTCCGTCCCCGTGGCGGCATTTCGACGATCGTCGAGGCGCGCTGGCCCCGGCCTAAGGTCGAAGGCTGATTTTTGAGAGAAGAGAAACGAGGATTCGGCCCGCTTTGGTGGGCCGCGTTTCTTTTTGAGCGGACGCTCCGCCCCTGCGCGCTTTCAGCTATGCTCTAGTTCATCGGAATGCCTGCTGCCCCCCATGCGAGCGCACGAATTCCTGCCGCGCGCACGGCAGGCTTTGCACTGTTTCTTCTCACCGCGCTCAATCTCTTCAACTTCATCGACCGCTACATCCTGCCGGGTGTGCAGCCGCTGGTGCAGCATGAGTTCGGAGTGAATGACGCGAAGATGGGGCTGCTGACCTCAGCCTTTTTCTTCACCTACATGCTTGCGGCTCCTCTGACCGGATGGCTCGGAGACCGGTTCCAGCGTAAGCCGCTGATCATTGGCAGCACGCTGCTCTGGAGCATCGCAACTCTGTATACGGCAAAGGTGCACAGTTACGAGACGCTGCTGCTGCGCCATGCGCTGGTGGGGATCGGTGAGGCGACCTTCAGCATCTTCGCGCCTTCACTGCTGGCAGACTTTTATCCGGAGACGGCGCGCAATCGCGTGCTGAGCATTTTCTATCTGACCATCCCGATCGGCGGCGCGCTCGGATATCTTACAGGCGGCGTCGTAGGCCAGCACTATGGCTGGCGCGCGCCATTCTTCGTCGCGGCGCTGCCGGGCCTGCTCATCGCGCTGGCCTTCTGCTTTCTGAAAGAGCCGAAGCGGGGCAGTGCAGATCGCCTGCAGGCAACGGAAACACGTGCGACACTGCATGGACTGCTGCGGAATCCGGCCTTCTGGTTTGCAACGCTGGGGCTCGCAGCATGGACTTTCGCCGTGGGCGGTATCTCGACCTTTCTGCCAACGTTTTTCCAGCGCTTTGCAGGCATGAGCGTGGCGCAGGCAGGTACAGCCGCAGGCGGGCTGACCGTTGTGGATGGGCTGATCGGTACCGCCGTAGGCGGATGGCTGGCGCAGCGCTGGATGCGGCGGAATGATCGTGCGCTCTACCTGGTGTCAGGCTGGGGATCGCTGCTGGCGATTCCATTCGTAGCGCTGGTGCTCTTCGGCCCGCTGAAGCTGTTGATGCCGGCCGCCTTCGCTGCGGAGTTCTTCCTGTTTCTCGGCAACGGGCCACTGAATGCTGCGATTGTGAACTCGGTAGCGGCGCCGATCCGCGCGACGGCGATTTCGCTGAACCTGTTTCTGATTCATGCGCTGGGCGATGCCTTCTCGCCGCATCTGATCGGGCTGCTTTCGGATAAGACAAACCTGCGCGTGGGGCTGAGCATGACGCAGGCCGCGCTGTTGATCTCGGGAATCATTCTGTTTACGGGGGCGCGCTTTGCCGTGCCTCTTGAGGAAGAGAAGTAGAACGACGATGCATGGAGCCCTGCTGGTCACTCTGTTGACCTTGAATTGGCTGATCGCGCTGCTGTGGGTAATTTCAACTCTGCAGGCGCTACGAAACCTCCCGAAAATCCCGGACCTGCTGGATGCGCGCTTTGGCGCGCCGCGGGAAAAGAGCGAGACGCCGGAGATATCGGTGATCGTACCGGCGAAGAACGAAGAAGAGTCGGTAGAGGCGGCGCTGCGCACGCTGTTGGCAATCGAAGGCCTGACGATCGAGATCGTTGCAGTGGACGATCGCTCCACGGATGCGACCGGCGCGATCATGGATCGCGTGGCCGCCGAGGCCATGGCGGCAGGACGCAGGATGCATGTGCTGCATGTCGAAGAGCTGCCCGAAGGCTGGATGGGCAAGACACATGCCATGGCCTACGCGGCGCGTCACGCCGCCGGGCGATGGCTGCTCTTCACCGATGCGGATATCTTCTTTACGCCGGACTCGCTGCTGCGCGCCATGAACTTTGCCGAGGGGCGCGTAGCGAAGGAGCACGAGGCCGATCACCTGGTCGTGTTTCCCTCGCTAATTCTCAAGTCGTTCGGCGAACGGATGATGATTGCGGTTTTCCAGGGGATTGCGGCGCTCTCATCGCGTTTCTGGAAGATCCCCGATCCGCAGGCGAAGGAGTCGATCGGCGTGGGGGCCTTCAACATGGTGCGGGCCGACGTGTACCGCGCGATGGGAGGCTTCGAGTCGCTGCGGATGGAAGTACTTGAGGATCTGCGTCTCGGTGTCGAGGTGAAACGGCAGGGCTATCGCCAGCGTGTGGCCTTCGGCAAAGGCATGGTGCGCGTACGCTGGGCTGTCGGACTGGCCGGCATGGTGCGCAATATTACGAAGAACTTCTTCGCCGTATTTCGCTTTACGGTGTGGATTACAGTACTGGCCTGCGCAGGGATGACCGCATTCTGCGTGGGGCCGTTTCTCGCCGCGCCGTTCGCGCATGCGCTGTTGTGGCCGGCGGCGACGGTGCTGTTCATGCTGTTTCTGTTGTATCGCTACTACCGCCGCTACACGGGGATTTCGACGTGGTACTGCGTGACCTTTCCGCTGGGATTGTGCGTGATGGTGTATTCGATCCTCCGCTCGATGGTCGTTACGCTCTCAAGCGGTGGTGTGCAGTGGCGGGGAACGTTCTATCCGCTCGCGGAGCTGAAGAAGCACGCGGGGCCTGTGCGTTGAACATCGACATCATAGGCCCACGGAGTGCACATCGGGCTAGCCTCAGGGCAGGATGTTTTCCTTCGCCTTCTTCTCGCAGAGCAGCATCGTAGACCGGCCTTCCACCTTGATGCGGGCGCGGGTATGCAATGTCTTGAAGGGGTTGGCAAGGTCGTAGGTGTTCATGGTGACGCGCCAGCGTCCTCCAGCCGGTGGATGCGGCAGCGCAAAGCTCACAGCTTCGTGATGTGCATTGAAGAGGATCAGGAAGGTGTCGTCAGTGAGCGGATTGCCGAGCTCGTCGGCAGCTTCGAGGGTCTGCCCGTTGAGCAGCATGCCGAAACTGCGGATCCAGCCGGCGTTCCATGCCGCTTCACTCAGCTCTTTTCCGTTGGTTCCGTACCAGGCGATGTCGGCGGAGTGGTGAATGGCGCGTCCCTGGAAGAATTTGCGGCGGCGCAGGTTGGGATGCAGCTTGCGCATTTCAATGAGGCGGCAGGTAAAAGCCACCATGGCCTCTTTTTCTTCCGTGGAGGACCAGTCGTACCAGCTGATGGGATTGTCCTGGCAGTAGGCATTGTTGTTGCCGTTCTGCGTGCGGCAGATTTCATCTCCCCCGCTGATCATGGGCACACCCTGCGAGAGCAATAACGTCGCCATGAAGTTGCGCATCTGCCGCTGGCGCGCATCGCCGATCCCTATATCGTGGGTCTCGCCTTCGACGCCCATATTCCAGGAGTTGTTGTCGTTGGCGCCATCCTGGTTGTTCTCGCCGTTGGCCTCGTTGTGCTTGTCGTTGTAGCTGACGAGATCATGCAGCGTGAAGCCGTCATGCGCAGTGATGAAGTTGATGCTCGCGTAGGGGCGGCGGCCATCGTGCTGGTAAAGATCGCTCGATCCGGTGAGGCGATAGCCAAGATCGGAGAGCTGGCCCTCATCACCCTTCCAATAGCGGCGTACGGTATCTCGATACTTGCCGTTCCACTCCGCCCACAGGATAGGGAAGTTGCCGACCTGGTAGCCGCCTTCGCCGACATCCCATGGCTCTGCAATCAGCTTCACATCCGCGAGAGTGGGGTCCTGGTGAATGATGTCGAAGAAGCCGCTGAGGCGATCGACGTCATGCAGTTCGCGCGCAAGCGTAGCGGCGAGATCGAAGCGGAAGCCATCCACATGCATCTCGGTCACCCAGTAGCGGAGTGAATCCATGATGAGCTTGAGCACCTGCGGATGGCGCACATTGAGGCTGTTCCCGGTGCCGGTGTAGTCCAGGTAATAGCGGGGATTGTCCGCCATGAGGCGATAGTAGGTCGTATTGTCGATGCCGCGCATGGAAAGCATGGGGCCAAGGTGATTGCCCTCGGCCGTGTGGTTGTAGACCACGTCCAGAATGACCTCGATGCCCTCGCGATGCAGAGCCTTGACCATGGCTTTGAACTCGGAGACCTGATTGCCGTCTTCTCCGGTGGCGGCGTAGCGTCCGGCGGGTGCGAGATAGCTGAGGGTGTTATATCCCCAGTAGTTGGTAAGCCCCTTTTCGACTAAATGGCTGTCGTTCACGAAGTGATGCACGGGCATCAACTCTACGGCAGTTACGCCGAGCTTCTTGAGATGACGCAGGCTGGCTGGGGACGCGAGGCCGGCATAGGTGCCGCGCAGGTTTTCGGGGACCTCGGGATTCTGGATGCTGAAACCGCGCACGTGCGTTTCGTAAATCACCGAGTCTGCAAGTGGGATGCGCAGTGGATGGTCGTGTTCCCAGTCAAAGTAGGGATTGACGACGATGCATTTAGGTACGCCAGCGGCGCTGTCGCGGTCGTCGATATGGAGGTCGGCATCCTCGCCTCCGAACTGGTAGGGGAAAATAGGCTGGCTCCAGTCAACCTTGCCGGCGATGGCCTGCGCATAGGGATCGACGAGGAGTTTGGCAGGGTTGAAGCGTTGCCCTTGTTCAGGGTTCCATGGGCCCTGCACGCGATAGCCATAGCGCTGGCCCGGATGGAGGCCGGGGATGTAGCAATGCCAGACAAAGGCCGTGGTTTCGCGGAGCTGCAGGCGATGCGTTTGCTCGTCAGCCTCGTTGAAAAGGCAAAGCTCGACGCCGGTAGCATTTTCCGAGTAGAGAGCGAAATTTACCCCGGTGCCGTTCCACTTGGCACCAAGCGGGTATGGCTTCCCGGGCAGAAGCTTCAGTTCCATCGTGCATCCTCGCGATTGACTGAGACTGTGGTCCCTAGGTTCAGAGGCGCGGTTCGACGAGAGTGTTGCTTGCGAGGAGGACGGTGTTAAGCAGAGGCCTGGAGCAGGGGAGCGCCGCTGATTTCGACAGGCGGAGCGGCAAAGGGAAGAAAGATGCGAAAGACAGTGCCGCCATTGTGGCCCGTACGAGAGCGGAGAGCAATGCGGCCGGCATGCTTCTGCACGATGCCACGGCTCACCCAGAGTCCCAGCCCCGTGCCGGTAATGCCCTTGGTAGAGTAGAAGGGCTCGAAGAGATGCTCTCTCGTTGCAGCATCGATGCCGGTGCCTGTGTCGGCGATGGTAAAAGCCACACCTTCGCGGCCCGTAGCCCAGTCGCGGCTGATGGCTGTGCGTAGGATAAGGCGTCCGCCGCTGGCAACCATGGCGTCGATAGCGTTGCTGAGAAGATTGGCCATCACCTGGCGGATTTCGCCATCATGAACAACGATGGGAGGGAGTGCGCCATAACGGCGTTCTACATGAATGCACTGCGAGCGGAGACGGCCTTCAAAAAGTGAGATGACGGTTTCGAAGAGCTCATGCAGATCGGTTTCTACAGGCCTGGTGCTCTGACGGTAGAAACGCAGCGTCTGGGTCGTAATGTGCACGACGCGGTTCAATTCCCGCTGGGCAAGATCGAGAAAGGTGCGGGCGTGGTCATCGAACGGCATCTGGCTGAGGAGATAAAGGCAGTTCGTCACGGCTTCGAGCGGATTATTGATCTCGTGCGCGATCGAGGCCGCGAGACGGCCCGCAGCAGCCAGTTTCTCCGTGCGGCGCAATACTTCCTGGCTGCGGCGCTGCTCGGTAAGGTCGACGAGAAAGGCGGCGATCTGCGGCGCACTGCCCGGTGACTCGGAGTTGAGCTCGGCCGAGCCGATCAGCACGGGAACGCGGGTGCCGGAGGCGTTCACGCACTCGACTTCGCTCGGTTCGCTCATCTTGCCGCGGGAAGCGTTGATGATGCAGGGCAGGCCGGAATCGGAAGAGCCAAAGATGCGGGCCAGGGTCACGACGCCGCTGGCAATCTCTGCCTGCGAATAACCGAGGAGGCTTTCGATTCCCTGGTTGGCGTAAGTGATGTGGCCGTCGAGGTCGCTGATGAGTAGTGCCAGCGGCATGGCTTCCACCAGGCGATGAAAGCGTTCTTCCATCGAACGCAGGGCCGATTCGGTCTGGCGCCTGGAGCGGCGGGCCTCGGCTTCTTTGACTTCGCGCTCGATCGCGGGAACAAGGCGGGCGAGGTTCTGCTTGGCAATGTAATCGTGCGCGCCGGCACGCATGGCGGAGACGGCAGTCTCTTCATCGACGGCGCCGGACATCATGATGAAAGGAATATCGCGGCCGGTGGACTTGAGCAGGGTCAACGCAGCTGGAGC
Source organism: Silvibacterium dinghuense (assembly GCF_004123295.1). Lineage (NCBI taxonomy): Bacteria > Pseudomonadati > Acidobacteriota > Terriglobia > Terriglobales > Acidobacteriaceae > Silvibacterium > Silvibacterium dinghuense. Next base: position 650,528 of record NZ_SDMK01000002.1, on the reverse strand, counting down.
GCTGAAGACCGGCAGGTTGAAGTCTGCCAGGATGATGTCCCAGATGAGATCGGCGCTCAGAGCCTCCAGCATCTCTTCGCCGGTTTCCACGCGGCGTACGGAGACGCTGTAGCCGGCACGGCGCAGATGCCGCTCCAGAATCAGGGCGTCATCCGCGTTGTCCTCGACGAGAAGAACGCGCAGGGGCGCTCCGCTCAGTTCGCCAGGGGTGGGCATTCGTTCAGTACCAGCCAGTACATACCTAACTGCCGGGTTGCGTCCGCGAACTCGCTGAAATTGACGGGTTTGCGGATGTAGCTGTTCACACCGAGGCGATAGCTGCGGACAATGTCGCTCTCTTCATCCGAAGAGGTGAGGATGACGACCGGCAGCATGCAGGTCTTGTCGCTTTCGCGGATACGGCGAAGCACCTCGAGCCCGTCGATCTTGGGCAGCTTGAGGTCGAGGAGGATGACCTGGGGGGCAGCCTGCAGCGAGTCCGGGTCCGAGCCAAAGAGCAGGCGGAGCGCTTCCTCGCCGTCGCGGGCGACGCGAATTTCATTCGCGATATTAGACTTGCGCAGGGCGCGAATGGTCAGGACTTCGTGATCCGGATCGTCTTCTACGAGAAGAATGACTCTGGGCTCAGACATAGCTTCTTTATCTTAAAGTAAAGGTGAAGGTTGCGCCCTCATTCAGTTTGGCCTCCGCCCGCATGGTGCCGTGATGGCGGCGGATGACCCGGGCGACGGTGGCGAGTCCGATGCCCGATCCCTTGAAATCCTTGTCTCCGTGCAGCCGCTGGAAGGCGACGAAGAGCTTGTTCGCGTACTGCATATCGAAGCCGGCGCCGTTGTCGCGGACGTAATATTCGCCGGATTCCGGGATATAACCCACATCGATGACGGCTGCCGGCTTTTTGGCCGTGAATTTCACGGCATTGCCGAGCAGGTTTTCCAGCGCTACGCGAAGCAGCCGCGGGTCGGCCTGAACCTGCATATCCGGCTGGATATGAAAGGCAAGGTTGCGGTCCGGATTCTGTGCGCGAAGCTCGTTGGCGACCTCTTCGGCCAGCTCGCTCAGGTTGAAGGACTCGTAGGCGATCTCTGCGCGCGTGATTCGGGAGAGCTGCAGCAGGGAGTCGATCAGCTGGCCCATGCGCTGCACGCCGGCGCGGATGCGGCGGATGAAGTCGCGGCCCTCTTCGTTGAGCGACTCCATGAAATCTTCTTCAAGAGCGAGGCTGAAGCCGTCGACCGAGCGAAGCGGAGCACGAAGGTCGTGAGAAACGGAGTAGCTGAAGGCTTCCAGCTCACGGTTGGTCGCCTCCAGCTCGGCCGTGCGGATGCGGACGCGATCTTCGAGCTCTGCGTTCAGGGCTGTCACCTCGGCGGCTGCGGCCTCTGCCCGTTGGCGTGCGGCGTGCTCCGCCTCGTAGGCGCGGGCGCGGTCGAGCGCGAGACCGATGCGGTCGGCGGCGAGCGTAAGCAGCTGCTCATCCTGCACGGCGAAGGATCGGGCTTGATGCGTGCCTGCCAGCAGAAGCGCGCGTACCTCGTTGGCAACGATCACCGGCATCACCAGGACCACGGCCATTTGCGAGCTGAGAGCGGGGAATGGAATGGCCTTCGATTCCTCTCCCTGTGCGCGGATGAGCCGTTTCTCCACGCCGGCGAGATAGAGTGGTCCGGAAGGGTCAAGGGTGATCTTGCGACCGGGGCGCACAGGAATGCCGTCCCCATGTACAACCTCGATTTCATCGTCGTTCCAGTTACAGAACACAACGCTGTCGGCATGCAGTACGGAGCGCAGGCGTCCAGTAAGCGCGATGGTAAGCTCGGCGCTGTCGAGACGATTGAGGCCCGTGTCGCTGATGGATTGGAGCTTTTCCAGGCGTGAGGCGACAAAATCCGCACGCTGACGGAAGCCTCGCTCCCGGTTGAACATCCAGAAGGCAAGACCGATCATCACGACATCGAAGGTGCTGGCAAAGAGCACGCTCCAGATGGCGCGCCGCCGTGCCGAGGCCGAGTGCGAGGTCCGCTGTGCGAGCAGCCCCTGTTCCTCAGCCTGCATGCTGCTTACGATCTCGCGTGTGCGGTCCATCTCGGCTTCGCCGGTGCCGCTTACGACCATCAGCTGCAGCGGGGTAGCATCACCGCCGCGCTTGCCTTCGATGCCCTGTTCAAGAAGCTGCAGGCGGCTGTTGACCACCTCCCGCAGCTCGATGACACGCTTCTGCTCATCCGGATTGTCGGAGGTGAGCTTTTGTACCTCGTCGATTTCGCCTGGGAGCACCTGGCGCGCGCGAGTGTAGGGGGCAAGATAGCTGTCATCGCCGGTAAGCAGAAAGCCCCGGGCCCCGCTTTCGCCATCCTTGGCGGAGCTGATGACGTGCTCCAGTTGCTGGATAACCTGCCAGGTATGAGCTACCCAGTACTCGCTCCGGTTCAGTACCTCGATGGAGCGCAGCGCCAGCCAGGAGTTGAGGCAGATGATGGCAAGCACGAGAAGCAGGGCGCCGGTGAGAAGCGGTTTGCTCGTGCGAATTGCCGGGGAAACAAAAAAAAGTGACCTGAGTTTTTGATCAGGACGGTCGTAAGGGACGGACACCGACGTACTTTCGCTCCGATATCTGAAGAACTTCAGCTTGGATGTGGAATGGGGCCGACACGCTGCCCGGCAGGAGCAAACTGAATCCTCACACTTTAAAATTGAGTGTATGCCATCCCTGACAGGAAAGAAGGCGCTGGTGACCGGCGCCGCGAAGAGAATTGGACGCAGCATTGCGCTGGCTTTGGCCGCGGAAGGCGCGGATGTGGTGATTACATACCGGGAGTCGTCGGACGCGGCGGCCCGAACGGTGGAAGAATTGCGCGAGATGGGCGTCCGGGCGCAGGCTGTGCATGCCGATCTGCGGAACCCGGAGAGCATCCGGCAGGCAGTGAAGGATGCAGCGGAGTTCCTCGGTGGTCTGGACGTGCTGGTGAACAACGCCGGCCGCTTCGAGACCGCGGCCCTTGAAAGCATCAGTGTGGAGCAGTGGGATGCCATGTTCGAGACCAACACCCGCGGCCCGTTCCTGGCAGCGCAGGCGGCCTATCCCTATCTGAAGGCTGCGCACGGGCGGATCATCAACATCGGCTCGCTGGGCGGGATTCATCCCTGGCCGACGCATGCGCACTACTGCACATCGAAGGCTGCGCTGCACATGCTGACTCAGACCATGTCGAAGGCCTTTGCGCCCGAGATCAGCGTAAACTGCGTGGCGCCAGGAATGATCGTAAACGGAGAGGTTTCGGCCGAATACGAGCATTTTGCGAAGAAGACGCCGATGCAGCGCAACGGCTCTCCGCAGGAAGTAGCGGCGGCGGTGGTTTTCTTTGCCTCCGGGCCGCACTTCATCACCGGACAATTGCTGGGCGTAGACGGCGGACTGGGCTTATAGGAACGGTTTTCGCGCGGCTGGGAGTCAGTCGCGCGAAAACAGGCGTCCGAAGAAGCCCTTCTTGGGCAAGGGCTGTCCGCTATGTTCGTCGGCAATATCCAGAGCCTGCGGCTGGCGGGGAAAATCCTCTCCGTAAAAGACTGCGCGGGGATTGGTGACGCAGAGGCGTTCCGCAGTCTCCTTGCCGAAGCGTTTTTCAAGCACCTCATAGCCTTCACTGAGCTTCGGCGGCCGCGAGTCCAGGTTATGCGCATCGGTGGCGAGAAAGTGGACCCAGTTCTTCTCGAGAAACTGGAAGGAGAGTGCCTGCGCGGTTTTGCCGAAGCGGCCGGTGAGCGAGGAAGAGGTGATCTGCACCAGTGCGCCTTCGCGAATCCAATCCTTCATGCGTTCAGGATTGCGCTTGATGACGGCATTCCGCTCAGGGTGGGTGATAATCGGCTGCTGTCCGGCAATGCTGAGCTCGTAGAACACATCGGTAATGTTCTGCGGGATCATGAAGTCGTTGAACTCAACCAGGAGGTACTTTTTCTGGTTGATGGTGTACTTCGTCCGGTTCTTGAGCGCGTCTTCGATGTTGTCGTAGGAGAGGTGAAAGTCGCAGCCGATGCCAAGCGTGATGCGATCGCCGAGGCGCTCGCGCAGTGCTGCCAGGCGCTCCTGGTTGAGCTCCGGCTGGTAGGCGAAGTTGGAGCTGGCGTGCGGCGTGCAGACGATATGGGTGATGCCATCGGCGGCTGCGGCTTCGGCCATGGCAAGCGAAGTCTCGATGTCGGGCGAGCCGTCATCGAGACCGTAGAGCAGATGGTGATGGATATCAATCATGGTTGCATCACTGCGCTGAAGCCGGTTGAGGTGGTTCCGGTGGGTGAATTCCGGTTAGGCTCTATCGGACGCCGGCGAGCGAGGCGACCAGTGATTGGAAGATCTTGAAGCCGTCAGCCGAGCCGAGCAGGGCTTCGCTCGAGCGGTCGGGGTGGGGCATCATGCCGAGAACATTACGGCCCTCGCTGAGAATGCCGGCAATGTTGTCGAGTGAGCCGTTGGGGTTGGCTTCGCGTGTGATCTCGCCTTCGGGAGTGGCATAGCGGAAAGCGATTCGGTCCTGAGCGCGAAGCTGGGCCAGCGTGGACTCGTCACAGAAGTAGTTGCCCTCCATGTGACCGATGGGAATCTTCATTACCTCGCCCTTGTTCAGCTGGTGCGTGAATGGGGTATCGGTGGTTTCGGTGCGCAGGTAAACCTGTTTGCAGATGTACTTGAGTCCGGCATTGCGCATCAGCGCGCCGGGGAGCAGGCCGGATTCGCAGAGGATCTGGAATCCGTTGCAGATGCCGAGGACCAGGCCCCCGTCGGATGCGAACTTCTTCACCGACTGCATGACGGGCGAAAAGCGGGCGATAGCGCCGGTGCGCAGATAGTCGCCATAGGCAAAGCCGCCGGGCACGAGGATAGCGTCGCAGTTCTCGAGGCTCGAGGAATCGTGCCAGAGGAAGGTAACCGGCTGCTGCGCAAGCTCGGCGACGACGTGGTACGTGTCATGATCACAGTTGGAGCCGGGGAAGACAAGAACACCGATTTTCATACACTTCTAGGCTAGCAGGGCCGCATCCCGAATGGGGCGGCTATTTTATAGAGAGGATGCAGAGGCATGGTACCGGTGGCTTGTGTGGGGTTATGCGGCTCGGCTAGAGTGATGCGATTGTGACGAACCTGAAGACCCTGAACGACATCTTCTTCCTGGTAACGGCCGGAAACCGGGAGCGGGTAATCCTGGAGCCGGTCTCCGGACCTGGCGGAAATCTGCGCTGGACACCCATCTCGAGCGGACAGCTTTACCAGCGGGTGCGCAAACTGGCCAGTGTGCTGCGCGACTGGGGCATTTCCCGGGGCGACCGGATCGCCATCCTCTCTGAAAACCGCTGGGAGTGGGCGGTCACGGATTTTGCCGCATTGGCCATCGGCGCCATTGACGTGCCAATCTACCCCACGCTGAATGCCGAGCAGACCGCGGTGTTGCTGGCCGACTCGGGCGCGCGCGTGATCTTCGTCTCCAGCCGCGCGCAGTACGAAAAAGTAGCAGCGATCCGCGGTACAACGGCGATTGAGCGCATTGTGATCATGGACAGCGAGGGCACGCCGGACGGGATACCGTTCGCCTCACTGATGGAGGGCGCGGACAAGGAAACGGCGCGCGATGCGGAATTCGATCGCCGGGCCTACGATGTACAGCCTAACGATATCGCAACGCTGATCTATACCTCGGGCACCACCGGGGAATCGAAGGGCGTGGTGTTGACGCATGGCAATATCGCGTCGAACCTCAACGAGTCGCTGGCCGGGTTCGATATCTGGACCGAGGACAGCTGTATCTCGTTCCTGCCGCTATCGCATATTACCGCCCGGCACCTGGATTACGCGATCTACACGAAGCAGGCGACGGTGGCTTACTGTTCGGCCTTCGAGCAGTTGCCTGCCGCGCTGGCCGAGGTGCGGCCTACGGTGATGGTGGCGGTGCCGCGTGTCTATGAAAAGGTGCGGCAGGAGGTAGAGCGGCGCGCCGGGCTCTCGCCGGTGAAGAAGCGCATCTTCGCATGGGCTGTGAAGACAGGTACCGGTCATATGGAGAAGATCGGACGCGGTGAGATACCAGGCGCGGTGAGCTGGAAGCTGGCGAAGAAGCTGGTTTATAGCAAGGTGACAGACTTCTTCGGCGGCAAGGTACGGTATTTCATCTCCGGCGGAGCTCCGCTGGGGCAGGATACGGCGAAGTGGTACGCATCGGTGGGGATACGGATTCTCGAGGGTTATGGACTGACGGAGACTTCGCCGGTACTGGCGATCAACACGCCGTCGGCCTATCGGATGGGTTCGGTAGGCAAGGCGCTGCCGCAGGTGGAATACCGTTTTGCTGAAGATGGCGAGCTGCTGGTGAAGGGGCCGAATGTATTTTCCGGTTACTGGAAGCGGGAGCCGCACGATACGGAGAACTTCGATGCGGAAGGCTGGTTCCGCACCGGGGATATCGGCAATGCGGATGCCGACGGCTTCCTGTACATCACCGACCGGAAGAAGGAACTGCTCAAGACTTCGGGCGGCAAGCTGATCGCACCGCAGCCGATTGAGAACAGGATGAAGGCTCACCTGCTGGTGGGCGGTGCTGCGCTGGTGGGCGATCGGCATAAGTTTGCCTCGGCGTTGATCTCACCGAACTTTGCAGCGCTCGAAGTCTGGGCGAAGGAGCAGGGAATTGCCGCGGCAACCCGGCGTGAGCTGGTGAATGATGTGCAGGTAGTGGCGCGATACCAGGAGATCGTGGACGAAGTGAACACGGGCCTGTCGAATTACGAGACGATCAAGCGCTTTCGGCTGGTGCCGACAGAGTGGTCGCTCGATTCCGGTGAGCTGACACCCAGTCTGAAGCTGAAACGGCGGGTGATCGCGGAAAAGTATGCGGCAGAGATCGTAGATCTTTATGCGGATGAAGCGACGGCACATCGCTAAGTCACTGCGATTCATCGCGGATTGACGCAGCGCATACTATGCTGGAAAAAATTCTGCCCGGAGCTCTTCTGTGAAACGTACTCGCCGCGATTTCTTTCGCATCGTCGCTGCTGCGGCTGGCGCATCGGCCATGCCGCTCAGCATTCGCCGCGCACTGGCTATTCCTCCCCATCGAGTTACGGGCACGATTCAGGACGTGGAGCACGTTGTCATCCTGATGCAGGAGAACCGCTCCTTCGATCACTATTTCGGTACGATGCGTGGCGTGCGTGGTTTCAACGATCCGCGTCCCGCGCGGCTGCCGAACGGCAAGCCCGTCTGGTATCAGCCGCCGGCGGAGACAAAGACGCATCGCTACCACGCTCGCGGACTTTCCGACTCGGCCGAGCATGTCCTGCCGTTCTATCTGAATCCAAAGCAAACGACCGAGTTTCAGGCGGGCACGGACCATGGTTGGAGCAGCGGCCATCTCTCCTGGAATCATGGCCACCACAACCAGTGGGTGAATCAGAAGCAGGACGTCATCACCATGGGCTATTTGCGGCGCGAAGATGTGAGCTTTCACTATGCGCTGGCCGATGCCTTCACCGTGTGTGACGCATACCATTGCTCCATTCACGCGGACACCTGTCCGAACCGGATCTATCTGTGGAGCGGAACCATCGATGCGCGCAATGCCCTGGGCAAAAAGCCGAACGGCCCGGGCATCGAAGAGCGCAGCCATACCAACGGCTACACGTGGACGACTTATCCGGAGCGCCTCGAAAAAGCGGGGGTGAGCTGGAAGCTCTATCAGGGCGGTAGCGGAGAGCCGGGCACGCCGACGGATAATTACACGGATAACTCGCTCGAGTTCTTTGCCGCCTATCAGGTAAAAGAAGGCGCCGATCCACATGGTCCGCTGGTGCAGAAGGGCGTGACCGATCGTACACTGCGCGAGTTTCGCGAGGATGTCGCGAACAATCGCCTCGCGCAGGTGAACTGGATCGTCGCGCCGTACAAGTACAGTGAGCATCCCGAAGCTTCGCCGACCGATGGAGCGTACTACATCAACCTGGTGCTGGATGCCCTCACGTCGAACCCGGAGATGTGGAGCAAGACGGTCTTCATTCTGAACTACGACGAGAATGACGGGCTCTTCGACCATGTGCTGCCGCCGATGCCTCCACACACGCAGGCACAGAATGCCTCGGGGATGGTGTCAGCCGAGCTGGTGGATTCGCTCAAGGATGAGTTCCTCGATCTGAACAAGTATCCGCATGAAATGACCCCCCTGGTTCCAGGTGCGGACCCAGGCGGGCTGCAGCCGATTGGCCTCGGGGTGCGGTTGCCGATGGTCATCGCCTCGCCGTGGACGCGTGGCGGCTGGGTCTGCTCGGAGACCTTCGACCATACGTCCGTACTGCGTTTCCTCGAAGCACGCTTCGGCATCGAGGAGCCGAATATCAGCGCATGGCGGCGTTCGATCTGCGGCGACCTGACATCCGCCTTCGACTTTGCAGGCACGCCGGATGGAAAGCCGGTGAAATTCACCGCGCCCGCGCCTCTGAACTCGGCGCACAAACCCTGGCATGTGCCGGCAGTGCAGGAGATGCCGGCACAGGAGCCGGGCACGCGGCCCTCGCGAGCGCTCCCATATGAGATCTACGCACATAGCCGGGTGGAAGACGGGCGGGTGTGGGTGGACTTCACGAACGCCGGCAAGGCGGGGATGGCGTTCTATGCCTTCAACGGGCTGGCCGTCGATACGCCGCCACGCCGCTACAGCATCGCTGCAGGTGACAAGCTGGCGGATTACTGGCCGCTCGAAGAAGGGAAGTATCGATTGGCGCTATGGGGACCGCATGGATATCACAGCGAGTTCCGCGGGAATGCAGCAGAGTTACCGGGCGTAGAGGTCGCGGTAGCGTATGACCAGTCGTCGGGAAATGTCACTCTTACAGTGACAAATACAGGGGCGAAGTCGGCGACGGTGAAGATTGCCAATGCCTATGCTCCAGATGCGAAGCCGCGGGAATACACCGTTGCAGCGGGAGCGTCGCAGGTTGATCGCTGGGATTTGGGTGCGAGCCACTCGTGGTTCGATCTCTCCGTTACCAGTCCGGACTCCCCGGAATATCTACGCCGCTATGCCGGACATGTGGAGACGGGCCGCCCCAGCGTGAGCGATCCAGGCCTCTTCCGCGAGGCCTAGGTTGTGTCGACATATTCACTTTTCTGTGGGGAGTTGATTTGTTTCAGTGAGTGGATGGGTGTTGGTCGGTATGAGTTAACGGAGGTTCAGTGGCGCCGGATAGAACCTCTTCTTCCAGGACAAGCAGGCAGGGTGGGGCGACCGGCGGTAGATAACCGTTAGTTTGTGCATGGTGTGCTTTGGGTATTGCGTTCGGCCATGCCCTGGGCAGATATGCCTGAGCGTTACGGTAAGTACAAGTCGGTTCATAAGCGGTTTACCTGGTGGGCGAGCAAGGGGGGCAGGGACAAGGTCTTCGCAGATCTGCTGGAGGATCGCAACACCCGCTACGTGATGATGGACTCCAGTATCGTGCGCGCCTACCAGCAAGCCGCCACGGCGCGAAAAAAAAGGCTTCGGAGACCGCTTTGGGGCGCAGCCGAGGAGGTCTGACGACCAAAATCCATCTGCTCGCCGATGGGCTTGGACGCCCTCTAGGCTTCCTGTTGACCGGCGGCGAACGAAACGACTATACCCAGGCCCTGACCTTGCTCGGGGACCTTCGACCCAAGGCGGTTCTGGCCGACAAGGGTTATGATATGAACTACATCCTCGACCATCTCGCCGAACAAAACATCGAANGACTCAACGCGACTTCAATCGCACCTTATACTGAACGCGAAACCGCATCGAACGAACCTTCGCCCACCTCAAGCAATTCAGAAGACTCAGCACTCGCTTTGATAAACTCAAGCAAAATTTTCACGCCACCGTCGCCATCGCTTGTGCCCGGAGATGGCTCTCTCAATATGTAGATACGCCCTAGGCCGTATCTACGTATAGCCAGTGCCTCGCGTTGTCATTTCGACTGGAGCAGGGCAGTGTTTGCGAGCATGTTCTCGTCAAGGAGAATGGCTCTCTTTACATCTGCTTTGCTGCGAATCGATAATGCGTTAGTTCTCAGCACGTACGTATTCGTCATAAGCATCTGGGGCGCCATCGTAGTTGGCTACGGTCTTCACCATCTTGTAGTGGGCCCACTTCAGCGCAAAGCTGTTGTCTTGTAGAAGCCATTGAAGATGATTGAAGCCGGTCGGGCTCTGTGGGCTGACGTGCTCAACAAAGACTATCTCCGGATTCCAGGACGAAATATCTGAAGAGATATCCTGATGTACCTGGTTAGAGAGCGCGGCAAGTTCTGCGGGGGGGATCAATTTGAATGGTCTGTTGGTTATATGAGCATGCGCTTCATTCATTTCAATGGCTGGGAGCATCCAGAGATGCGCATAGCGACCAGCCCAGAGGAGATGGTGCGTAAGCAACACCTGAAAGGGAGGCATGCTTGTAGAGATAAGGTAGACCGGTGTGCCTGGCGAGTGCATGGCCAACTCTTGAGAGATCGTTGCCTGGGCCAGGAGCTTTGCTTCCTTCCGCTTAGTGATGCGTGCAGCCTGGAGGCCCAGGAGCACCGCGAACAGCAGCCCTGTGCTGATATAGACGGCGGGCAAGGGCTTGATCTCAATCTGGCGTTTGCTGGCCCAGACAGAAGCGAGATCGACGAGCATCCAGGCAATCGCTAGGATGAGAAAGGTCCACGCGGGCAATTGTTGATAGGCCCAGCCGGTGCGCTGAAGCGCATAGGCAAGCCCAGAACCGATGCTTGCGGCAATCAGAGCCAGAGGCAGGATGGGAGCTCGCAGGGATTTCTTCACCCCCAACCATACAGCCACCGCCAGCAAAGATGCTGCAATATGATGTGATTCTTGGTGGACAAGCATGGCGGACATCGTGTGCGTTGCTATGCCCCAGTACGCATCGAGCATCATCGGGAGAACATTCTTGAAGAACAGAGGGCAAAAAATCTCGATGGCGAGAGGATAGGAAGCGCAGGTGACAACGAGTGCCAGCATCTCGGAGCGCAGGAGACTGCGCAGCTCCCTTTTATGCCAGAGGACAATGATTTCGAAGAGAAAAACGGCGAGAACCTGATGTGGCTTGAGACAGATGGCCACGCCAGCCGCGATGCCGATAAGAATGCGCATCGTACGCGTAACGCGATCGGCACCAATCAGCCGAGTTAGAAAATATGGAAGCAGAAAAATAACAACGAAATATTCTTTTTGGCCGAAGTTCGTCAGGGAAAACGACAATTCACCAGGGCGCCTTTGGATCAGAAAGAGCTCGACAGCTCCCGTGACCAGTGCGAGTGCCCACGGCGCACCTCCTTCTCCGCGAGTCAGAATCCGAAGCAACCTGCAGCATGCAAGCCAGCTTAGAAATGCGAGGACGAGCGTGACTAACTCATACGAAAGGGTATAGGAGAGATGAGTCACCTTGGCCAGAAAGGACGGAATGAGGCTATACCACACGAAGAGTGGAGGGTTCGTTTCGATTAACCGTGCTCCATCCAGCTGTACGCCAGATAACACTCTGCTGGCAGCGTACATGCACCAATATTGATCTACGCCTAGATTCGTGGGGAAAAAGAGCACGAGCACAGAGAAGGCGATGAGTCCGAATAACAGACCAAATGCAACCGAACAGCTAAGATTCAGCAGAGACAGCGGCCGGGAAGGTCCCTTTACGGTGAGCAATGAGCAGCTCCTTGGTGAGTTTGAGAGGATAGCGGCTTGCCGGAAACAGGAAACGAGTGCAGATGGAGATCATGCTTTCCGTCTCTTGTGCACTTTTCTATCGAGCAGGGAACCAGTAGGAAACGCGTGAAGTGAAATTGTAGAAGATGGCTTTTGGGGACCGATCCCACGCCAAGGGAATCCTGGGATTACCGGTAGGACAAATAAATCCTGACAACATCCCGAAATGCCAGGAAAAAATCAAAGGGCTTGACCTTTGAGCCGCCTACTTCTTCCCAGGAGTCCAACGGAAATTCATACATCCGGGCCGCGGCAGCACGCGGAGATCCGGTCTTTTTGATGAAGCGTTGGATCAGTTCAACATCAAAGACCCACCGGCTCTGGAAAGGCTGCGCGGTGATTTCTCGTGTATAAGGACCAACACGAAAGAGCTTGGCTCCGCATTGGGTGTCATAAACCGGCAAGCGAAGAAGCGTGGAAACTACCGTTGCGAAAATTCGGCCAAGATAATGGCGAATTGCGCGTCGCTGCACATCGTGGCCGAGAAGCTTGACGCGCGAGCCAAATACGATATCGATCTCAGGGCGCGTCGTCAGGACTTCCATGAATTGGGAAATGGCATGCAGGGGGGTGGCCAGATCGGAGTCCCAGAACCCGACGAAATCGAAGTCTCGGCCGAAAGCAAACTCCATCCCTCGCCGCACGGCTTCAGCTTTGCCTTGATTTACCTCTTGAATGAGCAGATTGACGCGATCTTCCTTGCCGCGGCGAAAGCTCTCGATAAAATCGGATGTACCATCTTTGCTCCCATCGTCAACAAAGACGAAATGCACGGGCGAGACCCGCAGGAACTCCTCGTAAATATCTAGATGAAGCCGATTCCGCTCGTTGTAACACGGAATAATCATGGCAATTTTCGATGTCGTCATGATGAAAGAGCAATGAACCGGAAGAAGACCCGATGGGATTCGCGTCCCATATGATTCTCTCCATTGTCCTTTTTTAAAATGCGGCTGTAATGAATAATACCATTTGGATCTCTGGGTTTACCTGCGAGACACAAACGGGTTCGGAAAACTGCAAGAGATGAGTGAATGTAGATTTGCTAGTTCGGACTACTCGGGACGAGTGTGAATGATCGCGCGCCTGTTCTTGATGCGCAGGAATGGTGTTTCGAAATAGCGATAGGATATCGATGCAAGAAGTATTGTCAGTCCCAGGGCCAGGGGCTTCTGGAATATCGCATCGTGATGTATATGCGTCTTGGCGACTAATTGTGATGCCAATAAGTGGAAGACATAAAGCCCAAAGGAAATTTTGCCTAGATAGACAAGAGCCGAGGGCATTTTCGCATTGACTCCCAGCAGTGAAGCACAGAGCAGGATGCATCCAATCGCTGTTAGCACATATCCTAAGGGCACTGCGAATCCACCTTGTGCGTATCCGTAGGTCTTTGTCCTCAGGACAGCGACAGAGAAAAACCATAAGGCAAAGGCTATCGGTGGAAAGAGGCATCGCAGCCAATTTGGCAATTCAGGCATTCTGCCTTTGAGCCCAAGCGCAAAGAGAATTCCAGCGGCAAACATAAGGAACTGGACAAAGGAATTGCACCAAATCTGGGAATCCAGCTGCGCACCGGTATTAGCCAGATGAAAGGTTACTCCGATGGATAAGAGAGCGAAAAATACCGCACTGATCCAGGCGCCGAGTTCTCCGGTCAACGCAATTACCAGAGGCCAGATCAGATAAAACTGTTCCTCGACGGAAATGCTCCATAGCGGTTCCAGTGGGTTATCGAGCGACCAGCCATGGTGAACGATGTACCAATTCCCCATCATGTACAGATAGGACGCAAATCGTTTCAGATCATCTGGTGTATGCCTTGCGATGGCGATCAGCATGGCAAGTGCAATTCCCAAAAATAAAGCGGTCAGATTCGCAACATTCTACGTTCGTAGAAATTTGCAATTTTGATAGTTCCAGTGCGCTTCTGTTCCCGCAGGAGAAGTTCGGTGATGAGGTACGCGCTTAAGAAGAAGAACAGGCATAAGCCGAATCCGCACATGCTTGCATAAGGATGCACACAAATTGGCTCCGAATGGCCCCAGATGATGGCTATAGCGATCTGGAAATCTGGACAGAGAGTGATTGAGAAATACAAGCATGAAAGCCACGAACCGGATGACATCCAATTCGGGGCGATAAAATTTGGAGGATGTTCGAACGTCGGTGACAACATTCTGCACTCCTTGCTCGTTTCCTGATTTCACTTGTACTCCTTTGAGCGCCTTATTCATGCATGGTACAACTCTGTTCTTAAGAGATCGTTATTCTCCGATCTCCTAAGTGTGGAGTGGCAACTGGTTTTTTTCGTTCGAACGCTGATTCGGAGAGGGATGGCAACAATCCGAGACTAGCATCTGGGGCGCAAGGGGGTTAATAACTGCGCTTTGGTGAGCAGTGTGTTATGGCGTTGCGCCGGGAGCGCGATGGAGCGAACTTTTCGAGCAGTACGGCAAGCAATGGGAGAGCATCTTTCAAGAGTTGGTGTGGGATGAGAAACGCTAGTATTCAATGACCGATTCAACTTTGTAGAGGCTCTCCAGCAGGCAGCTACAGGCGGCAAAAGGGAGGTGACAAGGTTCTACTCTGTGGCATTTCCACGCTGGCGAAGATTCACTTATAAGTCGACGAACTGGGACTGTTGCAGAATATCCTGATTACCGCCGGGCAGATCAGTGCTCTATGCTCGTGATCAAATTGCTTGCGATCATAAGACCAAGATTGTGATTGCCGACAAGGGTTACGGCTCAGACAGGCTTGTCGAACATTTCGAAAACACCATGCAGGCTTGGGTGGTGATTCTCTGACGCTCGAACCTGCAAGCAGCTACGCTGCATAGTCACATGCTACGAGAAATCTAAAACCTCACGCCAAGTCTTGCCTGTGTCTGTGCATGGATTTTCCCCCAGCTCAATATCGATATGGTTTGGGTAATCCGCACTAGAGGACCCACGCCTTCGTATTGCAGGATGCAAGCTCAAACCACAGGATGGTGCTTCAGCCAATGTCTCCCTTCCTGTCGAAAAGCCACAACCAATCACCTAAGAAGAGAACATCCAGTGATGACTGGCTGAGAAATACGGGGCAGGTCAGTAGCTCCTCCGCTTTTTGTGGCGTACAAAGGTACGAAGCAATTGTGGAGGAGCTGCACGTGAAAATCGCCACCATTCTCTCCAGGATTCTCCTTGGATTGGCCTTTGTTATTTTTGGCCTGAATGCCTTCTTTCGCTTTCTGCCGGGATCGAACATGGTGCCGCCTGGCACAGCGGGTGAATTTGTAACCGCGATGAGCCAGTCGCACTACATGCAGGCCGTTGCGGTGCTGCAGGCGCTGGGCGGCTTACTGCTGCTGACAGGCATCTTCGTCCCGCTCGGGCTGGTGATCCTCGGTCCGATCCTCGTGAACATCCTGTTTTTCCATATCTTTCTGTTCCATACGGGGATTCAGATGGGCCTGATCTTCTCTGTGCTTTGGCTGGTAGTATTTGCGGGATATCGTGATCGCTTTGCAGGACTGTTTCTCCGCTGAGCGGCGCCGGGAGCGGCCTGTAGCGGCGAAAAAACGGAACTGAGATATAATCTAGGTACGCTCGTACCCGAGTGGGTAACACCGGTTGTCATGCCTTACAGAGCACTGCTTGCCGATACACCTTCCTCGAAATTCTCAAGCGCAAATTAACACCAAAGGAACACCCCAAAATGGAACAGGGTATTGTCAAGTGGTTCAACGACGCCAAGGGCTTCGGCTTCATCACCCGTGACGTCAACAACGAAGACATCTTCGTGCACTTCTCGGCTATCAATTCGAACGGCTTCCGCAGCCTCCAGCAGGCGCAGCGTGTGCAGTTCAACGTCGTCAGCGGTCCCAAGGGCCTGCAGGCCGAGAACGTCCAGGCGGTCTAACTCGTCTCCGGTCGATTCTGCAAAAAGGAGAGCCATTCGGCTCTCCTTTTGCTTTACCGGTGTCCCGTGGTGAACAGTTCGCTCCGAAAGCGGACAAATGCGGTATTCACCTCAGGATATTTGCGCCCAGAATCAATCACTTAGGGCTGCGCAGGCTGGCACGCTGCGTGCACTCTTCCATTCCGACGCCATGCACACTCTCCTTTCTCAACTCCGGCTCACTGCCCGCCAGATTCGCAAGAATCCGGGATTTTCGCTCACCGTTGTGCTCACCCTCGCCCTGGGTATCGGGGCTGCGACAGGGATCTTCAGCCTGGTGAATGCGGTCCTGTTGCGGCCATTGCCGTTTCCGCACTCCGAACGGCTGATGTGGGCCGAGCATAATTTCCATAACGGCGGCATGGTCACGCCGAACACCCTGAGCTACCCCGATTTCTTCGATTGGCGCTTACAAAGCCATTCGTTTGAGGAGATGGCCACATATCGCGACAGTTCCTATACGCTTACCGGTTACGGGCAGGCGCAGGAACTGGATGGAGCTGTCGTGTCGTCTGACTTCTTCCGGGTACTGGGTGTGCGCCCGGCGCTGGGGCGCGACTTTACGCGAACCGATGAGCAGGCCGGGCAGCATGTCGTGGTGATCAGCCACGCGCTGTGGCTCTCCGCCTTCGGGGGCAATCCGGATATTGTAGGCCGCACGATCAGACTCGGGAACGATGCGTACACAGTCGCCGGTGTGATGCCGACAGGCGTGATATTTCCCCTGGTCAACCCTGCGCCGCAGCTCTGGACCACTCTGGCCGATGACTCGTTTGACCCGGAAGGCGGGAAACCGATGACGGCGCAGCGCGGCATGAACATGCTCTTCGTGATCGGGAGGCTGAAAGAAGGTGTGACGCCATCCCAGGCGCAGGCGGAGCTGAGCAACATCGACGCACACCTGGCCATCGCCTATCCAGATACAAATAAGCACTTTACCTCGGCGGTCGTTACACCAGAGCTTGATCACATGGTCGGGGACGTGCGTCCTGCGTTGCGGATGCTGTTTGCGGCAGTGGGAGTGCTGCTGCTGATTGCCTGCGCAAATGTGGCCGGACTGTTGCTGGCGCGGGCTGCGAAGCGGCGTGGAGAGATCGCGTTGCGGGCGGCCCTGGGCGCAAGCCGCGTCGAGATCATGCGGCAAATCATTGTTGAATCCCTGACCTTGTCGCTGCTCGGCGGTGCCGTGGGACTGGCGTTCTCGACGCTGTTCCTGGAGGCGATACGCGGGCTTTTGCCGAAGAATCTGCCCAGGTTGGACACTCTGACCGTGGATGGGAGTGTGCTGGCGTTTGCCATCGGAGTTTCGGTGCTGACGGGGCTGCTCTTCGGCGTGTTGCCTGCATGGCGGATGTCGAAACTGGATCCTTCGCTGGCGCTGCGAGACAGCACGCGCAGCGTGACGGCTGGCCGTGGCCAGCAGCGTATGCACGCGGCTCTGGTCATCACGGAGACAGCGTTGGGGCTGGTGCTGCTGGTGGCGGCAGGGCTCTTCCTGCGCAGTTTTCTGCGCGTAACGGCGATCGATCCGGGATTCGACAAGCGCAATGTCCTGACTGCGCGGCTGGACTACCCGGGAGACAAGGATTTCACCACGGGAGTGGTGAGGTTCTATGACCAGCTTTTGCCGAAAGTCGCAGCTCTGCCGGGCGTGCGGTCGGTGGCTGCGGCCTTCCCGGTGCCGCTCTCGAACAGCGGTATCGGTGTGGATGTCGCCTTCGAAGGGAAGCCGGTGGCTCCAGGCGACCGGCCGATCGTGGACACGAGCCTGATTACTCCGAACTTCTTCCATACGCTGCGCATTCCGGTCCTCGAGGGGCGCGATTTCGGCGCGGTAGATAACAGCGACGGGCAGCCGGTGGCTATCATTAACCAGGCTTTCGCAAAGAAGTTTTACCCGAACGAAGATCCGGTGGGCAAAATGATCCAGCCCTTCCTTTCGGATGGTTTGCACGAGCACCCGATGCGGCGGATCATCGCGGTGGTGGGAGATGTGAAGGGACACAGCCTGACTGAAGTAGCGCCGGCCGCGATTTATATCCCGATTGCGCAATGCGCGATCACACCGCCGCTGCTGGTGGTGCGTACGGCAGCAGATCCCGTGCCGCTGATCCCGGCGGTGCGTGCGCAGGTGGCAGGGTTGCGGCGCGATGTGCCGCTCTACGATGCGCATACGCTTGAGGACCTGCTCTCGGGTGCGGCTTCGGCGCGGCGATTCCAGATGGTGCTGCTGGGCGCTTTTGCGGGCATGGCACTGCTGCTGGCTGGTGTTGGTCTTTACGGTGTGCTGGCCTACATGGTGGCGCAGCGGGCGAATGAGATGGGGCTGCGGCTGGCGCTGGGTGCGCAGCGTGGCGATGTGCTGCGGTTGGTGCTGCAGCGAGGTGTAGGTCTCGCTGCGGTAGGACTGGCGATCGGCCTCGCCGTATCGGCGCTGCTGACGCGGTATGTCGCGAGCCTGCTCTATGGCGTGAAGGCGCTCGACCCCGTCACATACATTGCGGTTGCGTTACTGGTGGCCTTCCTCGCACTGATCGCCAGCATGGCTCCCGCGGTACAGGCCGCACGAGTAGACCCGATCTCGGCGCTGCGCAACGAGTAGGAAACACGAGCAGGCAAAGAAAAACTCCCGCGTATGCGGGAGTTTTTCTTTGGGTTGGGGACAGATTACTTGGTGCCGTTGGCCCAGCCCGTGACCGGCTGCGTCACCTTGATCTCGTCGTCGCGCTTGTTGAAGCTGCCGCGCACGTAATCGCGGTTCATCATGGCGATAACTTCGAGCGGTACTTCCTTGGGACAGGCGGCGGTGCACTCGCCGATGTTGGTGCAGCTGCCGAAAAGCTCGGTGTTGAGCTGCGAGACCATGTTGACGGCGCGGCGATCCTGCTCGGGCTTGCCCTGGGGCAGGAGACCGAGGTGGGAGATCTTGGCTCCGGTGAACAGCGCCGCCGAAGCGTTGGGGCAGGCCGCAACACAGGCTCCGCAGCCGATGCAAGCGGCGGCATCCATGGCGCGGTCAGCGATCTCCTTGCCGATGGCATGCACGTTGCCGTCGGGGGCGTTGCCGGTCGAAACCGACACATAGCCGCCCGAGGCAATGATGCGATCGAAGGCACGGCGGTCGACGACCAGGTCCTTGATCTGCGGGAATGCCGCGGCGCGCCACGGCTCGACGACCAGCTCTTCACCATCCTTAAAGTGGCGCATGGTGAGCTGGCAGACGGTGGTCGCACGCTCAGGGCCGTGGGCCACGCCATTGATCATGAAGCCGCAGGAGCCGCAGATGCCTTCACGGCAGTCGTGCTCGAAGGCAACGGGTTCTTCACCCTTCTCGATGAGGGTTTCGTTGAGCACATCGAGACATTCGAGCATCGACATCTCGGGGTTGACGTCGTTCATCGCGTAGGTGACGAATTTGCCCTTGTCACCGTTGCTCTTCTGGCGCCAGATTTTCAGGGTCAGTTTCATTACTTGTAGCTCCTCTGGCTGGGATGAACGTAGTCGAACTCGAGCGCTTCCTTGTTGAGTTCCGGATGCTGTCCTACCCCTGTGTAGCCCCACGCTGCGACATAGGAATAATGCTCGTCATCACGCTGGGCTTCGCCGTCGGGGGTCTGGTATTCCTCGCGGAAGTGCCCACCGCAGGACTCATTGCGTTCGAGAGCATCGACGCACATCAGGCGGCCGAGCTCGAAGAAGTCGGCCACGCGGCCGGCCTTTTCCAGGCTCTGGTTGAGGTCATCGCCCGAGCCAGGCACGTTGACGTTGGTCCAGAACTCTTCGCGCAGCACATCGATCTTCGCGATGGCTTCCTTGAGGCCTTCGGCGGTGCGGGACATACCGCAGTAGTCCCACATGATCTTGCCGAGCTCGCGATGGAAGGAGTCGACGGTGCGCTTGCCCTTGATGGAGAGCAGCTTCTGGATCGACTCGCGCACGCCGCCGAGCACAGCCTGTGCTTCAGGGTTCGACGCATCGACCTTGGGCAGCTTGGTCGAGGCCAGGTAGTTGCCGATGGTGTAGGGAATGACGAAGTAGCCGTCGGAGAGCCCCTGCATCAGCGCGCTGGCACCAAGGCGGTTGGCGCCATGGTCGGAGAAATTGGCCTCGCCCACCACGAACAGGCCAGGGATCGAGCTCTGCAGGTGGTAGTCCACCCAGAGACCGCCCATGGTGTAGTGAATGGCGGGGTAGATACGCATCGGAACCTTGTAGGGGTCCTCGTCGGTGATGCGCTGGTACATGTCGAAGAGGTTGCCGTAGCGCTCCTGGATGGTGTGCTTGCCGAGGCGCTTGATGGCATCGGTGAAGTCGAGATAGACGCCGAGGCCGGATTCGCCTACGCCGCGGCCTTCATCGCAGACGGCCTTCGCGTTACGCGAAGCCACGTCACGCGGTACGAGATTGCCGAAGCTGGGATAGCGGCGCTCGAGGTAGTAATCGCGCTCGGCCTCGGGGATCTGGTCGGGGGAGCGCTTGTCGCCCTTCTGGAGCGGTACCCAAATGCGTCCGTCGTTACGCAGCGACTCCGACATGAGCGTGAGCTTCGACTGGTAGTCGCCGGAGACGGGGATGCAGGTGGGGTGGATCTGCGTGTAGCAGGGATTGGCGAAGAGTGCGCCGCGCTTGTGCGCGCGCCAGCTCGCCGTCACGTTCGAACCCTTGGCATTCGTCGAGAGGTAGTAGACGTTGCCATAGCCGCCCGTGCCAAGAATGACCGCGTCGGCAATGTGGATGCTGGTCTCGCCGGTGATCAGGTTGCGGGCCACGATGCCGCGCGCGCGACCGTCGATGACGATGAGGTCGAGCATCTCGGTGCGGGCATACATGGTGACGGTGCCGGCATTTACCTGGCGCTCGAGAGCCTGATACGCGCCGAGCAGAAGCTGCTGACCCGTTTGTCCGCGGGCATAGAAGGTACGCGAGACCTGCGCGCCGCCGAACGACCGGTTGGTAAGCGCGCCGCCGTACTCGCGGGCAAAGGGCACGCCCTGCGCTACGCACTGGTCGATGATCGAGACCGAGATCTCGGCAAGGCGATAGACGTTGGCTTCACGGGCGCGGAAGTCGCCGCCTTTCACCGTGTCATAGAAGAGGCGATAGACGCTATCGCCATCGTTCTGGTAGTTCTTGGCGGCATTGATGCCGCCCTGCGCGGCGATAGAGTGCGCGCGGCGGGGCGAGTCCTGGAAGCAGAAGCACTTGACGTTGTAGCCGAGCTCGCCGAGCGTCGCGGCGGCGGAGCCGCCGGCCAGGCCGGAGCCGACTACGATCAGGGTGTGCTTGCGCTTGTTGGCCGGATTGACCAGCTTGAGGTCGAACTTGGTCCGCTGCCACGCGGTTTCAATCGGCCCGGAAGGAAGCTTCGAATCGAGTGTCATTACTTTACGAACCCCAGCAGAACGCTAATCGGAATGGAGATGTAGCCAAGGGTGATGAGCAGCGCGATGACGACCGCCGCCTTCTTGAGCAGAGCGGTGTGCTTCGGATGGTGCAAACCCAGCGACTGGAAGAGGCTTGAGATGCCGTGGCTCAGATGCAGTCCGAGAAGGCTGACAGAGAAGATGTACCAGACCGAAACCCACCACACCTGGAAGCCGGCGACGACGTTGTGATAGACATCGCCCTCGATGAACTGCGACTCGGGATGGATGTAGCCGGCGGTGAACTGCAGCAGGTGGAAGATGACGAAGGCCAGCACGATGGGGCCGCTCCAGTACATCGTCCGCGAGGCGTAGGAGGAGTTGATCGCCTTCTTGCGGGAGTAGCTGACCGGGCGGGCGGCCTTGTTGCGCAGCGCGAGCTGGATGGTCGCGACGATGTGCAGGATGATGCTGAGGATCAGCACCGCACGCACGACCCACAGGATCTCGCCGATGCTGTGCAGGAAGTGGCCGTAGGCGTTGAGCTTGTCGCGGCCCTCGAAGATCTGCAGGTTGCCGGCCACGTGGCCGACGATGAAGAGGAAGAGGATCGCTCCGGTGACGGCCATGACGGCCTTCTTGCCGTTGGTCGATTGCCAGAAGCTGGGCGCGCGGCCTTCGCCGACGTTCACCGCGGTTGCTGCACTCACAGTCGCACTCCTTGAGTACCGGCTGGCGGAATCATCCGCATGATGGATGTTCGTCCTCGGAAACCAGGGTTAACACGAAGACGCATGACGGCCGAACGACAGGGAACCGGAAGCAGTTCCGGAGGCTGAAACGCGCGGCGGATGTTGACACGGACCCATGGCAGGGCTGCATCAGCAAAACTAGTTGATCTGTGAAAGGATCAACACCCATTATTTGTTCTTCTTACAAGGCCCGTCAAGAAAACGGGCTGCGACCGGATTGGTCCGGGTTTCAGCGGAGGAATATCAACTCCCCAGGCGGAATGGCCCATTGAGCAGCTGCGCAAGGGCGCGGCCGCGGTGGTTGATGGCGATTTTGATGACTGGATCGAGCTCGGCCATGGTCTGGCTGTATTCCGGGACGAAGAAGAGGGGGTCGTATCCGAAGCCACCGGTACCGCGCGGGGCTTCAAGGATCGTCCCTTCGACGGTGCCGTCGGCGGTGAGGAGAAGTTCGCCGTTGCGCGCGGCTGCGAGGACGCAGCGATAGCGGCCGGTGCGGCGGCCCTCGGGAATGCCGTGAAGGCGCTCGAGCAGCAGCAGGTTGTTGAGAGCGTCGGAATCCGCAACGCCGGTCACGGAGAACGCGGCATCGGCGGCATAGCGGGCGGAGCGCACGCCAGGCTGGCCGTCGAGGGCATCGACCTCAAGGCCGGAGTCATCGGCAAGGACGATCAGCCCTGGAGCATGGCGGCTGTAGGCAACGGCCTTGATCGTGGCATTTCCGGCGAAGGTGTCTTCGTTTTCTTCGGGAACGGGAAGCTCTTTCAGGTTTGGAAGAGCTTCAAGGACGACGTTATCGAGCCCGGCGGCGGCGAAATCGCGCAGCTTACCGGCATTGGTAGTGGCAAGGAAGAGATTCAGCATGGCCACCTTCAGGATATCGGCTTCGGTTTCGTGGCTGGAGGCGCGTTGCCGACGGGTTTGCCGCCGATGTGAGCGAGATCGAAGGCAAGCGGGCAATCTGCGCAGCGAGGAACAGGACGGCACCAGCGCTTTCCGACTTCGACAACGACAGCATGAAACTCATTGAAGTGGCGCACAAGCGAATTGGGAGCATCGTCATGAAATGCCGCGACGGCGAGCGATTGGATCTTCTCGTGGCGCGGCTTTGCGTGCAGCAGGCCGTGGCGGGTGACAATACGGCGCAGGTACTCATCGACGACCATGGCAGGCTGGTGCAGGGCGTAGAGCAGAATGGCGTCGGCAGTCTCGGGACCGACGCCGGGAAGCGCCAGCAGCTCTAGGCGGGCCTGCTCCATGGGAACGCTGGCAAGGGCATCGAGCGAGCCTGCGTAGTGCGCATCGAGCCATGCGACGAAGGCTTTGAGCGCAGCAGCCTTGCGGATCATGTATCCGGAGGGGCGGATCAGCAGCAGCAGCGTTTCAACGGGCATCTTGCGCACGCCTTCGAGAGTCAGCGCGCTGTATGCGCGCAGGTTGGCGATCGAGCGCTCGACCGAAGTCCACGCCGTGTTTTGCGTGAGATAGGCGCCGATGATCACTTCGAAGGCGCTTTCCGCGGGCCACCACCCGAGCGGCCCAAAATGCTTCGCCAGATGGCGATAGAGTGCGCGCAGACGGCGAGCGTGATCTGCCGAGACCGCGGCGGATTCTCGTGAGGAACGCTGCGCAGGGCGCGAGGTCATGACTGGTTCTGCTGGCCGAACGAGGCAGGAAGCGCAGACTCCTGCCGCAGTTGCTCTTTCCAGCCTGCGAGTTTGGCCTTGAGCGCCGCCGCCTCGGCCTCCTCGATGCGGTTCTGTTGCTGAAGCAGAATGGACAGGCTGGTATAGCCAAGGGGATCGTCGGGATGGTCGACGATCAGAGCCTGGGTTTCGGCAATCGCTTCGTCGAGTTTGCCTGCATCGCGCAGTGCGTGGATCAGGCCATGGCGGGCATCGGAAAACGCGGGATTGGCTGCCAGGGAAGCGCGGAAGGACGCAATCGCCGCGGGGACATGACCCTCGGCGAGCGCATCGAGCGCCCGGTCGTAATGGTTCAGAGCGTCGTTCCCAGCTTCAGCGGCGTGCTCCGGTGGCATGAGCTCATTCTACTTCTGCGCACAGGGAACTGGCCGTGCGCCTTTTGCATGCGGCCCTTGCTCCCGCCGGTCGCATTATGGGATGTCTGGAGCAGCAGAAGAAGGGTGCTCCCACCTAAGCGAAGCTTGGGTGGGAAGCGACGATGCCGATCCCGCATGGCTTTGAATCTCTCTGTCGCTCAGGACGCAAGTTAGAAATGGCTGGAGCTATTTGGGTTTCGCGGCGGGCTGTGCGCCTGCCGCGCTGTCCGGCGGAGCCAATGCCGCAGCCGCGGAGCCGGGTGGAGCCTGTCCCGGCGCATTCGGAATGCTGATTCTGGACAGGACGATGACATCCACGCGCCGATTCTGCGAGCGTCCGTCTTCCGTATCGTTCGAGGCTACGGGGTGAAATTCCGCATAACCCGAGGCGGAAAGCCGCCCCGGCACCATGTGGTAGCGGTCGATGAAAAGCTCGGCCATGGCCGTGGCCCGGGTGGTGGAGAGCTCCCAGTTGGAGGCGAACTGGCCGGTGTGAATGGGAATGTTATCGGTGTGGCCTTCGATGCGGATGTCGTACGGAACGCTGGAGAGCGTCTCGCCAATCTGGTCGAGACTCCCGATGGAGCCGGGGTTCGGCGTAGCGGAGCCGCTCTGAAAAAAGCCGGCCTCGCGCAGGGAGATGACCAGCCCGTCGCGGCCGAGCTTGAGCGCGACGACATGATGGGCGATCTGGTCGGAGAGACGGCCTTCGAGCTGATGCTGGATACGCTCGAGATCGCGCTTCACATCTTCGGGCGCATTCAGATCTTCTCCCAGGACCACATTGACCGGGGAGACGGCGTCATCCTTGGCCGCAGAGAGCGCCTGTTTGCTGCTGACGACGGAAGCATTCTTGAAGAGACCGAGGGCACGGAAGGCTTCGTTGATGGATTGCGAGACCTCGGCCTGTTTCCGCTTATCGGCCTGCGAGCTCGCGTAGAGCACCACGAAAAAGGCAAACATCAGGGTAATGAAATCAGCATAGGAGACCAGCCAGCGTTCATGGTTCACATGCCCCTTGCGGCGTTCCCTGCGTCTCATGCGGCGCCCCGTGTCACTTTTGTCGGTTTGCCCGGGGCCGCATGCGTTCCTCCCAGGAAGGCGCTCAGCTTGATTTCCATCATGTTGGGGTTCATGCCTTCGAGGATGGAGATAACGCCTTCGAGGGTCATCTCCATCGCCGATTGCTCTTCTTTAATGCGCTGGCGAAGTTTTCCGGCGGCAGGCAGCAGCAAGATATTGGCCAGACCGACACCATAGATGGTGGCAACGAAGGCCACTGCGATGCCTTTGCCCACCTCCTCAATATGGTCCAGGTGCTGCATCACCTGGATGAGGCCTAGCACCGCGCCGATGATGCCGATGGTTGGCGAAAAGCCGCCGGCCGCTTCATAAAGCGCCGGGATCTTGTCGTCCCGCTCCAGCTGCATGTGGATGCGCAGCTCCATGATGGCGCGCAGCTCGGATGGCTCGGTGCCGTCGACGGCCAGCATGAGAGCCTGCTTCAGAAACGGGTCCTGGATGCTGCCGAGCTCGTTGTCGAGCGAGACAATGCCGTTGCGCCGCGCCTTGTGGGCGAAGCCGACGAGCTGTTTGAGCACCGCTTCGCCGTTCGAGCGAGGGACCAGAAAAATGCGCGCCACGCGGGTAAAGGAGGAAGCCACCGTGGTGAGAGGGAACTGCAGCATGACGGCGCCGGCCGTGCCGCCAAGTACGATCATGGCCGCTGTGGGCTGAAGGACCTGGCCGATGTGGCCACCCTCGATGAGCAGGCCGAGCAGGATGCCGGCCACGGCCAGAAGAATCCCGAGAAAGCTGCTGATATCCATAGTTCGGCAATCTCTCCGCGGCGGTTACGAGCGATGTTCCGGGTCCAGGCCCGTATGCAGGCCCGCGTTCAGGTGGCTCTCGATAGCGCTGCGCCAGGCCGCTCCGGAGATCATCACCAGTCCGTTCGGGCATTGCCGCGCAGCCTCGACAATCAGGTGCGCGCGCGAAGTCATGGCCAGCTCCCGCACCTCTTCGGCGCTTTCACGGACCAGCAGCTTCTCCCCGTGCATCAGCGTGACGGTGGTGTCCGGAGAGGATTCGATGGTCTGGATGAGGTCGCTGTTGAGGATAAAGCGGCTTCCGTTCAGGCGTGTCAGGGCGATCACCGTATGCCTCCCATGCTGGTTATCGGCGGTGAGGAGAAAAGAATGACGAAACATGACGGCGGCCCTGTGTGCACGTAGCGTGCCAAAGCAGAAGGGAAGCATAAAGGCGCTCCAACCCACGCCGATACAGGCATTGGGTCCATGGTTCCTCCCTAAGGCGGACCGGCCGGCGCACCGCGCGACGAACCGGGAAACGCCACGAGCAGGAACCCATCGAACGCACGGTTTCTACCGATCCATAAAGGAGCGATCCCCATGTCCTTGGGTGTCCTGAACAACATTTCCGCGATGTACGCAGAGAACAACCTGAACTCGACCGACTCGAGCCTGCAGACGGTCCTCACGCAGCTCTCCTCGGGTTCGCGCATCAACTCCGGCGCCGACGACGCGGCCGGCCTTTCGCTGGCCGACGGTCTCTCGGCCAACTCGGCGGCTCTGACGCAGTCTTCCACCAATGCGAGTGAAGGCGTGGGCCTCCTGCAGGTCGCTGACGGCGCGCTCTCGCAGGTGACCAGCCTGCTCAACCGCGCAGTCACGCTGGCCACCGAGGCGGCGAACGGCACGCTGAACACCGCGCAGGACTCGGCCGCCAACTCCGAATACCAGTCGATCCTCGACGAAATCAGCAACATCGGCAGCACCACCACCTATAACGGGCAAACCGTCTTCGGCGGCACCTTCACCATCTTCACCGGTGACGGCACAACCGGCGGCGGCTTCAGCGATGCTCTGACGCTCTCGACGCTGGCCAGCGACGAAGTAGGCGATGCAACCGGCTCCGCCGGCCTGACTTATACCTCGGGTGCGGGCACGGCAACTTCGACGCTGACTTATACTCCGGCTGCGACCGCAGGGACGGACTACGAGGACCTTGCGACGACCGATCTGACCGATCAGTCCGATGCCGAAACGGCGCTCAACGACGTCTACGCCGCAGTACAGGACGTGGCTGCCGAGCGCGGCTACACCGGCGCGCAGATCAACGCGCTGAACGCGGTGAGCGACGTCGAGAGCACGGAGCAGGTAAACGTGACCTCGGCGGAGAACTCGATCACAGCGACCGACTATGCCTCGGCTACCTCGAACCTCTCCAAATACGAGGTTCTCGACCAGACGGGCATCAGTGCTCTGGCCCAGGCCAACAGCACCGAGCAGCTGGTCACCAAGCTGCTGCAGTAATGCCGCACGCAACCCGGGGCCGCAGGCAGATGCCTGCGGCCCCGGCCTTTCTTAGACAATTTTCAGCACATTCCGGATCTCCGGTACGCCTCGTGCAGGAAAGGGGATCAAGTCGAGCACCGTTTCTGACGATAGAGGCGCTGAGAGAGGTTCTATGAGTTCGGTCGGCATTTCCTTCGGATCACCCACCAGCGGGCAGGGCTTTGACGTGACCAGCACGGTCAGCCAGATTGTGGCGAACCTGCGTACTGTCGAAGATCCCTGGGAGACGCAACTCACATCGCTCGAATCGCAGGACACAGCCTTGACCTCGATCGGATCGGATCTGAGCACATTGTCGACGGCGCTCGCGAGTCTGACCGATTTTGACGGGGCGCTGGCGAGCATGGATGGCTCGAGCTCGGATACCTCGATCCTCGAACTGACCGCGGCCGACGACACGGCGCAGGCCGGCACCTACTCGGTGGTGGTCAGCCAGCTGGCCCAGACCTCGAGCTACTACTCGACCGCGCTCAGCTCCTCGGACACTCTCACCACCGGCACTACGCTGAGCATCGCCGTTGGCAGCGGCAGTGCCCAGACCATCACCATCGATTCCTCCAACGACACCCTCTCGACCCTGGTCACAGCCATCAACGACGGCGACTACGGGGTGACGGCCAGCGTCGCCACCACCTCCTCCGGCGACCAAGAGCTGGTGCTCTCGAGCAGCACCTCGGGCACTGCCGGCGACCTCACCCTGACCAGCACCCTGACCGACGCCGACGGCAACTCGGTCAGCTTTACCCAGGGCCAGCCGGGCCAGGACGCCGAGTTCACCGTCAACGGCGTCTCCGAGACCTCTTCTTCGAACACCGTCACCGACGCGATCACGGGAGTAACCTTTCAGTTGCTCGGCGCCGATTCCGGTACGACGGTGCAGGTCGAGATCACCAACGATGACAGCACGGTCGAGTCGGCGATCTCCACCTTTGTCTCTGCGTATAACACGGTCGTCTCGGACCTCAACGCACAGGAAGGCGACGACTCTTCGGGCAATGCAGAGCCGCTCTATGGCAGCCCGGTGCTTGCGGAGCTGCAGGAAAGCCTCGACGATGCGTTCAACTTCACGCAGGCGGCGAACGCTGTCGGTACGACTAACTCCATCGGCACCTCGGATACTTTTTCCGGCAGTCTCAGCATTCAGGTCGGCTCGGGCACAGCCACGACGATCACGGTCTCCTCGGGTGAAACGCTCTCCGGTATCGCCTCGGCAATCAACTCTGACGATCTCGGTGTTACGGCGACGGTCATCACCTCCGGAGACACGGCGGTGTTGAGCTTGGTGAATGCGACCTCGGGCACGGCCGGAGCGATCACGGTCAATTCCAGCAGCCTGACGGACACAACCACTGGCGATACGGTGACCTTCTCCTCATCGCAGAGCAATGCGATCACTTCGCTGGTTCAGCTTGGCATCACGGCCAACGATGACGGCACGCTCAGTCTCAACACCAGCACGCTGGAGTCGGTCCTGAATAGCAATTATGCGGATGTCATCAACTTCCTCGAGCCTAGCGGCACCTATACCAGCTTTGGCGGCAACCTGACGACGGTGCTCGACAACTTGGGAACCTCGAGTACCACCGGCGTGCTCAGCCTGGCTATCTCGAATAACTCCTCTACCGAATCGGAGCTGGAGACAAACATCAGCAATGAAGAGGCCTACATTACAGCCCAGCAGTCGAGCCTGACCACGGAGCTCAACGAGGCCAACTACACGCTGGAAGAGATTCCGGAAGAGCTGGATGAGGTGAACGAGCTTTATAGCGCGATCACTGGCTACAACGAGAGTACGAACGGATAGAGCCGGATCGCGCCGGCCCATAAAGCCGGTGCGACCCGGTCTCCCTCTGATTTCATCTCGGTTAAAGTAGACAGTTTCGCGACCATCGGGAGCGGAGGCAGACGCATGGACGGCCGGTCCCGCAGTGCGCAGGGAGCGTGGTGTAACGAGATATGAGCTACCAGCAGAAGGCGATCGCGGGTATGAACCCGGTCGAGCTGATCGTCGCCCTCTACGATGGCATGATCCGTTTTCTTTATCGGGCCATCCAGGCGATTGAAGCAGGAGATATAGCCGAGCGCCGCATCGCCATCAAGCGCACGCTCGATATCCTGATGCACCTTCAGTCGCGGCTGAGGATGGATATAGGAGGCAAGTCCGCGCAGGCGCTTTCGGAGTTTTACGCGGCGATCTTCGCGCTGTGCATTGAGGGCTCACGGCTGGCATCGACTGCGCGGCTGAAAGAGGCAATCGCCTGCGTGCGCGACGTGCGCGAAGCCTGGCAGATTGTCTCCAAAGACCCGGAAGTGCTGGAACTGCTGCGGCAGCGGTCGGCCTGGCGGCCAGCGGCATCGCCATCGCTGCCCCATCCGTCTTCGGAGCCGGAGAGCACCGCCTCGTGGTCGGCCTGAGCGGCAGCTTCGGCTGTCTGGCGGTTACGGGCAACGTGCGGGCTCCTATGCCATAAGTGTTTTCACCTCGTAGACAACCGGCTTGCCAATTCTCCGGAATAGGATCATCCTTGTGCCACAAAGGAGGTCGCGATGCGAGACTCCTCCGCTTTGTCCGGCTCTGCGCACTGTCTTTTTCGCCGCTCGCCCGTAGGCCGTTGCTATCGCAATCCGGCTTTGATTGTTGGCCTCGCCGTTCTTCTTTTGCTGTTCTCAGGCGGCAACTCCGTCGCTCAGGTCTTCACCGTCACCCCCGAAGGCATTGAGGCGCGCTATCTCGAATTTCAGCCCACCAGTATTCCTCTGCCGCAGGAGCCTCTGACCAATCACAATCGCGAGGACCTGTTGCGTTTTCTTCAGGCCGAGCAGGGGTTTTCGATGCGCCCGCTGCCCATCACCACGCTTACGCTGCATGCCAACGGCGCGCTGCATCCCTCGGGATCGGATTACGCGGAAGCGGTTCGTTCGCACGGCCTTTCCGTGAAGGCCGGTGAGCGGGTGAATATCACCGATATCCGCATCGAGAAAGACCGCATCGTGCTCGATTTCAACGGCGGTCCGGAGCATAAACACAAGTTTCTCCGCCATATTTCCGTTGGAGCCGATCCAAACTATACGGCTCCCGTGGTTGCAGACGACGGCCAGCAGCCGAGCGGCACCCGGATCGTGCTGGAGTTTGCGCATGAGGTTCCGGACCTGACGGGTCTGCAGGTAGAGGCGCTGCTCAAGCCGGTCGTGGACTTTTCTGTGAAATCACCGCAGCAGGCCTTTACCGATACACTGCCCCCGGCCCTGCGTAAGACCATCCTCGAACACCATGTGCTGGTGGGAATGAATGACCGGATGGTATTGAGCGCTCTGGGCACCCCGCGCGACAAGGTACGCGAGGTAGACGGGCAGACGCCTTTCGAGGAGTGGATCTATGGCGAGCCACCTGAACCGGTGCAATTCGTGCGCTTCAACGGCAACCGTGTCATCCGTGTCGAGATCGCGAAGGTCGGTGAGCCACCAGTGATCCGCACGCAGAACGAGATGGGTGATTACTGGAATACGCAGCCGGCGGAGAATACTCGCATTGTGAAGCTGGGTGATGCGCCGCCGGTGCCGGCAAATGGCGAGAGTGCTCCGCACGCTCCTCCTACCCTGCGCATGCCGGGAGAGAAGCTGCCTGCCGATGCGGACAAGAACACGCCGCAGATGCAACCGGTGCAGTTCCCCAAGGGGACGGACAGCTCGTCTTCATCTGCATCTACGACAGCGCCAGGGTCCACGACTGCTTCAGGGACACAATCCGGTACGCAGAGCCAGGGAAGTCCGCAGCAGCCGGCTGCGTCCACTCCTGCAAGCTCCGGTAATACGCAAACAACCGCACCGGCCCCGATTCATCCGACCATGCCTGAGCCCGAGTAGCGGCTGCGCGTCAGCGGGCCTTCATCAGACGCTCAGACCAGGTAACGTGGTTCGCAGAATCGATGGCCATGCTGAGCCGGCCTTCCTGTCCTTCGATCAGTTCCGGCCCCTTCACGGTGTGCGAAACGCCGTCGTTGCTCGTGAAGGAGAGGCTGATCTGCCCGGAGCCCTGCACCTTGAAGCGATAGTCGTAGGTTGCGTGGGGTGCGAGCAGCTGGGTGCCGAAGCTGGCGCTTGGGTAATCGACTTCGATCAGTCGGATCGGAGTATCGCCATCGTTTCGGATGTCCGCCGCAATGAACGCGGAACGGCAGGCCATCGGCGCGAGTGAGAGGCCGGACAAGGCAATAAGAGGAAGAACCCGCAGCAGGCTAGCGCGGGGTGCGGAAGCGATATGGAAACGGATGGGGCCGGTACGCATGCCATCCATCATGCCTGAAGCAGTGGTGAAAGCTATATCGTAGGCTTGCGTTCCAGGGCGCGGGCTGTCACGACGACGCCCGTTTCCCGGTTGTGCAGGGTAATGGGGAAAGCAACTACATTCCACACCCACTCCTCTCCCTTGCTGGGCAGGTTGAGCAGGCCGCGGTAGGTGCGGTCGATATAGGTTTCCCGCGTTAAAGCCACGGTGTGCAGAATATCGCGCCAGTCGGGGGCAAGATCCGGCATTTCGACGAAGATGTTGCGGCCGGGGAACCAGTCCCGGGAGCGTTCGAAGAGCTTGGCGCAGGTTTCGTTGACATATTGCCAGGTGCCATCCCGGTCCAGCACTTCGAGGAAGACGTCCTCGCCCATGGCCATGCTGATGCGCGAGTAAAAGAAGTCGCGGGCATCGACCACCACGGGTTTTCCGCGGAGCTTGGCCTCGAAGGAGCGGAGTGCGGTGAGCAGGTCGTCGATGGAGCTGTAGCCCTTGAGCAGGTGCATATCCTCGACGCCGCCGAAACGCCGCTCGAGGGTTGCCGAGAGAATGATGATCGGCACCTCGGGCCGTTGCCGGCGGAGTGCATTGGCCACTTCGGTGCCGAACTGACCGGCGCCGAGGTGGTAATCGAGCACGGCGATATCGATCTCGCCGAGAAGTTGGATGGCCTCGTGAATCGTCGATGCGGTCTCGGTCAGATATCCGTGCTTACGCAGAATCGTCGAGCGCAGGACGAGGTTTTCCAGGTGATCGTCGAGCAGGAGCACTCGGATGGGGTCAGCCAGGGCCTGAGCGGAATCGCTCTCATGGCCGCGCGAATTTTCTGTTTCATTGGACATGGACAATGAAATTGGATGCGAAACCGGAGAACTTCGCCGCTCTCTTACAGATTTGTTTTCTCCGGTTTATCCCGTTTCTGCAATTGACGCACAATGTCCGGCAGGCGAGTGAAGATGGCCGTGGAGCGCAGCCACTGGCGATTGTCGAAGGCTGGGGAGCCGCTGATCATCTTGCCGTCGGGCACATCATGGGAGACGCCGGATTGCGCGGTCATGATGACGCCGTCCCCCAGGCGGCAGTGACCGGCGACGCCGGCCTGACCGGCGAGGATGGCATTCCGGCCAATCTCCGACGATCCGGCAAGGCCCACCTGGGCGCAGAGCAGGGTATGCTCCCCGACACTGGAGCCGTGGCCCACCTGGACGAGGTTGTCGACCTTGACGCCGGAGTCGATGCGGGTTTCCCCGACGCTGGCGCGATCGATGCAGGAGTTGGCCTGGATCTCGACATGGTCGCCGATGACGACCGGGCCGGGCTGAGGGATTTTCTGCCAGGCGCCGGCATTGTCTTTGGCAAAACCGAATCCGTCGCAGCCGACGACCACGCCGTTCTGGAGAACGACGTGGTTCCCGATACGGCAGTGCTCACGGACCACGGAGTGCGCGTGGGCAAAGAAGTGATCGCCGATGACCGCGTAAGGGTAGATCACGGCATGGGGCAGAAGTACGGCATGATCGCCGATGACCGCGCCTTCCTCGACCGCGACGAAGGCTCCGATATGAGCATCCTTGCCGATGGTGGCCGTGGGATGAATCGAGGCCGAGGGATGAATGCCGGGCGCGTAGACCGGGTCAGGATGGAAGATGCGGATGGCCTTCGACCAGGCAAAGTAGGGGTTCTTCAGGCGCAGCGTCGCGGCGGAGATTTCAGGAAAATCCGGAGCTACGACGACGGCTGCTGCAGCAGTGGTGCGTGCCAGGGCGGTGTAGCGGGAATTGGCGACAAAGGTAACCTGGTCGGGACCGGCATGTTCGATGCCGGCAACGCCGTTGACTTCCAGATCCCCATTGCCATGCAGTTCCGCGTCGAGCAACAGCGCCAGTTCAGCGAGCTTCATGGTGGCGATTGTACCGTGTGAGGGATTTGCTCTGGAGCCGCTTCGGCTTGACGAGGCAGGAGCTTTCGCCGCTTACTAAGTTGTACCGCCTCTATCCTCTGCTGCCGTTCCCGAGGTGCCTTCACTCGTGATTCTGGACATCTGCCTCGCGGCACGCCGCCTGTGGGCCTCTCCCCGGTATTCCATCGGAGTCATTTTGATGCTGGCGCTGGGAATCGGCTCGGCAACAGCGGTTTTTTCTGTGGTGGAAGGTGTTCTTCTCCATCGGCTGCCGTTTCCCGATTCTGACCGGCTGGTCGTGTTGACCGATGTCCTTCAGGGGCCGGGAATCACCGGCAATGGTGAAGAAGGAGTCACCGGTCCGGACATTCTGCATTACATCCATCAGACACACAGCTTCGATGGACTGGGTGGGTATCTCTCTTTGAGCCTGGAGCTGAGCGGCGCAGGCGAGCCGGCGATTGTGCGCGGGGCGCGCATGTCGAGCGGGGTGTTTACTGCGCTCGGAGTGCATCCGCTGCTGGGGCGCTGGTATACGCAGGCCGAGGATGAACGGCAGGAACGGCTGGCGGTGCTCAGCTATGGAACCTGGAAGGCGAGGTTTCAGGCCGATCCCGCGGTACTGGGTAAGACTGTTCAGCTGAACCGCCGGCCATACGTGGTGATTGGCGTCATGCCGCGCGGCTTCGATTTCCCGCTGGTGCTTGGGCATGAGGAGCACAGCGAGCTCTGGGTGCCGATGTCCCTGACGCAGGATGAGTTGACCACAGAGGCCGCCGACTGGCAGTTCTATATGGTGGGACGTCTGAAAGCAGGTGTGAGCCGCGCTGTCGCCGCCGAGGATGCTGCTGTCGTATCAGCCGAAACGGTGCGAGAGCATGC
This sequence comes from Silvibacterium dinghuense, assembly GCF_004123295.1. Classification (NCBI taxonomy): domain Bacteria; kingdom Pseudomonadati; phylum Acidobacteriota; class Terriglobia; order Terriglobales; family Acidobacteriaceae; genus Silvibacterium; species Silvibacterium dinghuense. The sequence continues at coordinate 616,204 of NZ_SDMK01000002.1, read as the reverse complement.
TGCGGCGATAGCGGGCTACACCGTGCATCCGGTGGTCCGGGGGCTGCTGGAGGAAACGGTGGAGGCCTCGCAGCCGCTGCTGAAGACGCTTTCGGCTGCGGTGCTCGTTGTCCTGCTGATTGCCTGTGCCAATACCGCCGGCTGGATGCTGGTGCGGGCAATTGAGCAGCGGCGGGAGATCGCCGTGCGGCTGGCGCTGGGTGCGCGTCCTGGAGACCTGCTGCGGCAGGCAGTGGTGGAAAGCCTGCTCCTCAGCCTGTCCGGAGCCACGCTAGGGATGCTGGCGGCGGCGATAGCGGATCGGGTGCTGGTGGCCACATTGCCGGAGACGCTGCCGCGGCTGAATGGGATACACCTGAACCCGCAGGTGGTGTTGCTGGCTCTAGGATTGGCCATGGCGACCGGCATAGTCTGTGCTCTGGCTCCGACCTTTGCCGCGGTGCGGGTGCCGGTGAATGCAACGCTCAGCGAGGGCGGACGGACGGCAAGCTCCGGTGCTGTGCATGGGAGGCTGCGCTCCGGTCTGGTCGTGATGGAGATAGCCGTAGCTCTGATCCTGCTGGCCTCGGCCGGACTGCTGTTGCGCAGCTTCGCGCGGATGCGGGCGGTACCTCTGGGCTTTGCGCCGGAGAATGTCGTGGTGGCGAACTACGGATTGCCGGGAAAGGTCTACGACAGCCAGCAGAAGGTGGATGCATTCAACCGCGAGCTGGTGCGGCGGTTGGAATTGCTGCCAGGTGTCGAGGCCGCAGGGATGACGTCGATCCTGCCTGCTTCTGGAGTCGACCAGGATTCGCCGTATTTCGCCGAGGGCAATGCGGAATCGCTTGCCGGGCATGATCTGGCGACGCTGGTTTCGGTAGAGGGACAGTATTTTCGGGCGATGGGGATTCCCTTATTGCGCGGCCGCTATCTGGATGCGAGGGACAACGCGACGGGGCAACTGGCCACAGTCGTGAGTCGGGGGCTGGCAGAGCAGGCGTGGCCCGGGCAGGACCCGATCGGACGGCGGATACGGCTGGGGATAACAGGGACGCAATGGCTGACGGTCGTCGGTGAGGTCGCGGACGTCAAAGAGGGGTCGCCGGACGGACCGCGGAAGGTGCAGTTCTACGAGACGGCAGATCAGGGTCTGGCAGCATTGGGGAGCGTGGGAAACCCTTCGCTGATCTATGGCTCAGGGGGAGCAATCGTGCTGCGGGCGAGGCTGGCTCCGCAGGCGGCGATGCCGCTGCTGGAACAGCAGGTGCGCGCACTCGATCCGCAATTACCGCTTCATCGCATGCACACGATGGAGGCACAGGTGGATCAGGCCGAGGGGGAGCGCAGTTTCTATACGCACACGTTGTCGGCGTTTGCGCTCGCGGCCCTGTTGTTGTCCTCAGCGGGGGTGTATGGGGTGATTGCCTTTACTGCGGAGCAGAGGGTGCAGGAGATGGCCATCCGGATGGCTCTGGGAGCAGGGCAGCGCAATGTGCTGGCACTGGTGATGGCCTCCGGCGCTCGGCTGGCTATCTGGGGATGCCTGCTCGGAGTTGGTGGGGCCATCCTCGCTGCACGCTCTCTCAGCAGCTTCCTCTTTGAAGTGAGCCCGGTCGATCCACTAGTGCTGGCACTGTCCGTGGGGGTGATCCTGCTGCTGGCCATGGCGGCATCGCTACTCCCGGCTCTGCGCGTTGCGGCCATCGATCCGGCTCGCGTCCTCCGTAGCCAATGAGCGGAAAAGCTTAGAACAGTTCTTCCTGGGCGCTCGTAGACGTTTCGAGGGCTTGGCTTGAGGCGGGCTTGGGTTTCGCTGCGTTTCCGATCACAGAGATCGCCTCCAGCTCGCTGACCGCCCCGGCCGGTACCCACAGGCGCTGAGTATTGGAGCGGGTGTCAGGCGGAGTGAGGAAGACGCCGTGCGAGGCGATCAGGCTGGAGTCATTGGCCGCTACGCCTTCGAGCAGCTCGCCGTCGGTAAGCCGGAGGCGGAGAAAGATGCCCGAAGTGCGGGGGCGCCCGGTGAAGGTCTTGCGAAGCAGTCGCTCCGGATTCGCCGTTTCACCGGAGTTGAAGTCGCGGACGAAGGCGATCCACTTCACCTGGGTGACATCGATAAAGGCGACTTTGCCGTCGAGCCCCAGCAGTTCCACCGAGCCGCCCCGGACGAAGCCGTCCGCGGGCAGATAGCCCGGTACCCAGTCGCGGGAGAGCTTGCGGACGATCACTTTCTTGCGGCTGGAGGACATGCAGCGTGATCCGAAAATTTCTCGATGGGAATGGAGAAAATCTTCCCAGGAATGATAAAGAATTGTTGCATGAGCGGCACGCAATGCCGCAGAAATTGTGCAATCGTATAGCCAAGCGGGGAACGGTGTGGTACATTGAAAATTTGTAAACGCCCGGGAGTTGCCTCTAACTTATTGTAAGCAAGACTAGTTAGGTAAGAGTTGGAGTCCAGGCGTAGATTTTTGCAGCGATTCGTTCACGCATGCCCGATTACGTTTATCTCCTGGAAAACCGTCTCTCCCTGGCGCAGCGAAACTCCCTGACCACGGTTCGCGATGTCGCCCGTGCGCACGGCATGAATGTCTTTCTGGCGGGTGGCGCAGTGCGCGACCTGACGACAGGCTTCCCCGTGCGCGATCTTGACTTTTCGGTTCAAGGAAACGCCCTTAAACTCAAGAAAGATTTAGAGAAAGCAGGCGCCGCGCTGTGGGGTGAGTACGAGCCCTCCCGCACTTTGTTTTTCTGGCTGCACGGTATCCGTGTGGAGGTTTCGAGCGCCCGGCGGGAGCATTTTCCGAAGCCGGGCAAGCCGGTGTACGAGTGGGCTCCGATCCTCGAAGACCTGCGGCGGCGCGACTTCACCGCGAATGCGATGGCGGTCTCGTTGAATGAAGGGTCTTACGGCCTGCTGCTGGACCCGCTGAACGGGATTGCCGATCTGGAAGCCCGGATTCTGCGCCTGGTGAGCCCCTATGGCTTCATTGAAGATCCATCGCGGCTTCTGCGCGCGACGCGTCTGCTCGCCCGGACCGGCTGGGAGATGGACGAGCGTACCCGCACGCGGTACGAAAACGCCAAGGAAGAGAATGCGATCGCGGCGATTACTCCTTACCTGAAGGGGTATGAGCTGGAAGAGATCGGGCACGAGGACGACGGTCTGAAGGCGCTGAAGGCGCTCGAGACCGAAGGCTGGCTGAAGGTACTGGACCCGGCATGGACCTCGGCGAAGGCGGACGTGCATGGACTTGAGGCGCTGCATACGACCCTGATCCAGCTGCTGATGCAGGGCATTCATCCGGATCACTCGGCAGCGCAGACCCAGCTGCTGACGGCCAAGCTGCCGGCGAAAGAGCTTGACGCACTCAAGAAGCTCTTCCCGCGTCCGGGATTTGTACGCCAGTGGGAGCATCTGGACGAGTCGGCAAAGGAGTTCCAGAAAGAACTGCTGGATAAGAAAAATGCTTCACCCTCGGCAACCTGGAAGCTGCTGACCAGCTATGCGCCGGAGGCGGTGCTGTGGCTGGCTTATACGAGCAAGAATGCCGCGGTGCAGACGAAGTTCAAGAACTTCTCGACAGTCTGGCCGGAATTCCGGCAGAAGATTCCGACCGCATTGATGCTGGAGATGCGCATTGCGCCGGATCTGCCGGGTTACGAAGACCTGGTGCAGGAGATCTTCTTCCAGCTGATGGACGGCAATCTGGCGACGGACGAAGCCATGCGTGCTTTTCTTGAGCCGCATTCGCCGCCGGCTCCTCCTCCGCCGGTCAGCATCAAGCGCACGCGCGGCAAGCGCGGCAGCGTGAAGATCAAGGCCGAAGAAGAGGATCTGGACGACGAGGAAGATCTGCCTACCCGCGACGAACTCGAAGAAGAGGCGGAGCGAAACCTCGACGACGAGGACGAAGCAGACGACGAGATGGACGAGGATCATTCGGTGCCTCCTCCGGTGCGCGCCAAGCCGGTTGCCGCAAAGGCAGAGGCAAAGCCCAAGCCGGAAGTGAAAGCCGAGCCGAAGAAGGAACCGGCGGCAGCGAAACCTGTGGCGGTTGCAACCAAGGCTGCGGCAAAGCCGGTGAAGGCTGCGCCTGCGGTAAAAGCTGTGCCGGCCAAGGCGGTTGCGGCCAAGCCAGCCCCGGCAAAGAACACTCCAGCCAAGGTTGTTGCGAAGGCCCCGGCGAAGGCGGCGCACAAGCCGGCTCCGGCCGCGCCTGCCAAGTCTGCGAAACCTGCCACGAAGCACGCTCCGGCGAAGAGTACGGCCAAGGCGCCGGTCAAGACTGCGAAACCTGCTCCTAAGCCTGTCGCGAAGAAAGCTGCTCCGGCAAAGGCCCCGGCCAAGCCTGTCGCCAAGAAAGCCGCTCCTGCAAAGAAAGCACCGGCCAAGCCGGCAAAGAAGCGCTAGAGCCAGGCAGCAAACAAACAGCTTCCGCAAGGAAGCGTGACAAGAGAGCGGCGAGAAGATTCGCCGCTCTCTTTTTCTTTAGCGAAGAGCGTCAGCCTGTAGGATGGAGACCATCCTTCTTTCCGGTCAGAGGCGGGCATGTCTCGATTCTTTCGTGTGCTTTTCGCGGTTGCCGCTCTTGCGGCTCCGCTCAGCTTTGCAGCAACCCAAAATCACAGTGATCCTCGGTTAGAGCATGCTTACCGTTTCGAGCGCGGCGGCTGGACGTATGTGCATCTTGAGGGTAGCCCGGATACGATCGGCTTTCAGCACGGTTATCTCCTCGCGGACGAAATAGAGGACAACTACAAGGCATTGAAGCTCGAGGCCGAGCATTCCACGCATCGCGACTGGGCCTTCTTTCGCGATGCGAGCCGCACGATGCTGTGGCCGCAGATCGATCCGGAATATCAGGCGGAACTGAAGGGCATTGCCGCCGGGGTGAAGGCGCACGGAGGCAATCTCGACCTTTGGGACATCGTGGCGATCAACGGCAATACCGAGCTGACGGAGTATTACGTGCCGTGGCTGGACAAGAGCAAGGAGACGGCGGCGGGTGCGCGGCCCGATCTGGCAAAGACAGATCCGAAGGCCCCGGGGAACTGCAGCGCGTTTATCGCAACGGGCAGCTACACGAAGGACGGCAAGATTGTGATTGCGCACAATAACTGGTCGTCTTATGCCGATGGCGAGCGTTCGGTGGTGATCTTCGACATGCAGCCGGCAAAAGGACACCGCATTCTGATGGACGGCTCGGCAGGAGTCATTACCAGCGGAGACGATTTCGGGATCAATGACGCTGGAATCCTGATGACCGAAACGACGATCACACAGTTCGAGGGATGGAACTCGAAGGGCAAGCCGGAGTTCGTGCGCTCGCGCAAGGCGCTGCAGTATGCGAACTCGATCGACGATTATCTCGCCACGATGCTTGAAGGGAATAATGGCGGCTATGCGAATGACTGGTTGATCGGCGATCGAAAAACTGGTGAGATCGCCTATCTCGAACTCGGTCTGAAGCACTCGCCGGTGTGGCGAAAGAAGGATGGCTACTTTGTCAGCTCAAACTTTGCGCGCGATCCAAGCCTGATCAAGGACGAGACGGATGGTTTCAATATCAACGACCTGTCCTCCTCTCCGAATGCGCGGCGCGTGCGCTGGGAGCAGCTGATGAAGGAGTACAAAGGCAGAATCGATGTATCCCTGGCGGAGCGGTTTCTTGCCGATCATGAAGACAGCTTCCTGAAGACGGAGAAAGCCGGCGAGCGCTCCTTGTGCGGACATGTGGACGCGACGAAGGATGGCGTGCCGCAGTGGGACTGGGGGCCGTACTATCCGGGCGGCGCGGTGCAGGGCAAAGCTACAGATAGCGACATGGCGGCAAAGATGGGCATCGTGGCGCGTGCCGGGCATCCGTGCGGCGAGGACTTTCTGGCCAAGCCGTTTCTGGCGGCGCATCCGGAATATTCCTGGCAGGCGCCTGTGTTGCGCGATATGAAAGCAGGGCCGTGGACAGGCTTTACAGCGGGCGACCAGGAGAAGTAGCGTAAACTCGGGTGGGTAAGATGAGCAGGCAGCGAGGAGGCAGTATGAAGATTCGGATGGCAGCAATCGTGGGAACCCTGGTTTTGGGTGTTCCGGTTCTTTTTGCGCAACCTGCGCAGCAGATCTCAGGGTTTGTCAGCGAAGCGCACTGCGGCGCTGAGCATAGCTCACCAAGTGAGGCCGCAACCAAGTGCATCAAGGGATGCATGAAGGGCGGCAGCCAGCCGGTGCTGGTGAAGGACGGGAAGGTCTATCAACTGAAGGGCAAGACCGATGCTGTGGCCGCGCATGCCGGTGAAGATGTAACCGTGACGGGCACCGTTGACGGCGATACGATCACAGTTGCCGCGGTGGAAGCCAAGTCGTAGCTTTCAGGGAGAAAGCAAGGACCGCCTGGTTCCAATGAGGAGCCAGGCGGTCTTTTTTGCGTTTCGAGAAGAGGTTACGGCTTTTTCGGAGCGCTCCATACGCTGTCGAGGAAGAGATAACGGTCGCGCTGAACTTCGGGTTTGGCTTCCGATGTCGCATTCAGATGCATGATCTGCCAGTCGTCATCCGCGTTGTAGGTGGGCCACTTCGGCAGACCTGGGCCATTGGGATCGCCGGTGCGGGCGAAATTGGTCCAGTATTGCTGAATCTGGTCGGAGAGCGCGCGGTCTTCGGGACGCCACTTCGCATCCGGCCGTGAATCGAGTGTGCCGAAGACGTATTCGATGTCATCGGAGTGGAATGCGCCGGTGGCGACGGGGTGGAACTTATCCGTGGGAGCGGGCAGGTCAAAGCGGTAGCGATAGACAGGCGCGCTCCCGGTCTTTACCTGTGCTTCTAGCCAGCGCCAGGTGGAGAACGCGATGAAGCGATCGCTGACGTAGTCTCCGGCCGACTGTACGGCCTCTTCGTCGGTATTCGCAGGGTAGAGCTCAAGGAACCTGTCGGCGTTCGTCGTGAACTCGGCCTGGGCCTGGGTTCTGAAGCGCTCGGCGGTCATTTTCTGCGGAGCGAGCAGGACAGCACCGCGAACCTCATCCGCGTTCCATCCTGCGAGCAGGGGGATGTGCGCCTGCTTTCCGGCAGCGTAGATATTGGGCACGCTGTCGGGCAGGAAATAGCCGTCGACATCCGGGCCAAAGCGCGGCGGAGGCGGCGTGGTCTTCGCCGTCGAGGCTTTTACCAGATCCGCAGCGGAGACTTTGCGCAGATCTGCAATATTCGTCGTGTGGAAGGCTGCTTCGGCAAAGTCTGCGTCGATTTTCTCTGCAGCTTCGCGTGCGGGGAAGCTCAGCCCGCTGCTGAAGAAGGCGGCTCCGCTCTCGCCGATGGCCTTCTGAATATGGTCTTTTGCAAGCGGCGAGGCCAGCTGCGCGCTGACGGAGAACGATCCTGCGGACTCCCCGAAGAGAGTAAGGTTCTTCGGATCGCCACCGAAGGCCTTGATGTTGCGCACGACCCATTCGATGGCTGCAGTCTGATCCATGAGGCCATAGTTGCCGGATGCGTGATGCGGCGATTCGGCGCTGAGGCCGGGATGGGCAAAGAATCCGAAGATGCCGAGGCGATAGTTGAGGGTTACCACGACCACGTTGCGATGCGCGAGGAACTGGCCGTCCTGGCGAGCCTCGGAGGTTCCACCGGCATAGTAGCCGCCGCCATAGATCCAGACCATGACGGGCAGCGAGCCTGGTTTTGCGCCTTTTGGCACCCATACATTCAGCGTCAGGCAGTCCTCGCTCTCGCTGGGATCATGAAAAACCATGTCCGGGAAGGGATTGGTCTGCACGCAGTGTGAGCCGTACTCGGTAGCCTGCCGGATGCCGTTCCACTTTTCCGCGGGGATCGGTGGCTTCCAGCGGAGATCGCCGACCGGTGGGGCGGCGTAAGGGATGCCTTTGAAGGCGATGACCTGACCATCGGAGGTCGGAGCGCCCTGGACTTTTCCTTTATTTGTCTTGACGACAAGAGAATTGGCAGCCAGGGCGGTGAGTGAAAATGCGAAGACAAGAGGGGCAGCGACTTTCAGGGCGCGAGTCATCACGCCATCAACATACCTGCGTGGATGGCGTGATGACAAGGTGAAGAAGCTATTAGCTGCTAGCTTTTAGCTTCTAGCCAGATCGCGGGCACCGCGTGCGTTGTGGCGGCCACTGCAGCTAAGAGCTAGAAGCTAGTGGCTAACAGCTAAGGAGTCTCCGTACTTAACATGTCAGCTAATGTTTCGCGGCGGCGGATCAGCCGTGCGCGCTTGCCTTCGACCAGCACCTCGGCGGCGCGGCCACGGGTGTTGTAATTCGAGGCGAGTGACATGCCGTAGGCGCCTGCGTCCAGAATGGCGACGAGGTCGCCAGGCTTAAGCGGCGCAAGCACGCGGTCGCGGGCGAAGAAGTCGCCGCTCTCGCAGACCGGGCCGACCACATCCGCCGTGATGGTGCGGCGCGAGGATGGTGGCTCGACGGGCAGAATCTCATGATGCGCCTGGTAGAGCGTGGGGCGGATGAGATCGTTCATGCCCGCATCGGTGATGACGAAGGTCTTCTCGCCATTCTTCTTCACATAGAGGACACGGGCGAGAAGCGCACCGGCCTGTGCGACGAGAAAGCGGCCGGGCTCGAGCAGCAGCGTGATGTCGGAGAGCTCGCTGACCGCTGCGCGTACTGCTGCGGCGTATTGCTGTACCTTCTCTTCGGGATGGAAGGGCTGAGCAGCGTGATATTCAATGCCGAGGCCACCGCCTGCGTCGAGGTACTGGATGGGCAGGCCATCTTTGCGGAGATCGCGAACCAGCTTGGCAACACGATCGGCAGCGGCGCCGAAGGGGTCGGCGGTACGAATCTGTGAGCCGATGTGGACGCTGATGCCTGCTGGCTCAAGCCACTTGTCCTGAGCGGCGCGGCGATAGACGGCGCGGGCACGGCGGATATCGATGCCAAACTTGTGCTCGCGCAGGCCGGTGGAGATGTAGGGATGCGTCTCGGCAAAGACATCAGGATTGACGCGCAGGGCGATGCGGGCGCGCTTGCGAAGCTTCGCGGCACGCTCGGCGAGAAGCTCGAGCTCGCCTTCGCTCTCCACGTTGAAGAGCAGAATGCCGGAGCGGAGCGCAAGATCGAGCTCGGGTGCGGTCTTGCCGACGCCGGAGAAGACGACGCGGCCTGCGGCCTCGGGAGCGACGGCGAGCACGCGCTCGAGTTCACCGCCCGAGACGATATCGAAGCCTGCGCCTTCGGCGGCGAGCAGTTTAAGAATCGCGAGCGAGGAGTTTGCCTTGACGGCGTAGCAGATGAGATGGCGCTGTCCGGCGAAGGCCTGCTGGAATAGGCCGAAGCGATAGCGGATGGCATCTGCCGAATAGACGTAGAGCGGCGTGCCGTGCTTCTTGGCGAGCGATGCGAGCGAAACGGGTCCGCAGGAGAGCGGAGCCTTGCTGCCGGGATATTCAAAGGGTCGAACGGGTACCAATGTGCCTCGATCTACTGCAGGATTCTCTATCGAGGGTAACAGGGGACTGGCCGTTCAGGCCTTCCGCCTTCGGCCTCTGCTCCCGTTGGTCGCGGCACTGGCCGGGTGGCCCATTCAAGCCTGCTTTTGGCTTGAGTGGGGGAGCACGATCTTTTCGGCGTTCTGCGACCCACATCTTGAGCAGAACGAGATGTGAGGCACGCATTGCTACTTGCGCTATCTGAAAGGCGGTGGTGGTGGCATGGGGAAGGGTGGCCGCGGGCGGCGGAACAGGGCGCGCACGAGATAAACGATAAACACAATGAGGCAGATGGGGATGAGAATCAGGATGAAAGGGAATTCGACGACATCCTTGCCCACTTGTCCTGGCTCGTGCTGTAGGACCGAACCCAGAAATGCGACACAGTCCTTGTCGACATGCCCATTGGGTCCGATGGTGATGTCCCCGAGAAAGGCGACGGCATCGCCGTCAATGGGCGCATTGCCCTGGATACTGCCAAGGAAGGCGACCGTGTCGCCGTGAACCGGACCATCGACATGAATAGAGCAGGCAAAGCAGACAAGGTCATGCGCCTCTTCATTCGATGTGACGTGGATATCGTGCAGGAAGGAAACCCGGTCGCCCTCTGCGTGGGCTGAGTGAGCGGCCACGCAGAAGAGCAGTGCAGTAAGGGCGGCGTACAACAAGCGTCGCATAGAAGTTGGCTCCCGGGTAAAGCTTTAGCGCAGATGCGCCTTTACCGGCTACGCAAACAGCAGGAAGAAAGTTCCCGCTTTATGTCGTCTCCTGTGGTGAGGCCGCGAGCACAGGCACTTGTTCAACGATCTCCACGTTGAAGCCCTGGAGAGCAGGCACGTGTGTAGGTGTGTTCGAGAGCAGGCGGATGCGGGTGATGCCGAGGTCGGCGAGAATCTGGCCGCCGAGTCCGACCTGGCGCAGGATGCGCTGGTGTCGGTCTGGATCGCTGGTGCGCGCTTCGCGATGGAAGAGAATGCGATGCGGCTGCACGGTGCGGTCGATGTCGAAGCCGCGGGTGGTGTTGTGCAGATAGATGAGAGCGCCGTGTCCGGCTTCCGCGATCTGTTTCAGAGATTGCTGCACGAGATGACGGCAGTCGCAGGTGGATGCGCCGAAGATGTCGCCGGCCAGGCAATGCGAATGCACGCGGACGAGGTCAGGCTGATCGCCTTTGCCGACGTCGCCCTTGACGAGAGCGAGATGGCTTTCTCCGCCGTTGACTTCGCTCTCATAGGCGATGACGCGGAATTCGCCGTGCGGGGTGTCGAGCACGCTCTCAGCGACGCGGAAGATGTAGCGCTCGTTCTGCAGCCGGTAGCGGATAAGCTCGGCGACGGTGAGCATCTTCATGTTGTGCTCTTCGCAGAACTTGATGAGGTCGGGTACGCGCGCCATGCTGCCGTCGTCATTCATGATTTCGCAGATGATGCCTGCGGGCACGAGGCCAGCCATGCGGGAGAGATCGACCGAGGCCTCGGTCTGTCCGGCGCGGACGAGAACGCCGCCGCGGCGGGCGCGGAGCGGGAAGACATGGCCAGGGCGGGCGAGATCGTGCGCCGTCGAACGCGGATCGATGGCGACCTTGATGGTGTGAGCGCGGTCGGCGGCGGAGATGCCGGTGGTTACGCCTTCGCGCGCTTCGATGGTCTCTGTGAAGGCGGTGCCGAAACGCGAAGAGTTCTGTTGCGTCATCGGATCGAGACGCAGGTAGTCGGCGCGCTCTTCGGTCAGTGTGAGGCAGATGAGCCCGCGGCCATACTTCGCCATGAAATTGATGGCTTCCGGAGTGACGAACTCAGCGGGCAGGGTGAGGTCGCCTTCGTTTTCGCGATCCTCATCGTCGACGACGACGATCATGCGGCCGGCGCGAAACTCCGCCAGGGCGCCGGGTACATCGGTGAACGGGCTTGTGGTACTCATGCACCTATTGTCCGCCACTTGCAGGCTGCTGGCGAGTCCGGCTGCTCCGCGCAGGGCGGATTGCCTTCGGCCTCCGCTCCCGCTGGTCGCGCTCTGCGGAAGACATCCAGAAATACTGAAAGGCCGGCAGGCGAGGGGGCGCGCTGCCGGCCTCCGGTCTTGAAAGGGAGGTTAGCTGTTCTCGGTGGCGGTGGGAGGAACGGCCGGCGGCGGTGCGGTGTCATTGGCCTGGAAGCCGATCTTGTTGTGCGCGCCATCGCAGAAAGGCTTGTTGGCGGAGGCGCCGCAGCGGCAGAGCGAGAAAGCCGGCTTGCCGGTCAGATCCCACTGGCCTCCCTGAGCATCGACCAGCGTGACGGCGCCTTCTACGCGGAATGGGCCGTTGGGGCGGACGGTGATCTTCACTTCATTCTGGGGCTGGTTTTCGGACACGGTGACTCCTTGAAGAAAATCGAGGCCGGATGGAACCCGGCTCGAAGCTGAGTCTAACAGGGATGCGTGTCTATAACGTGCGGAGAAAGGCCTTGGCCTGGTCAAGCTCGGGGAAGAGATTCTCGTCGGCCTGGAACTCGCGCGAATGCACGCAGCGGCGTCCGTTACGGGTCTTCACCGGATGCTTGAGATGCAGCATTTCGTGGTACATCAGGTATTCGATGGCATAGCGCGGAGTGTTGCGGCGGTCGAACACCTTGCTGATCATGATGGTGTTATGTGCCGCGTCATAGTGGCCCAGCAGGCGGCGCGCGCGATGCTCGCTCCAGGTAAGCATGGGGCGGCCGAGCAATCCATGAAAGAAGCGGATATTGATGGACTCGAAGACTTCGTCGAGGTCGTAGTGGTCGCCCTTGGCTGTGGAGATGCGTTTGCGGCCGCGTGACTGGCGGATGCGCTCGGTATGCCGCACGACGACCTCACTGGAGGTGTAGCGCCGGTACCGCGTCGCGTGTGCCGTCTCGATCGGCTTGCGGTAGAGCTTGGCGATAAGAATATGCGCGATGGCGCGGAGAACAGACTCAGGGGCGCTTTCCAGGATGTCCGAGAGCCGGACTTTCAGAACGCCTTCGCGGAGCCGGATGGTGGTGTTGAGGCTGGTGAAGCGGTAGAAACGGACTTCGAAGGCAGGCATCGGTGCGCGCGGGCGCAGCACACGATACTCCTCTTCAAACCAGCGGACGAGCTCAGGATTCACTGCTTCAAGGATATCAAGAAGCGTAAGAAGAGAGATTTCTCGACCTAACTGGGACCGGTGCCATTTTTATTGGCTTCGTTTTTGTGTTCGGCAAAATACTTTTGCTGGCTCTGGAGGAGTTCGCGGGCCTGATCGGCTGTGCTTTGTGCAGAGTCGAGGGCGGTTTCCTGGGAAAAATCATAGGCCGGATCGGGAACTGCGGCCTGGAGAATTTCCTTCCACTTCGAGCTGACCGGAACGAGATCCTTTAACGCTTTGCGTATATCCGCATGGGAGTCATCGAAGGTCTCGAGATTGTCCTGCAGCTCATCGGAGAGATGGGTGAACTCTTCGAGCTTGGCCCGCAACTCGGCCTTGCGATCGTCTGTCTTCGGGTGTGCGCCAATCTCTTTGATGGCGCTGATCCGCGCCTCGATGAATTTCTGGTAGAGCTTGATGCGCTCCACGGGCTGATTGCGCAGTTCGCGGATCTGGTCCACTTCCTGGTCGTTGAGCGGATCTTTGTCATTCTGCGCATGGAGAAACGCGGGTGCGAGAAAAGCGGCGCAGAACAGCAAAGAAACGACAAGCCTGGACAGGGACCGCCGGCTGCAGGGGGGGCAGTTAGTACGGCTGCGCGAAATGAGACTGGCTGGCACAGAGTTTTCTTTCACTCCATCACTTTAGATGCAGGATGGCCAGATTGTGCTTTTTGTCCTGCAAACTCAGTGCCGGAAAACCTGGAGCATCATTTCGGATTCCACCTTATCGAGCTGCTTCAGGGTGCTTTCAAGCGAGGGGCGGTCATCGAGCGAGGCGTCGAGCATGATCGCCTTCAGGCGGAAAGCCGTCTGCCGCATGAGGATCTCCGCGTTCTTGAGCTTGCGCGCGTCGTCCGCGACATTCATGTGGATCTTGTCTGCGTATCGCTGAACCGCTCGGATGGACTCGGCGGCATCGCGCTCGTCTCCGGCATTGAGCTGCTGGCCGGCAATCTCTGCCATGGAATGAGCGAGCTCCGCGTACAGGAAGCATTGCTCTTTCGGAGCGGCCTGCGCGGCGCGTGTCTCGAGCGCCGCGATCTGCTGGCTGTCCAGGAATTTTTCTGTGGCCGCCTGGGCTGAGGATGGGCTGAGAGCCAGAACCGTGGGGGCGGCGACGGTGAGAAGAATAAGTCTTACGAACCGCATGGTGCACCTCCCGGTGCTACGGCACGTCTACGGCGTGGGATGTCTACTTGGCGAGAAGCGCCAGCCTCTGCTTCGCCTGCCACTCCTCGTCCGGCAGCTTGCCCTGAGCTGCGCTCAGGAACAGACGATAATACTCCACTGCCTGCTTGGTATGGTGCAGCTTGTCATGCGCGGTGGCCCAAAGAAAGTAAGTAGCAGGCGTTTCGGGGGCCAATTTTGATCTGGCTGCAAGAGCATCCAGTTCCAGGGTGGGATTGCCGGTTTTCGAGGCGGCGAAGGCTACCCCACTCCATGCATCGGCGTTTTGTGGAGCCAGCTTTACGGCCTGCTGGAAAAGGGGCAACGCCTCGGCATTCTTCTGCTCCTCGATGAGCACCTGGCCGCGGGCCGAGAGCAGGTCCGCATCGTTGGGTGAGGCGGCGATGAGGGCTGCATACAGCGCATCGGCCTTATCCAGGGCGCCAGCGCTGACGTAGGAGTCGGCGAGCATGAGCGATACCTGGCGGTCCTGCGGCTTCAGCGTGTGCAGCTTTTCGAGGGTGGCAGTCGCCTCGTCGTCTTTACCCTGCGCAGCGAGCAGAGCAGCGTACTGTGCGTTCAGCGCCGGATCATCAGGATCGCGGAGCAGCGCGGAGTGGACCAGCGGCGCTGCTTCGTCGAACTTTTTCTGGGCGATGAGCAGGTGCGCAAGGCCGGAGATGGCTGTACCGTTCTCCGGCTCAACCTTAAGAACCTGGCGATAAGCCTGCTCGGCGACAGCATCATCGTCTTCTGCCTCGGCAATGGAGGCGGTAAGCAGCGTATCGTCGGTGGTCTCCGGAGTCAGCTTGAGGGCGGCGAGCAGCGCGTCGCGGGCGTCGTCGGGATTAGACTTCTCGAGCAAACGGGCGAGCGTGCGGTAGGCCTGCGCCTTGGCTGCCGGGTTCGGCGGGTTGGGCTCAAGGGCGACGGCGGCCTGGAGCGCCTTTACGGCGTCATCGGTCGAGTTCTGCTGGGCGAGCAGCAGGCCGAGCGCCATCTGCGGCTCGAACTGATTGGGATCGGCGGCGACCGCCTTGCGGTACCAGGTGAGAGCCTGCTCGCTCTTGTCCTCGGCATCGTCGCAATAGCCGCGGTCGAAGAGAGCGCGGGCATCATCCGGATGTGCGGAAAGGTATGGGTCAAGCTGCGTGCGCGCCTGGTCGAAATGCTTCTGCTCGATCTCGTTTTCGATGTTTGCCAGCGGACCATCGGTGGGCTGTGGTGCGGCGGACTGCTGCTTGGCCGGGGTCTGATCCGGTTCGGACGAGCCAGGCGGAAGCTGGTTCGATTGGGCGCTGAGAGCCAGCGGAGAAAGCACGAACAACGACAGAAGCGAGATACGAAGGGGCTGCAAAAAGTTCACCTGCTATGGGACGGCTAGGAAGCGGATTCGTTTACAGGCTCACGGCGTGCGGCGAGGACTTTTGCGAGCCAGTAGCCGGTGTGCGAGAACTCGTTGGCGGCAATCTCCTCGGGCGTGCCCGCGGCAACCAACTGGCCGCCTGCGGAGCCGCCTTCGGGACCGAGATCGAGCACCCAGTCGGCGGACTTGATCACGTCGAGATTGTGCTCGATGACCACCAGCGAGCCGCCGCCGTCGATGAGTTTGCGGAAGGCCTGCAGCAGCTTGCTGACGTCGTCGAAGTGCAGGCCGGTGGTGGGCTCGTCGAGGATGTAAAGCACGCGGCTCTGCTTCTTCGGGTCGCTGCGCACGGTGGCCAGGTGCGCGGCCAGCTTCACGCGCTGCGCCTCACCGCCGGAGAGCGTGGTGGCCGACTGCCCGAGACGTACATAGCCCAGGCCGGTTTCTTCGAGGACGGCAAGCTTATCCACGATTTTCGGCGTGCCGGTGAAGAAGCGCAGGGCTTCCTTCACGGTCATGCCGAGGACTTCGTGGATATTCCTGCCCTTGTACTTGATTTCGAGCGTGCTGGCCTTGTAACGCGTGCCGCCGCACTCCTCGCAGGGCAGTTCCACGTCGGCCAGGAACTGCATCTCGACGGTCACCGTGCCATCGCCTTCGCAGACATCGCAACGCCCGCCGGGGACGTTGAAGGAGAAGTGCCCGGCGCCGTAGCCGCGGCGCTGCGCTTCGGGCTGCGAGGCGAAGAGCTCGCGGATAGCGTCGAAGGCCTTGATGTAGGTAACGGGATTTGAGCGCGGGGTGCGGCCAATAGGGTTCTGATCGACGAGCACGATGTCATTCAGGCGGTCGGCGTTCTTGATCTCCTTGTAGAGATTCGATGGGTCGCCGCCCTCGGTTTTGCCGAGCTGATGCGCGATGACTTTGTAGAGCACCTCATGCACGAGCGTGGACTTACCCGAGCCCGAGACGCCGGTGATGGCGACCAGCATGCCCATGGGGATGTCGATGTTCAGTCCCTTGAGATTGTTGGCGCGCGCGCCGCGAAGATTGATCCAGTCCTTCGGTCCACCCGGCTCGCGGCGGCGCG